>CAVWCU010000002.1:0-336964 GCA_963753585.1 uncultured Solirubrobacterales bacterium | reverse complement strand
TCGATCGCCGGCCTGGTCGGCAACCTGGTCGCCGCCGCCCTGGTCACCCAGCGCCTCTTCTTCCTCGCCGGCGTCGCCTTCATCGTCGGCTCGGTGATGGACACGCTCGACGGCCGCTACTCGCGGATGTCGGGCAAGGGCACGCTCTTCGGCGCCTTCCTCGACTCGACCCTGGACCGCATCGAGGAGGGGATCGTGCTCGCCGCCGTCGCCGGCTACTTCGCCGCGACCGGGCGACGATTTCGCCGCCGCGATGTGCGTCGTCGCCGTGCTCGGCTCGCTGATGGTCTCCTACACGCGCGCCCGCGCCGAGGCGCTCGGGGTCGAGTGCAAGGTCGGGTTGGCGACGCGACCGGTGCGGGTAGTCATACTCTCCATCGGCTTGGTCTTCGCCAAGGGCGCCGGGATCGGCGACTTCGAACTTCTGGCGCCCGCGGTCTACGTGATCGCGGCGCTGACCATCGTCACGACGATCCAGCGTGTATGGCATGTCCGAAACCAGCTTTCAAGCGAGGCCTAGCGGCCAGCCTCAGACCTGTAACCAGCCCGGCCCGGGTGTGCTTTGCCACCCAGCCCGATCGAGGAAGGACTTCGAATTTCATGAGCGAGAGCAACGGAGCAAACGGCAGCACCAACGGCGCCGCCCGCACGGACGAGAAGGTCCGCGTCGCGATCGTCGGCGTCGGCAACTGCGCCAACTCCTTCATCCAGGGCGTCCAGTACTACAAGGACGCCGACCCCAGCCGAGGAAGTGCCCGGCCTGATGCACGTCGACCTGGGCGGCTACCACGTCCGCGACGTCGAGTTCGTCGCCGCCTTCGACATCGACTCCGAGAAGGTCGGCAAGGACCTCTCCGAGGCGATCTGGTCGGGCCAGAACGACACGATCAAGTTCGCCGACGTGCCCAAGCTCGGCGTCAAGGTCGAGCGGGGGATGACCCACGACGGCCTCGGCAAGTACCTCAAAGCAGAAGATCACCAAAGCGCCGGGCGAAACCGCCGACATCGTCGGCATCCTCAAAGAGACCAAGGCCGACGTGCTCGTCTGCTACCTGCCGGTCGGCTCCGAGGACGCGACCAAGTGGTACGTCGAGCAGGCGCTCAAGGCCGGCGTCGGCTTCGTCAACTGCCTGCCCGTCTTCATCGCCCGCGAGGACTACTGGGACAAGCGCTTCAAGGAGGCCGGGCTGCCGATCATCGGCGACGACATCAAGTCCCAGGTCGGGGCGACGATCGTCCACCGCCAGCTCGCCCGCCTCTTCCACGACCGCGGCGTGCGCCTGGAGCGGACCAGCCAGCTCAACGTCGGCGGCAACATGGACTTCTTCAACATGCTCGAGCGCGAGCGGCTCGACTCGAAGAAGATCTCCAAGACCAACGCGGTCACCTCGATCATGGGCCACGAGCTGCCCGACGAGGACGTCCACGTCGGCCCCTCCGACTACGTCGCCTGGCTCACCGACCGCAAGTGGGCGCACATCCGCCTCGAGGGCAAAGCCTTCGGCGACGTGCCGCTCAACGTCGAGCTGAAGCTCGAGGTCTGGGACTCGCCGAACTCGGCCGGCGTCGTCATCGACGCGGTGCGGCTGATCAAGCTGGCGCTCAACAACGGCATCGCCGGCCAGCTCGACGGTCCCTCCAGCTACCTGATGAAGTCGCCGCACAGCCAGCGCCCCGACGACGAGGCGCGCGAGCAGACCGAGGAGTTCATCGCCGCCAACGCGCGCGGCAAGGCGGCGGTCGGAGCCGGCCGCCGAGGCGAAGGCCGAGGCCTGAGCTCGGCGGCCTCGCCAGCCTGCGCGGGCTCTTATGCTGCTGCCCCGTGTCGGCCGAGCCGCTCTCGATCGCCCAGGTCACGCCCTACCGGCGGGGCACCGAGAACCCGGTCAACGAGTTCGTCGAGCGCGTCTCCGAGGAGCTGGAGCGGCGCGGCCACGAGGTCGCGGATCGCCGGTGCCGGCGACCCGGTCAAAAAGCTGCTGCGCGGCGACGCCGTCGGACATCGTCCACGTCCACGAGCCCTTCGCGCCCAGCGTCTCCTCGGCGGCGCTGCGGCACTCCTACTCGCTCAACGTCGCCACCTTCCACGCGCCGCAGGAGCGGGTGCTCTCGACCCAGGTCGCGCGGCCGCTGGTCGAGATCTTCTTCGGCCGCCTCGACGCCCGCACCGTGACCACGCCCGAGACCGGCCGGCTGCTGGAGCGCTACTTCCCCGCCTCCTACGAGCTGATCGAGCCGGGCGGGGTCGACCGCGACTGGGGGCGCGTCGCCGCCGAGCTGGAGGCGATCTACCGCCGCCTGCTCGGCCCGCCGCCACGACCCCGCCGGCGACCCCGAGATGCGCGCGCCGCATCGCCGAGCGGCCGCTGATCGAGGTCGACCTGCACATGCACACCGACCACTCGCCCGACTGCGCGACGCCGGTCGAGGTGCTGCTGCAGACCGCCCGCGACCGCGGCCTCGGGGCGATCGCGATCACCGACCACAACGAGGTCTCCGGGGCGCTGGAGGCGCGCCGGATCGCCGAGCGAGATGGGCGACATCAAGGTGATCGTCGCCGAGGAGGTGAAGACCGCCGAGCAGGGCGAGGTGATCGGCCTCTTCCTCGAGGAGAAGATCCCGAAGGGGATGACGATGGCGGAGACGATCGCCGCGATCCGCGAGCAGGGCGGGCTCGTCTACGTCCCGCACCCCTTCGACCGCTTCCACTCGGTGCCCGACTACGAGCACCTGCTCGACATCGTCGAGGAGATCGACATCCTCGAGGTCTTCAACCCGCGGGTGGCGCTGACCGCCTTCAACGAGGAGGCCGAGCGCTTCGCCCGCAAGTACCGGATCGTCCCCGGCGCCGGCTCCGACAGCCACGTCGCCCAGGGGCTGGGCAGCGTGCGGGTGCGGATCCACGACTTCGACGGGCCGGCAGGAGTTCCTCGAGGCGATGCGCGACGCCGACATCACCCGCAAGCACAAGAACCTCGTCTACGTGCAGACGCTGAAGCTGCTGCAGACGACCGGGCGGCCGAAGGCGCCGAAACGCCGCGTCCCGAACGCCAAGCCGGTGCGGGGCGGGCAGCCGCGGAAAAGACGGCCGGCGAGCAAGAGCTGATGCAGGCGGGCCGCGCGAAAGGAGCCGCGCCCGGCCCGTCAAAGAAGGCGCCGAGCATGCCGGCGACCGACGACGAGATCAGAGAGAAGTACCTGGAGCGCGCGATCCGCGAGCTCAACCAGCTGACCCACGAGCTCCAGGAGTGCCCGCACTGCCCGCGCGGCAAGCTGATGCCGGTGCTCGGCTCCGGCCACCCCCAGGCCGACGTCTTCATGCTCAAGCAGGCCCCGGCTGCGGCGGAGATCGAAGAGGGCGTCGCCTTCTACGGCCGCGCCGGCAACGCGCTGATGAAAAGCTTCAAGCGGCTCGGCATCGATCCCCTGGTCGTCTACGGCACCCTCTGCGTCAAGTGCCCGATCGCCGAGCCCGACCTCGCTGCCCCCGAGTGCGTGCGCCGCGTGGTCGAGGAGATCGCGATCGTGCAGCCGAAGATCGTCGTCGTCATGGGCGAGCCGGCCCTGCGCGTCCTCAACGACCTCGATGTCCCCCTCTCCCGCACGATCGAGCCGCGCGAGGGCGAGATCCAAGCCTTCACCCCCACCGTCGACGCCCTCTACACCCCCGACATCGACGACTCGCTTGACGAAGAGGACGCCAAGCAACGCTTCTGGCGCTCCTTCAAGACGCTCGGCGACTGGTACGAGGATTTGCCGCCGTACTGAGGGGCAAGAGGGGCGGGACACCCTCGCCCGGACAATCGCCGGCCTAATTAGGCCGGCGATTTGAGTATCCGCCCGTTCGAGGGCGTCCCGCCCCTCTTGCTCAAACGTGCGGCGCGAGTACCGTGCGGCGCCGACCGTCAGTAAGCGGCCGCCCTCAGCTAGAGGTTCGAGCGGGAGCCGGGGCCGGGCCGTCGGAGTGGTTGGTCTCCAGCACCTTTTCCGCGGTGTTCTTGGGGGAGAGGAAGCGGTCGATCAGGGCGAGGGCGACGGCCGAGACGACGAAGGTGAGGTGGATGATCGTCTGCCAGAGCATCGTCTCGGAGGAGGTGTTGGCGGCGTTGATGAAGGTCTGCAGCAGGTGGATCGAGGAGATGCCGACGATCGCCATCGCCAGCTTCACCTTGAGCACGTTGGCGTTGACGTGGGAGAGCCACTCGGGCTGGTCGGGGTGGTCCTTGAGGTTGATCCGCGAGACGAAGGTCTCGTAGCCGCCGATGATCACCATGATCAGGAGGTTGGCGATCATCACCACGTCGACCAGGCCGAGGACCAGCAGCATCACCTCGTTCTCGCTCAGGTGCCCGGCGTCGGCGACCAGGTGCCAGAGCTCCTGCATGAAGCGCCAGACGTAGACGCCCTGGGCGGCGATCAGGCCCAGGTAGAGGGGCGCCTGCAGCCAGCGGCTGATGAAGATCGTGCTGCCGACCGTGCGCGCGAGTGGCCTGTCTATGTGAGCTTCGGCGGCGATGGGCGGCGCATCCTAGCCACCGCACCTCCCGGAACTTCAGGGTGCCGCCGCCTCGGCGACCGCAGCCATCGCCTCGACCTTGGCGCTGGCGAGGCCCCTGACCACGACGGTGTCGAGGGCGGTGTAGGCGGCCAGGGCCTTTTGCGCGGAGTCCGCATCGGCGGCGGCGACTCCCACCGTGCCCTCGGGCTCTTCGAGGCGAGCGAAGTGGTTGCGGTAGCCGTCGTGGAGGTCGCGGTAGAAGGACTCCTCCTTGGCCAGGCGCCCGGAGGCGTCGGGGCCGACGGCGGTGCGGACATAGCCGAAGACCGGGGGCGTCTCGCGGCCGGCCTCCTTGGCGCCGGCCTCGACCATGGTGCGGGCACCGGCGGCGAACTCGGGGGTCATCCAGTTGAAGAAGGCCCCGTCGTAGGAGGCGCCGGCGAGGGCGCACATCTTCGGGCCCATCGCGGCGAGGACGAGGCGGACGCCGGGCAGGCGCTCGCGCAGCTCGGGGAGCGCCTCGCGCATCCGGGTCAAGGGCTTCTCGGCGAAGCCGGCTCCCACGCCGAGCCAGAGCCGGGCCGGGTCGAGGCCGAGTCGCTCGACGTCGGCGGCGATCGTCTCCGGCGGGGTGCGGTCGAGCGCGATCACGGCGACGCCGAGGTCGAGGCCGGGAGCCGCGGCGCCGAACTCCGCCAGCGTCTCCAGCCCTTTGGCGCCGGGATGGTCGTTTGACCACATCGAGCCGTAGCCGAGCTCGGCGCAACGCTCGGCCAGCGGACGGGCCACCTCGTGGTCGAGCCCGGCGGCCACTCCGAACCCTCTGCCTTGCCCGTCGCTCATGGCGAGGAAGCCTATTGGCTGAGTGTTGCGCGAAAGTCGTGACGCTTTTCTAATCCCAGCTCAACCACAGACAACACATTTCAGACTAGCCTGGCATCATGGAGGCAATGGCACGCGAATGGACCGACGATCGGCTCGATGGGCTGAACGAAAAGGTCGACCTTGGCTTCAAGCACGTCGATGAACGCTTCGAACAAGTCGACAAGCGCTTCGAACAGATTGACAAGCGTTTCGAGCGGATTGAGGCCGGTATTGATGGCCTAAGAAGTGAGGTGTCGTCGATGAGCCAGCGCTTGACCACGATTGGGGTGGGCATGGCGATGGGCTTCGTCGGCCTCTCCACGCTGATCGTCGCCGCGAGCCTCTAGCCCGGCGCGCTCTTCTCCAGCAGCGCCACGCACTCGATGTGCGGTGTCTGCGGGAACATGTCGACGGGCTTGACCCGCTTCAGGGTGTAGCCGGCCTCGACCATCTGGGCGGCGTTGGGGGCCAGGGTGGTCGGGTTGCAGGAGACGTAGACGATCTTCCTCGCCTCGCACTCGAGCACCCGGCGCACGATCTTCTGCGAGAGGCCGGCGCGGGGCGGGTCGATGACGAGGACGTCGGGCTTGCCCGCCTTCTCGATCAGCGGGCGGACGCCGGTGCGGGCGCTGCCGGCCATGAAGCGGGCGTTCCCGATCTCGTTCAGCTCGGCGTTGCGCTCCGCGTCGGCGATCGCCTCGGGGACTATCTCCAGGCCCCAGACCTCACCTGCCCGCGCCGCCATCGTCAAACCGATCGTGCCGATCCCGCAGTAGAGGTCGAAGACCCGCTCGCTGCCGCTCAGGCCCGCGTACTCGGCGGCGACCGCGTAGAGGCGCTCGGCCATCTCGGTGTTGGTCTGGAAGAAGGCACCGTGGGACATCTCCAGGCGCAGGCCGCAGAGCTCCTCGCGCAGGCGCTCCTCGCCCAGCACGCCGGTCGGGCCGTCGGTTCCGCCCGAGTCGCCCTCGATCGCCGTGTGCAGGTCGACCGGTGGTTTCGGGAAGCGGGCGGCGGAGGTCACCAGCCGGGTCTGGAGCTGCCCGGTGCGCCAGCCCTCGCGCACGATGAGGTTGCGCAGGACGCCGGTCCGCTCGCCCCCGTCGTAGGCGGGTACCGCTTCCAGCCGCGCCCACTCGCGGACCGCGTTGCGCGCCGCGTTGCCCCGCTCGGAGGCGAGCAGACAATCCTCGACGTCGACGACGAGGTCCCAGCGGCCGCGGGCGTGGAAGCCGAGGATCGGCTCGCCGTCGCGCTCGCCGAAGGAGTACTCGAGCTTGTTGCGATAGCGCCACTGTTCGACCGCCGGCTCGATCTCCTCCAGCTCGAAGCCGTCGAGGCCGCCGATGCGACGCAGCGCCTCGTCCACCTGGTCGCGCTTGCAGGCCAGCTGCCGCTCGTAAGCAAGACCCTGCCACGGTGCCCCCGGGCAGGGCTCGCCGTCGTGGATGCAGCGGTCGGCGATCCGCTCGGCACCGGGTCGCAGGAGCTCGACCGTGCGTGCCTCGGCGAAGCGCTTCTTCGCCTTGGTTATCTCGACCCGCACACGGTCACCTGGCAGCGCGCCGGCGACGAAGACGACGAGTCCCTCCGAGCGCGCCACTCCCCGCCCGCCGAAGGCAAGCGAGTCGATCTCTACCTCGAGCTGCTCTCCGCGGTGCCGGCGAGCTGCCGGAATCTCACCGGTGGCCTGGTTCACCTAGCCAAGTTTCTTGCGCGCGCGGCGAGCTGCCTGGGTGGCCTGCTTGCGCACAGGCTCGGCGCGGCCGCCGACCTCTTTGCGCGCCTGTTTGACCAGTCGTTCGAGCTCCTTCAGCAGCGAGTCGGTCTGCCGCCGTCCCTTTTTGACCAGGTCGGAGAGCATCTTCTCGGCGTCGCCGCGGGTCATGCGACCGCGTTTGACCGCGTCGTCGACGACCTCCTGGAGCCGGTCGCGGCTGAGGGTGACGCTGCGCTCGAGGCTCTCGCGGAACTGCTCGACGCTCTTGTCGAGCCCCGCCGTTGCCGTGTTGCCACGGGTCGCGGTCTTCTTCGCAGTTTTGGCTTTGGCTTTCTTAGCCGCGGCTTTTTTCGGGGCTTTCTTGGCACGCGCGCCGGCTTTGGGTTTTTTCGTCGCTTTGCCGGTGGTCTGTTTTTTCGCGGCCATGATCTCTTGCCTCCTGGTGGGGTTGCCGGGGGTCTTCCCGGTTGACTATCTCATCCCTGCCGGTTTCGGTGATCCGGGTTTACCCGCACTCGAAGCCGGCCTGGACGGGAGCGTGGTCGGAAAGGCGCAACGCCAGGCCCCCTCGCGGCAGCTCCCGGCGCTCGGCCGGCCAGGCTGCCGGCGGATCGGCGCTCGTCACTCCCCGCGAGAGCAGGTGATCGATCGCGCGAGGCCCGGTCGGGCCCGCGAGGCGGAACCGTTCGCGCAGCACGTCGAAGACACCGGGATCCTCGCCGGGTCGCAGGTTGAGGTCGCCGCCGAAGATCAGCGGCGCCTCGCCGGCCCACTCGGTGCTCGCCTGCGCCGCTCTCAGAACGTCCTCGACGGCGAGAGCCGGCTGGTCGTTGGTCGCGTGCAGGTTTGCAACGCAGACTCCGGAGGCGGTTCGGGTGAAGGCCATCGCGCGCCGCTCGGGCTTCCCTTCGTGGATCGCGAGCTCGCGCCGCTCGACGATCTCGCCCAGCGCCCCACCGCCGCGGACCAGGGTCAGGTTCGAGCCGCCCTCACCGGAGGCGATCAGGTCGGGGTTGATCCGGGCGGCGAGGCTGCGCAGGGCGCCGAGCGAGTTGCGCGAGGTGAGGACGAGGTGCGGCTCCGCGGCGCAGGCGCTCGCGAGGGACGCGGCAAAGCGCGGCGGGCACTCCTGCAGCAGGGCGACGTCCCACTCGGCGGCGGCGAGCACCTGAGCGAACTCCGCCTTGAGATCCCGGTTCACCTGAACGTGCGTCGCTCCCCGCTCCTCGACCCGCAGCAGGCGCGAACGCCAGGTGAAGAGCGCCCGGTCGGGCGGGAAATCCCGCCCGTGGAACAGATTCCAGCTAATCGCCCTGAACTGCACCCACTTAGTATCCGCAGCTTGAAGCGGGACTTCATCACAGGCGAAGAGCTGGGCGCATTCGAGCTCGGCAAGCTGCTCGACCGCGCCGCGGAGCTGAAAGCTGGCCGGAGGGACCGGCTTGGAGCCGGTTCCCTTGCCGGGCGCAGCGTCGCCCTCGTCTTCGAAAAGCCCTCGACGCGGACGAGGATCTCCTTCGAGGTCGGCGTCGCCGAGCTCGGCGCCGCCCCGGTTGTGCTGCGCGGCGACGAACTTCAGCTCTCCCGCGGCGAGTCGATCGGCGACACGGCGCGGGTCCTCTCGCGCTACGTCGACGCGATCGTGATCCGCTCCGGCTCCCACGAGGCTGTCACCGAGCTGGCCGCCTCAGCAGACGTGCCGGTGGTCAACGCACTGACCCCGCTTCACCATCCCTGCCAGGCGCTCGCCGACCTGCTCACCCTGCGCGAGCGCCGCGGGGAGCTCGCCGGCCTGCGCCTCGCCTACGTCGGCGACGGCAACAACGTCGCCCGCTCGCTGACCATCGCCGGTGAGCTGGCGAATGTCGAGGTAGTCGTCGCGGCGCCCCCCGGCTACCAGCTCGAGGAGGGCCACGGCGCGAAGCTGACCGGCGACCCGCGCGACGCCGCCGCTGGTGCCGACGCGATCTACACCGACGTCTGGGTCAGCATGGGCGACGAGGCCGAGGCCGAGCGCCGCCGCGCCGACCTGGCTCCCTTCCGCATCGATGCCGACCTGCTTGCGGCGGCCAAGGATGACGCCGTCGTCCTGCACTGCCTGCCCGCGCATCCCGGCGAGGAGATCAGCGCCGAGGTCCTCTACGGCGAGCGCTCCGCCGTCTGGGACCAGGCGGAGAACCGCCTGCACGCGCAGAAGGCGCTGCTGGAGATGCTGATCGGCGACTAGATGGTTGATTCCACGACCCCGCACGCCTGGATGACGCGCATGGCGCTGCGCATCTCTACGTCCTCGGGCTTGCCTTTGGCGCCGCCAAAGGCTGCACCCTGCGTCCTTGATCTGCTTGGCCACGCGCGCCCCCAGTCACACGCGGCCATGGAATCAACCATCTAGGTGTACCCCGAGCTCCACATCGGGCCGCTCACCCTCCAGACCTTCGGCCTGATGTTCGCCGTGGCCTTCCTCGCTGCGGGGGCGCTGATCTGGAAGCGGCTGGGGGAGATCGGCAAGCCGGTCGACTGGGCGTATGAGATGGGCTTCGCCGCGCTGATCGGAGGCATCGTCGGCTCGCGCGTCTACTTCGTCGTGCAGAACTACGACAGCGTCAGCGACGACCTGATCGGGAACCTCTTCTCCGGCTCGGGCCTGGTCTGGTATGGCGGTGCGATCGGCGGCGCCCTGGCTGTCTTGCTCTGGGCTTGGTACCGCGACTTCCTCGGCCCCGCGCTGTTCGACCTCGCCGCGCCGGCACTGGCGCTCGGCTACGCGATCGGCCGCTGCGGCTGTCAGCTCTCCGGCGACGGCGACTACGGCAAGGGGTGGGACGGCCCCTGGGCGATGGCATATCCCGACGGCACGGTTCCCACCGACAGCACCGTCCACCCGACGCCGATCTACGAGACGCTGGCGATGGGACTCGGTGCCTGGATGCTCTGGCAGCTGCGCGACCGCTTCCGCGCGGGCGTCCTCTTTGCGCTCTACCTCGTCTACGCCGGTGCGGAGCGCTTTCTGATCGAGTTCCTGCGCCGCAACGACGACGCCCTCCTCGGCCTCACCACAGCGCAGTTGGAGAGCCTGGCGATGGTGCTGATCGGGGCGACGTGGATCCTCGCCGTACGGCGCCGACACGGTAGCCTGTCGCAGGTGGCTCCGGGCGATCCAACCAGGCTCGCTGCGGGGTAATGGTTTAGTCGTGGGAGTACGGAATGAGGGAGCCTCGCCGGTGGTGAGCGCAGGGGAGATCGTGGAGCAGGCAACGGCGGCGATCGCAGCCGCCGGCTGCGAGACGCCTGAAGCGGACGCCAGGGCGCTGGTGGCGAAGGCGCTGGACCGCGATGTCGCCGACCTCGAGCGCGACGGCTCGACCGAGTTGAACCCTGAGCTGCGTGAGGAGGTCGAGCGCCTCATCGCCCGCCGCAGCGAGCGTGAGCCACTCGAGTACATCCTCGGCAGCTGCCGTTTCCGCGAGATCGAGATCGCCGTCGACGAGCGGGTGCTGATCCCGCGCCGCGAGACCGAGCTGCTCGTCGCCATCGGCGTCGAGCTGCCGCAGGGCGCCCGCGTGCACGAGGTCGGCACCGGGTCCGGCGCGATCGCCCTCGCCCTGCTCAGCGAGCGTCCCGACCTGCGGGTGACCGCCTCGGACCTCTCCGAGGAGGCGGCCGAGGCGGCGCGCGAGAACGCGGCACGCCTCGGCGTCGAGCTCGAGGTGAGCGTGGACGAGGGCATCCCCGGGTACGTCGAGGAGGTCGACCTGCTGATCGCCAACCTGCCTTACATCACCGAGACCTCGATCGACGAGCGCTCGCCGGAGATCCGCCGCGAGCCGGAGATCGCCGTACTGGGCGAGAGCGGTGACGACGGCCTCGGCGTCATCCGCGACCTGCTTGGCGAGACGCCGAGCGGCTGGCGCGTGGCGCTCGAGCACGACACCCACCACGGCCCGGCGATGCGCGAGCTGCTGCACGACGCCGAGACGCGCACGGACTACCGCGGCGACGAGCGGGTGACGGTCGGCTTCGTTCCGTGAGCGAGGTGCCTTCGAAGGTCGAGCCCTCGGAGGGCTCGACGGAGAGCGTCAGGCGGGAGAAGCTCGAGCGGCTGCGCGCCGAAGGGATCGAGCCCTATCCGCGCCAGGGATGGCCGGACCGCGACAAGATCTCCTCGATCCTCGAGGCTCACGACCCGGACGAGCTGGGCGAGGGTGAGCACCCGCAGTTCTCCTACCGCATCGCCGGGCGGCTGGTCGGTCAGCGCGGCCACGGCAAGACGGCCTTCTTCGACGTCCGCGACCTGACCGGCACGATCCAGGCCTACGCGCGCCGGGACGCGATCGGCGAGGAGGCCTTCGCCCGGATCGAGGCCCTCGACATCGGCGATGCGGTCGGGGTCGAAGGGGATCTCTACGTGACCAAGCGGGGCCAGCTCGCCCTCGCGGTGCGCGAGTGCACGATGCTGGCCAAGGCGCTGCGCGACCCGCCCGACCTCTTCCACGGCATCTCGGACCCCGAGGTCCGCTACCGCCAGCGCGAGCTCGACCTGATGGCAAACGAGCGCTCGCGCGAGATCTTCGCGATGCGGGCGAAGCTCGTCGGCGCGATCCGCGCCTACATGAACGAGCATGACTTCGTCGAGCTTGAAACGCCGATGCTCCAGCAGATGACCGGGGGGGCCGCTGCCCGCCCGTTCACCACCCACCACAACACCCTCAACCGCGAGCTCTTCCTGCGCACGGCGACCGAGCTCTACCTCAAGCGCACGATCGTCGGCGGCTTCGAGAACGTCTACGAGCTCGGCAAGTTCTTCCGCAACGAGGGGATGTCTCCGCAGCACAACCCCGAGTTCACGATGCTCGAGTGGTTTCTCAGCTGCGCCGACTACAACGGAGTCATGGCCTTCACCGAGCAGTTGCTCTCGACCGTGGTCGAGCAGGTGCTGGGGACGACGGTGGTCGAGCGCGACGGCCACCAGATCGACTTCAAGGTCCCCTGGAAGCGGGTGACCCTGCGCGACGCGATCCTCGAGGCGACCGGCGCCGACATCGTCAGCTCCAGCCGCGACGAGCTGGCCGAGCTGCTCGAGGGCGACGTCGACCCCAAGGCCGACTGGGCCTCGGTGGTCGACTCGATCCAGGGCAAGCTGGTCGAGCCCAAGATCGTCCAGCCGACCTTCCTCGTCGACCTGCCGCTCGACCTCTGGCCGCTGGTCAAGCCCCAGCCCGACCATCCCGAGCTGCTCGGCGAGGCCTTCGACGGGATCGTCGCCGGGATGGAGATCACCGGCGGCGGCACCGACGTCAACGACCCCGAGATGCAGCGTCGCCACTTCGTCCGCCAGCGCGAGCGCCAAGAAGCCGGCAGCGAGACCGACCCGCACCCCCACGACGAAGAGTTCGTGCGCGCGCTCGAGTACGGGATGCTGACCGCGAGCGGCTGCGGCATCGGCATCGACCGCCTGCTGATGATCATCGCCGGCACCGAGAACCTCCGCGACGTCATCCTCTTCCCCTCGATGCGCCAAGCCCGCGACCCCGACTAGCGAGTCCGCCAAAACCCGTCCATAACACGGGTTTTCGCGAACTCGCGCTCAGAAAGCCGAGTGGAGGAGGCCGCCGTCGATCGGGATGACGGTGCCGGTGATGTAGGCGGCGCGCTCGGAGCAGAGGAAGGCGACGAGGTCGCCGTACTCCTCGGGGTGGCCGAGGCGGCCCGCGGGGACTTCGGTGCGAGCTGCCGCTTCGGCGCCTTCGAGCGAGCCGGCGGCGTCGGCCAGCCGCTCAGTGCCGAAGCGGCCGGTGGCGACCGTGTTGACGGTGATCCCGTCGGCGGCGACCTCGCGCGAGAGCGTCTTGAGGAAGCCGACCGCCGCCATCCGGTGGGAGTTGGAGAGGTTGAGGCCTCCGATCGGCTCGCGGGTCGAGCTGGAGCCGACGTTGACGATCCGCCCCCAGCCGCGCTCGCGCATGCCGGGCACGACCGCGCCGGCGAGGACGCGCGGTGCGAGGACGAGCGAGCGGTAGGCGAGCGCCCACTCGCCGAGCTCGTGTTCGAGCGCCCCGCCGAAGGGCGGACCGCCGGTGTTGGCGACGAGGATCTCGACCGGGCCGAGCGCCGCCTCGACCTCGCCGGGCAGCGCGGCGAGCCGGTCGAGGTCGGAGGCGTCGGCGACGAAGGGCACCGCCGCCTCGCCGATCTCGACCACCGCCTCGTCCAGCTTCTCCCGTGAGCGGCTGGCGATCGCTACTCGCGCCCCCTCTCGCGCCAGCGTCGCCGCAATCGCACGGCCGATGCCGCGGCTGGCGCCCATCACCAGCGCCACGCGTCCCTCCAGGCCGAGGTTCACAGCTCGACCTTCAGACCGGTCTCGCGCTCCGATACCTCCCAGAGCCGCGCGATTGCGCCGCTCATCCCGATCCGGCGCAGGATCGGTTTGCGCACCGGGGGGCCGCTGTTGACGAACAGGGGTCCGTAGAACTCGCCGCCCTTCGCGCCGGGGTCGGTCGCCGCCCGCAGCTGGGAGAACGCCCCCGTTGCCGGGGTCATGCCGACCGAGCGCGCTGCCATCAGGAAGAAGCGCTGGGAGAGGCCACCGCCGGTCTCCTTCACGCTCACCGCCTGCAGCTCGGTGTTGGAGAGGCCGGGGTGGGCGATCAGGCTCGCCGCCGGAGCCCCGGCATCGTCCAGGAGGCGGTTCAAGCCGATGCCGAAATGGAAGTTCGCGAGCTTGGCCTGCCCGTAGGCGCGCCAGGGCCGGTAGCGGCCGTGCAGGTGGGGGTTCTTGGGGTCGACGGCGCGACCCATGTGGTGCGCGGTGCTCGTCACCGTGACGATCCGGGCCGCCTCGGCGCGCAGGAGCGCCGGCATCAGCAAGGCCGTCAGGGCAAAGTGGCCGAGGTGGTCGACGCCGAACTGCATCTCGAAGCCGTCGGCCGTTTTCTGTTCGGGGATGCCCATGACCCCGGCGTTGTTGACGAGGATGTCGACCGTCTCGTGGGCGCCGAGGATCTCCGCGGCGGCACTGCGGACGGACTCCAGCGAGCCGAGGTCGAGGTCCGCCGGCGTCAGCGAGGCGCCCGGTGCCGAGGCGCGGATGCTCTCCATCGCCTCCGCCGCCCGCGGCCGGTTGCGCGCCGCGAGCACGACGACGGCGCCGGCGCAGGCCAGGGCGCGGGCGGTCTCCAGCCCGAGGCCGCCGTTGGCGCCGGTGACGACGGCGGTGCGGCCGGAGAGGTCGGGAATGTCGGCGACGCCCCAGCTCACGAGACGACCATCTAGATCCCGGGCACTCTGTTCAGCGCGCTCATCGGGGCAGGAGGCTATCGGCGGAGTCCCGCGCGCAGAGCCAGGCGAACAGCCCGACCGCGATGAGCACTCCCAGCCAGTGCAACCCGGCGAGCACCGCGAGGCCGCTGACGATCCCGGCCAGCAGGGCTCGCACCAGCGTCGGCGCCGGCTCCAGCCCGACGACCCTGGCCGTGAACCAGGCGCAGCCGAGCCAGGTGGCGGGACCGGCGATCCACCCCCAGTCCTCGAAGAAGCCGTGCGAGAAGACAAGCGCCAGCAGCAGGGATGCCACGACCACAGCCGCCAGCTGCACCACCGCCACCCGCCAGAAAACCTCGAGCCTCACGCGCGAATTCTCCCATTCGGCCAGCCGGGCCACCGCCCGGCCCTGCGTGTTCCATAATCAGGAAGGCCTGGGCGGTTAGCTCAGTTGGGAGAGCGCCTGCCTTACAAGCAGGAGGTCACTGGTTCGAGCCCAGTACCGCCCATCGCTGTATTGCTCACTGTGCTGTGGATTCAGCCGAGCACCCGATCCCGTTGTCTAGCTGATCGGGTTCGAGACGAGCTGCTTGCACGGCGTGGCCGCGGGCCGCGTGAACGCGCCTGTCCGCGCGGCGCCAGGCTGCGAACCTATACTTGCGGCCGTGGAGCGCGAGGTGATCCTGCGCAATGTCGTGTGCGCCGCCCCGATCGGCCCCTCGGCCTTCGGCGTCGAAGCGTTTGCCGAGCGCCTTGAGGTGGGAGCGCCGGACGATCAGGTGATCGTCGGAGACCTCGCGCTAAACGAGTGGGAGCACCTCCGGCTCCAGCTCACGCCGGAGAAGGCCCAGCTCGGGTTCAAGAAGGACGCCGACTCCGACTTCGTGAAGCGCGCCGCAGCGGACTTCTTCGCACGTCGCGACGAGCTCCGGCCGGACGCGGCCATCGGGTTCAACGCGGGACTCGGCCTGACGCTGGGCGAGGACGACCCAGACCCATCGGAGAAGGTCGTCAACGCCGACGCGATTGCTGCGGCCCTCGGCGCGAAGGACGGCGGACGCGGCGGGCTGACGATCATCTACGACGATGAGCGGTCGCGGTGGTGGATCGAACTCTCGCCGCAGCCAGCTCAGCAGCGGATGTGGACTTTTGACTTCAACCGCCACTTCACGAACTTCCCCGCTGCGGGCGAGGACCGGGACTCCGTAATCGCGTGGTTTGCCGACGTCGAGGCCGACCTGCTTGGGCGATTTGAGACCATCTGCTCGGGAGCCGATACATGACCGTCATGGACGCCAAGAAGATGCACGCGCCGGACAAGACCCGCGCCGCGATCAACGAGCTCGCTCGTCTAACGATGCCTGATGTGATCCCGAGGAATTACCTCGGTGCGCTCGGTGTCATGACCGGCAAGCACGTACGGATCGCGAGGGCGATGGGCAAATACAACACGGGCGCGCTGGAAGACGCGGTCCGCGGCGGGCGCACGGGCGTCGTCGTGGGCAAGACCGGCTCCGGGAAGACGAGCGCCCACCTCCATCACGCGCTCGCGCTCTATACCTTGGGCCAGCTCGAACCCACTGGGAAAACGACGGTCGCTGTCGAGTCGGAGGCGCCCGTCGTGCGTCCGAGGCGGAAGGCGTCGCCGAAGGCGGTCGCGCTTCTCGAGCGGTTCAAGAGCGTTCCATCGGTCGACCCGCACCGCTTCCGCGAGGACGTGGACAAGGTGCTGGACACGAGCCTCTAGGGGAGGCCGCCGGGAATGGCAGGGGGAGACGGCGAGGAGCAGTACGAGCCCGGCCTACTCGATACCTGCGTCGTCATCTCGCTGCCCGACATCACCGACCCGGCCCATCTCCCGGAAGACCCGAAGGTCTGCATCGTGACCATCGCGGAGCTGAACCTGGGACCGAAGATAGTCGAGGACGACGAGGCGCTCCGCGACGCAAGGCAGAAGCAGTTGGAAGCCACCGAAGAGGCGTTCGACCCGCTGCCGCTGGACGGCAGCGTGGCGGAGGCCTACGGAGACGTGGCGGCGGCGCTGATGAAGCGGAAGTCCAAGCGGAAGGCTCGCTCGCTCGACGCCCTGATCGCCGCGACCGCCGTGGCGAACGGGATGATTCTCTACACGTCGAACCCGAAGGACTTCGACGGAATTGACGGGCTGGAAGTCTGCGAGGTTCCCGAGCCGACCCGTCTAACCGGCTAGCTTCGACGGCGATCAGGATCGCCGCCAGCTTGCGGCCGGTCGGCCAGACGTCGTCCATCTCGCGGACCAGGGCCACAGCGATGCCATCCAGGCACACACCGCGGAAGCGCCTTGGAAGCGACAGATGGCAGCAGACGGCTGACGGGCCGCCCGTCTAGCCGATTGAGTCAGGGCATTTCAGCCTTGATCGGTGGTAGACGGCAGCAGCCAGAAACAGCCGCACGGTCCTTACAAGCAGGAGGTCACTGGTTCGAGCCCAGTACCGCCCATCGCTGCGCCGTACGATTCTGTCATCGCCGTTTCGGATCAGAGCGGGGTGTCGGTCCCAGGCCGGTTCAACGGTCCGCTGGCCAGTGGCAACGGGGGATACAGCGCCGCGGTGTTCGCGGCCTTGCTCGACGGCCCGGCTGCGGTGAGCCTGCGCAGCCCGGTGCCGCTCGATCGCGAGCTGGGAGTCGAGCCGGAGGGGGAGGGGCTGCGCGTGGCCGACGGCGAGACGCTCGTCGCGACTGTGGAGCCCGCGGCCGAGCTGGACCTGGACGTGCCCGAGCCCGTCTCGGTCGAGGAGGCGCGAGCGGCCTCCGAGCACTACCGCGGACTTGCCGACGGCGAGTTCTGCCGCTGCTTCGTCTGTGGGCGGGCGCGTGAGGACTCGCTTGGCGTTTTCGCCGGCGCGGTCGTAGGGCGCGACGTCGTCGCCAGCCCCTGGGCGCCCCCATCCTGGACGGCCGGCGCGACTGGCCAGGTCATGCCCGAGATCGTCAGCGCGGTCCTCGACTGCCCCACCTACTTCGCCCTCTACATGCACGGCGACCTGCGCACCAGCTTTCTCGCTCGCTTCCAGGCGCGCATCGACGCTCCCGTCCCGGTGGGCGAGGATCTCGTCGTGATCGCCTGGCCGATCGAGGTAGACGGCCGCAAGCTGCACGCCGGCTCGGCGCTACTCGGTGCCTCGGGGGTTGTTCTTGCAGTAGCTCGTGCGCTGCTCGTTGAGCCGCGTTAGCCGGGCATTTGACCTGGACGGAATAGCGGAACGCCTTCGGGCCTTAACATGGACTGCCAAGGTCCTCGTTATCTTGGACCAGGGCTAGGGAGAGGAGAGGCAGGATGCGTAGGAAGATCGTTCTAGGGGTTGTGCTCGGCGTGCTTGTCGCGGCGGCGATCGCGAATGCGAGCACGTTCAAGGCGCACGTCGTCCTCGGGGACCTCGTGCTCGACGCGCAGGGAGGTTTTGAGCCGAATGCGCTGCCGAAATTCGAGAACGCTCCGATCACCACCCACGGCGGCGGCAAACTCTCCACGGTCTCAGGCGAAATCCCGCCGATCCTGGACACCTTCGTCCTCGAATTCGACAAACACGGCGCCGTCGACACCACCGGGATCCCGGTCTGCACTCAAAGGAAGCTCGTGGCTACGGATGTGCCGGCGGCGCGGCGCGCCTGCGGAGACGCGATCGTCGGCAAGGGCTTCGGCAAGGCCGTCGTGAAGTTCCCGGAACAGGGCCCGATCGTCGTCGGTTCTCCGATCACTCTCTTCAACGGCCCGAAGAAGGGCGGCGACGACACGATCATCGCCCACGCCCACCTCGATTACCCGGGCCCGGCGACGTTCATCGTCCCGATCGTGATCGAAAAGATCAACAACGGAGTCTTCGGCTACCGGGTCAGCGTGAAAATCCCGAAGATCGCCGGCGGGTACGGCCACCCGCTCTCGGGCTCCGCCAAAGTCGGTCGCAAATGGACCTACAAGGGCAAGAAACACAGCTACATCAGTGCGCGCTGTGAAACGGGGCGCTTCCAGGTCAAGGGTCAGTTCACCTTCAAAGACGCCGACAAAACCACCCTGACCGCCAACTTCGTCCTGCCCTGCAAAGTCCGCAAATAAAGGAGCCCCACCAGCGTCATGCCGAGATTCCGCGCACCCAAGAAGCTGACCGCCCTCGCTGTCCTGGCGCTGGCAGTGCTGGCTTTCGCCGCCACGGCGGGGGCTGTCAAGAAGGTCGAAAGAGTCGAACTTCGCCTGGGTGACCTCGTGATCATCGGCAAGGGCGGCTTCAAACCCGAAACCCTGCCGAAGGACCGCTTCGCGCCGATCGAAGTCTACGGCGGCGGCAAGCTCTCGACGGTGTCGGGCGAGCTCCCCCCGATCCTCAACGAGATCACCTTCGAATTCGACAAGGACGGCCTGGTCGACACCACTGGGCTCCCCGTCTGCACCCGAGGCAAGCTCGTCGCCACCGACGTTCCAACCGCCCGGCGCGCCTGCGGAGACACGATCGTCGGCAAGGGCTTCGGCACGGCGGTCGTCGCCCTTCCCGAACAGAAACCGATCCCGGCGAGCACCGGCATCACGCTCTTCAACGGCCCGAAGAAGGGCGGCAACGACACGGTGTTCGTGCACGCGCACCTCGACGTGCCCGCTCCCTCGACGGTCCTCTTCCAGGTCGTGATCGAAAAAATCCACAACGGCCCCTACGGCTACCGCGCCGAAGCGAACATCCCGAAACTCGTCAACGGCTTCGGGCACCCGATCTCCGGGCGTATCGCGATCAACCGCAAATGGACCTACAAAGGCAAGAAGCACAGCTACGCCAACGCCCGCTGTGCGAAGGGCCGCCTGCAGGCCAAGGGCCGGTTCGGGTTCGAGGACGGCACGGTGCTCAGCGGCACGTTCTTGAGGCCCTGCAAGGTCCTCAAATAAGGGCGTGCTGCGATTGAGCAGCGGCCCTAGGCAGAGAAGACGCCTGGCGATCTCGGGGCTGGTCGGGGCGCTGAGCTTGCTCCTGCTGGCGAGCACCGCCGACGCCGTGAAGGTCCGCCTGCAGCTCGGCGACCTCGTCATCGTCGGCGAGGGGGGCTTCACGCCGAAGCGGTTGCCGAAGGATCGCGACGCGCCGATCGAACTCTACGGCGGCGGCAAGATCAGCACCGTCTCGGGCGCCTACCCGCCGGTGATCAAAGACATCAACTTCGAATTCGACAAGCACGGCTCCGTGGTCACCACGGGCCTCCCGGTCTGTACGTCGGCCAAGCTCCAGGCCACGACCGTTGCGGCGGCCCGCAATAACTGCCCGGGCGCGATCGTCGGCAAGGGCTTCGGCCGCGGCGTCGTCGTCTTCCCCGAACAGCCTGCGATCCCGGTCTCCTCGCCGATCACGCTCTTCAACGGCCCGAAGAAGGGCGGCAACGACACGGTGTTCGCGCACTTCTACACCACCGTCCCGGCCCCGGTCGCGTTCGTCATCCCGATCGTGATCCAGAAGATCAGCAAAGGCATCTACGGCTACCGGACCGAGGCGCGGATCCCGCCGATCGCCGGCGGCAACGGCATCCCCCTCTCGGGGCACCTGAGAATCGGCAAGAAATGGACCCACAAGGGCAAGCGCTACAGCTACGTCAACGCGCGCTGCGCGACCGGCCGTCTGCAGGCTCGCGGTGAGTTCGCCTTCAGCGACGGCACCGAACTCAGGGGCACGTTCTTCGAGCCCTGCAAGGCTCTCAAATAGTGGTTGCGGCTTCGCTTGCGGTCGTCGGACGCGTCGGGAGGAAGCCCCTGGGGCTTCTTGGGCTCGGGGTTGTCGTTCTCGCGATGGCCGGTGTCGCCAGGGCCGGCGATCCTGTTCACATCCTCCCGATCCCGGACCCCGACATCAGCGCCCGCTGGAGTGTCGATCCCTCGCGGCTGCCGAAGGACCGCGACGCGCCGGTGACCCTTCATTGGGGTGGGACGATCGGGACCCACTCTGGTGCCAACCCGCCGAAGGTGCGCGAAGTCAGCATCGAGCTCGACCGCCATTTCTCGTTGGTGACGACTGGTCTGCCGGTCTGCCGGCGGGCATCCCTGTCGGCCACGCCGCTATATGAAGCTCGGAAAGCCTGTCCTGGGGCCATCATAGGGGGCGGCTTTGCGCGTTTCGTCGTGACCTATCCCGAACGGGCGCCGCTTTCGCTGTCCGGGCAGGTCGCGCTTTTCAACGGACCGAGGAAACGTGGCGAGGTGACGATTTTCGCGGTCCTCTACGCGACGTCCCCAGCCTCGAGTGAGACGGTCATCCCGATTGCGGTTCGAAGGGCTCCCGGCGCCATCTACGACTATCGGGCCAGCGCCCGTCTTTCTGCGGTGGCGGGGGGATACGGAGTCCTCCGCAAGGCGAAGTTGCGCATCGGAAGGCAGTGGGCCTATGAAGGCGAGCGCTACAGCCTTCTGAACGCGCGCTGTGCGACCGGACGCCTGCAATCTCGAACTGAGTTCTCCCTCGTGGATGGCACCCAGCTCAGGGGCACTTTTATCCAGCCCTGTCAGGTCAGGCGCTGACGCGGAGCTGCGGCGTGCGGGTTCCGCCGCGCTGCTGCTCTCTTTTGGTGACCAGGTCGAAGAAGACGTCGTTGCGGCCCCGGCGCATCGGGCGGGGGAAGAAGCGCCGCATCCGGCGGTGACCCGCCGTCATCGCCCGGTAGCCGGTCTCGTGCGCGCGGCTCCAGTGGATGCCGAAGATTTCCCGCACGCGCGGCGGCAGGGTGCCCTTGATGATGTGGTTCTGGGCGACGAGGTTGCCGCGCGCGGGCCCCGGCACCGGCTGCTCGAAGGCAACCAGCGGCGCCATATCGAGCCCGTGCTCGGTTGCCTGCAGGTCGGGTGAGGACATCCGCTCCTCCCACCAGGCGCTGAACTCGCGGTAGCTGCCGGGGACGTCGCCGCGTGGCAGGCCGAAGAGCTCGCCGAAGCGCACGTAGTCCTGCCAGAGCTCCTCGCGCTCGGCGTCGGTCAGGGGTCGCACCATCGCCTCGTACATCGCCCGGCCGGAGTCGGCGATCACGGCCAAGGTCCAGAGCATCAGCTCGGGGTCGAAGGCGGAGTAGGCGGTGCCGGCGGGGTGGCTCCCGGCCGCCTCGGGAAGGGTCCCCTTGACCCGTTCATGCAGGCGGTTCACCACGGCGAGGGCCTTGTCGGCCTCCTCGCGGGTTCCGAGCAGGATCGTCTCCTGGATCTTCGCCGTACGCGCTAGTCGCTGGAAGGGCCGGTCGGCCGCGGCCGTGCTCAGCATCGTGCCGGTGTAGGTGAGCGGCTCCAGGGCGCCGATCAGGAGCGCCCGCTGCCCGTAGAGCAGGCCGACGGCGCGCTCGCCGTGAACCCGCCGCGCCATCGAGCGGCCAGGGGGGAAGTAGTAGCGGGAGTCTTCGTCGCGGTACGTCACGGGTACCGAAATTCTACTTCGATTCTGCGGACTCCCCGGCAAGCGCGGCTGCGGCACGTTCGATCGCGCCCCTGCCGATCTCGGTGTCCAGCTCGTGCGCGGCGAAAATATCGTCGAGGTCCTCGCGGGTCAGAGTCTCGCGCTCGAGCGCGTTCGCGGCGAGGTCGTCGAGGCAGCGGCGGTTGGCGGCGAGCAGGGCCCGGGCGCGCCGGTGTGCGTCGCGAGCCAGCGTCATCGCCGCAACGTCGACGTCGCGGCGGGTCCGGTCCGACATCGCGTAGTCGCCGGTCGGCAGCGCGATCGGCGGGGCCCCTTCGGCGCCCAGCGCCACGCCCATCCCGAACTCCCCGACCATCTGCTTGCAGACCGCGTGGACGCGCGCCAGGTCGCCCGAGGCGCCGGAGTAGGAGGTTCCGAAGACCTCCTCCTCGGCTGCGCGCCCGCCGAGCAGCGTGACGATCTCGTTCTGGAGCTCCTCCCTCGACTCGAGGTAGCTGTCCTCCTCCGGTGAGGAGGCGACGAAGCCGAGCGCAGGACCGCGTGGGATGATGCTGAGCATCTCCGGCGGGTCACCGCCGACCAGGTGCCTGCAGAGGGCGTGGCCGGCCTCGTGGTAGGCGACGATGCGGCGCTCCTCGGCGCCCAGGCGGCGGGCCTGCTGCGAGCCGACCGACTGGCGCAGCAGCGCCTCGTCGAGGTCCTCGCGCGCCATCGCCGGGCGCCCTGCGCGGCCGGCGATGATCGCTCCCTCATTGAGCGCGTTGGCCAGCTGGGCGCCGGTCATCCCGGTCGTCTTGCGGGCGACGTCGCGCAGGTCGAGGTCGGGCTCCAGGGGCTTGCCCTTCGCGTGCGCGCGCAGGATCGCCTCCCGCCCGGCGCAGTCAGGTGGCGAGACCAGCACCTGGCGGTCGAAGCGACCCGGCCGCAGCAGCGCCCGGTCGAGCTTGTCGACGTGGTTGGAGGCGGCGATGACGATAACCGTGCCTGGATCGCGCTCGAACCCGTCGAGCTCGACCAGCAGCTGGTTGAGAGCTTGCTCCCGCTCGCTCGAACCGCCATCGCCGCCTCCTCCACCGCGCGCTCCTCCCACGGCGTCGAGCTCGTCGATGAAGATCACCGCACGGCCCGACTTGCGCGCTTCTTTGAACAGCCGCCGGATCCTGGCGGCACCCCTCCCCACAAACATCTCGACGAAGCTGGAGCCCGAGGCGGCGAAGAAGTCGACGCCTGCCTGCGCCGCCACCGCCCTCGCCAGCATCGTCTTGCCCGTTCCCGGCGGGCCGAACAGCAGCACCCCGCGCGGCGGCTGCGCACCGAGCGCGGCGAAGCGCTCCGGGTCGCGCAGCCACTCGGCGACGTCCATCAGCTCGTCCTTGGCGGCATCGACCCCCTGAACCTCGTCCCAGAGCACCGGCTCGGTCTTGCTCGCCTTCACCGTCTCCGGCTTGGTCGAGCCGACCGTGCTGCGCATCAGCTTCAGGAAGACAAGCAGCAGACAGGCCATGAAGAAGACCCCAAAGACTGGATACCAGTCGAAGAAGAATTCCTGGATGCCGCTGGCTGTGATTGCTTGGGTCAAGTGCGGTCAATGTTCGGAGCCTCGCCATCGGAGGCGAGGTGGGCAGTGTGGTGGTAAACGGCCCGTACTCCAATCGCACATGTGTCCAGAACTGCCTGGAATCCCTAAAGGTTGCGACCTGGAATGCCCAAAGTCGCGGATTTCGGGGCGGAACGCTGGGTCGTTCTCAGGAGCGCTCGACCTGGGAACCGCCGACGATCGCCTCGGTTCCGTCGTCGCCGAAGACGATCCAGGCCTTGTTGCCGCCGTCGTAGTCGGGCGCCCACAGCTTCAGCGTCGCCGGGCGCCCCCAGACCGCCACCTGCTCCTCGCCGGTCTCCGCCTCACCGCGCCAGATCTGCACGAAGGGGTTGTCGTCGCGCTCGGCGCCGATCGTCGTCGGCTCGCGGTGGCCGGGGTGGACGACGGTCTCCGGCGGCAGCTCCATCAGCCGCATCACCGAGCTGCGCAGGTCCTCGAAGCCGCTGGCGCCCGGCGCCATCGTGCCGCCGACGGTGCCCTTGAAGAGGACGTCGGCGGTGAAGACGTCGGTGCCGTTGACGAGGAAGGCGACGTGGCCGGCCGCGTGGCCGGGGGTGAGGACAGCCTCGATCTCGAGGTTGCCGGTGGCGTGCCTCTCGCCGTCGGCGATCGTCTGGGAGACGTCGAGGTCCATTTCCGCCGCCGCCTCGGCGTGGGCGACCACCGGCACGCCGCCGAGCCGCTCCCGCGCTTCGGCCAGGCCCGCCACGTGGTCGGGGTGGGGGTGGGTGACGAGGATGTGGGTGATCTCGATCCCGTCGCGCTCGGCCAGCTCGAGCAGCGGCCCGAGGTCGTCGTTGCCGTCGATCAGGACCCCCGTGCCGCCGGCTTCGTCGGCGACGAGGTAGGCGTTGGACAGCCACTGCGGATTCTCGGTCCTCTCGACGATCATGCGGCGAAGTATTGCGGCCCTGGCCCCGGCCCGCCCTGGGCCAGATACCGACGGGCCAGATCAGGTACACCTCTGTCGGCTGGATTTCCCCACCCGCAGCGCCGTCCCCGTTACCGTGTTCGCAGCTGACGTGAAGCCCAGACGTAACGTGGCCCAGGGTTCCGCCCGTTGCTCCCGGCGACCTTTTTCGCAATGGCGCTCACCGCGTACATGCCCACCGCTGCCTGCGCAGTGCCGGGAAGAGCCGGGCGGTTGTCCGAGCCGGCGGGCGAGCCGATCTTCTTTGACCGCGCCGGGCTCGAAGTCTGTGCCCGGCAGTTCGTCTACGGGGAACGCCCCGTAGCCGGGGCCAAGGTCGGCGCCGCGGCCGCGCGCCGCGGCGCCGACTGCCTCGTCGTCGACACCGAGACGCACTGCCCCCTTTCGGCTTCGCTTCCCGCCAAGGCCTACGAGACAGATCCGGGTCCGGCTCCGTGAGCCTGCGCCCGGCGGGGGCGCTTGCGGGCATAGCCATTGTCTTCCTCTTTGCCGCTCCAGGTGGAGCGGTTGCCGGCCGCCCCGGCTCGGCGGACGCGATCGAGGTGCCGCGGCCGGCGGCACCGATGCGAGACGTCGTATGGGGCGCGCCAGGCGTTGCGGCGGCGCGGATCTCGGCCACTGCGTCGTCGCAGCGCTATTCGATCGGAGACGACACCGAAGGGACGATCGAGGTTGCCGTCACGGCTGCCTGCGCGGAGACCTGCACCCATGCGAACCCGCAGCAGATCGCCGACTTCATCGGCACGCTGATCCACGGCCCCGAGGTCAGCCTGGTCACGGTGCAGCTCGACACGCCCTTCCAGCTCGGCTTCGATTGCGGCTTCGGCGCCGAGGCCTGCTACTTCACCGGCGAGAACAGGATCGTCCTCAGCGGCAATGAGGAAACCGACGAGGACGGCGCCGACCGCAATTTCGTCCTCGCCCACGAGTACGGGCACCACGTCGCCCAGCACCGCGACCTGCCGCCGCCCTTCCCGAGCGCGGTCGACTGGGGGACCGAGCGCTGGGCGAGAGTCGAGGGCGTCTGCAACGGGAAACGGCACGGCAAGCTCTTCCCGGGCGACGAGAGCGACCACTACTTCGAGGACCCGGGCGAGGCGTTCGCGGAGGCCTTCGCCCACAACCGCTTCCCGGAAGCCTCGGTCCGCTGGCGCTGGCTGCGCGAGCTGGCGCCGACCGCCGAGTCCTTCCGTGCGATCCAAGAAGACACCCTTACGCCCTGGCAGGGGCGGACCAGCTTCGTGCTGTCGGGGCGCGTGCCAGCCAGGGGGGAGGGCGCAGCCGTCGAGTCTCTGCCTACGCCGCTCGACGGAATGGTGACCCTGCGCCCGGTAGGCCTGCACCGGCGCGGCTACGAGCTAGCCCTCCGTAGCCGCGCCGGCAGGCTGCTCCGCAGCTTCCGTCCCCGCTCGACCGCCCGCAGGCAGTTGGACTTCACGGTCTGCGGCCAGTCCCGCCTCCGCCTCGAGATCCGCTCCCGCACCTCCCGCCCGACCCCCTACCGACTACAAGTCCAGCGTCCCTGAGATAATGCTTGCCGGGCGCAGTTTGCCCATCCCCTGGGGGCGTAGCTCAGATGGTCAGAGTGCCGGCCTGTCACGCCGGAGGTCGCGGGTTCAAGTCCCGTCGCTCCCGTTCGTTGAAGTACAGCGTTTGAAAGGCCACTACGGCGGCCGTCAGGCCCCATCTGTGGGTGCCGAGTCAGTCCGGGACCCTCGCCGCAGCACGCTGTAGTCGCCGGCGCCGCCCATGATCGCGATCGCTGAGATCAGCGCCAGGTAGGCGCCGGCCTCAGGGTCGGCACCGGCCGGGAAGTCGAAGACGAGGAGCCAGGCGAGAAGCACCGTTGCCACGACTCCGAGCAGGTCGGTCGCTGCGTTCATAGACAGGTCGGGGCGGAAGAAGCTGTTGCGACCACCGGTGATTGCCGCTCCGATTGCGACCAGGCCGGCGATTAGGAAGAAGACGTCGGCCATCGTTGAGAACTCCCAGCCGGTTTGGCTGACGCCTTGGACGTCGGCCCAGGGGAGAAAGAGGGAGACGATCAGCAGGACGCCTCCGGCGCCCGCGATCAGTTGACCGATGCCGGGCTTGCTCATGTTCATCGTCCTCCTCTGTTCGACGGTGTTTGCGAGTCAGGGTTTTGGCGGGCGCGAGCCATGCTCTCGAGCGTCTCCGCGGTCGCCGCATCGGCGGGGAAGAGCGACTCGATCGAGAGCTCGGAGGTCGTTACCTCGCCCGCGAAGCCGAAAGTGGCCACCGTGCCGACGAACGACAGCTCGTCACCGTCGGGCGTGCGCATCCGCAGCGGTGTGAGGATCTCCCTCGCGGCCGCCTCGGCAGCTGGGAGCTCCCCGTGCTCGGGCGCGGGGTAGCTCGCGACCAGCTCGAGCAGGGCCGCCAGGTCGTCGTCCGCGGTGATCGCGACCTGGCGCTGGAGCCGCTCGAGGAAATACGCCCGCACCTCCCCGAGGTTGAGGACCAGGGGCGCCAGCCCGCGCGGATGAAGGCCCAGCCGCAGCGCGTTGACCGGCGGCTCGAGCAGCTCCGGGTCGACCCACTCCCCGAACGCCATGAACGCCGGGTTGGCGGCGACGACGTTCCAGCCCCGGTCCATGGCCATCGCCGGATAGGGCTCCTGCGCGGTGAGGACTCGGTCGAGCGCTTCCCGCACCGGCGCCAGCTCGGGCTCCGCGAGCGAGCGCTCGGGGAATGCCGGGGCATAGCCAGCGGCGAGCAGCAGCTGGTTCCGCTCCCGGAACGGCACTTCGAGTTGCTCGGCGACCCGCAGTAGCACCTCGCGCCCCGGCTTCGAGCGACCGGTCTCGACGAAGCTCAGATGACGGGCGGAGGTTCCCGCGTCGAGCGCCAGCTCGAGCTGGGTGAGTCGCCGCCGCTCGCGCCACTCCCGCAGCAGCGGCCCGACATCGGCATTGGAGCTTGCAGTCAGCATCTGGCGGCGACTCTAGCCCGGTCGGGCTCGCCCGTCGATTACCCCGGGGTAATCGACGGCATCACCCTTCCTGGTCCAGCAACGGATGCACCAGCCCGTGCTCCTCGCAGATCGCCGGCAGGCTCTCCATGTCGAACTCGATCGCGAAGCGCTCGCCCAGGGCGACCGGGTCGAAGGTGCCGTCCTTCTGCGTGCGGTCGAACTCGAGGAAGAAGTGCTCGAAGCCGGCCGGGGAGATGATCTCGAGGATGCGGAGGGGCCCCTCGCCCGCGTTCCAGAAGGTGTGCCACTGGTCGCGCGGCTTGAAGGCCAGGTCGCCCGCCTCGGCGTAGACCACGTCCTCTCCGAGCAAGGCGCCCATGCGGCCCTCGAGGACGAAGCTGTACTCGTCGACGCCCAGGTGGCGATGGCGGGGAGCGCAGAGGGAGCGGGGCGGCACCGGGTGTTCGACCAGCGAGAAGCCGCCTCCCGATTCCTCTCCGAAGACGAGGAAGCGCGCGTCGCAGCCGCCGAGCTGGGCGACGGGGCCCTCGTCGGGGCCGACCTTGCGCGGGCCTTGGGAAGCGTCGAAGCGGCGAAGCGTCTCGGCGAACTGTGCTGCGGACATCGTGAACCTCCATTTCGTTGAACAGTTATGTTCGCGAAAGTAGCATGCCGCCTCCGGTTCTGTCAAACTTCATCGAACAAGAATGTCTAGCGAAAGCAGCACAGCCACCAAGCGCCAGTACCGCAAGCGCCGCCGCGCCGAGCTCGAGGACGAGACGCGGCTTCGCATCACCGAGGCCGCGGTCGACCTGCACGGGTCCCTCGGGCCGGCGAAGACGACGATCAGCGCCGTCGCCGAGCGGGCCGGCGTGCAGCGCGCGACCGTCTACAGGCACTTCCCCGACGAAGAGGCTCTCTTCGGCGCCTGCTCCGCGCACTGGCTCGCCCAGCACCCGCTGCCCGACCTCTCCGAGTGGGCCGCGATCGGCGATCCCAACGAGCGCCTGCGGGTCGCGCTGAGCGCTCTCTACGCCTGGTATGAGGGCGGCGAGGAGATGCTCGAGAGGACCACGCGCGACGCCACCCTGGTGCCTGCGATGCGGGGCGCCGTGGGGCTCCGGCGCGCCTGGCTCGCCGAGGCCGCGACGACGATCGTCCGCGGCCGGCCGGAGCGCGGCGCGCGAAGGCGCAGGGTCGAGGCGGCGATCGGCCACGCGGTCTCGTTCGCCACCTGGCGCTCGCTCGTTCGCGAACAGGGACTCTCGGGCTCAGACGCGGTCAACCTGATGTACCGGCTGGTTGCGCTCGCCGCCGAGAGCTGACGGCTGTCCCCTGGTTACGCTTTGGCCGTGGCTCGCGCTGCGGGACCCTCGCGGATCTCGAAGCGGCGGTTCTTGGGCCACTGGCGGAAGAACGCGTCCGCGTCGGAGGCGGTGAGGGGGCGGGTGAAGAGGAAGCCCTGGCCGCTGTCGCACGCTTCGGACTTGATCAGGGAGAGGTCCTGCGGTCGCTCGATCCCCTCGGCGGTCGTTTCTATCGCCAGTGCTTTGCCGAGCTGGACGAGAGTGTGGAGGAGGATTTCCCCCTCGCATCCCTCGGAGAGCCTGGAGATGAAGGAGCGGTCGATCTTCAGCATGTCGACGGGGAACTGCTGGAGGTGGGCGAGGGAGGAGTAGCCGGTGCCGAAGTCGTCGACGGCGATCCGGATGCCGAGGTCTTTGAGCGAGGCGAGCCTGCGGGCGGTCTCCTCGACGTTGCGCATCAGCGTCGTCTCGGTGATCTCGATCGTCAGCGCACTTGCCTCGAGCCCGCTCGCGCCGAGTGCTTCCTCGACATGCGTGAGCAGGTCGTCGGTGTCGAGCTGGAGGGCGGAGACGTTGACCGACATTCCGAGCGAGTAGCCGTCCTTCCGCCACTTGGCCGCCTGGGCGCAAGCTTCCTTCAGCACCCAGGCACCGACGTCGACGATCATCCCGCTCTCCTCCAGCAGCGGGATGAACTCCTCGGGGTCGACGACGCCGCGCCCCGGCCGGCGCCAGCGGATCAGCGCCTCGACCCCCGTCGGCGTCATGCTCTCGAGGTCGAACGTCGGCTGGTAGACGAGGAAGAACTCCTCGCCTTCGAGCGCGCCCTGGAGGTCCATTTCGATCTCCATGCGGGACTGGACTTCGTCCTGCATCTCGGACTCGAACACCAGGTAGCGGTTCTTGTCGCTCCACTTGGCCCGGTACATGGCGATGTCGGCGTCGCGCAGCAGCTCTTCGGCGGAAGCCCGTCCGCCGGTGGCGATGCCGATGCTCGCCTTGACGAAGACACGCGTATCGTCGGCTCCGCTGAGCGTGAACGGCTCCTTGAACGCTTCCAGCAGGCGCTCGGCGATCAGCTCTGGACCGGCGGCCAGCGAGAGCCCGTCGGCGACGACAACGAACTCGTCGCCGCCGAGTCGGCCGAGCGCATCGGTCTCGCGGATGACGCCCTCGAGCCGGGCGGCGACCGCGCAGAGCAGCTCGTCGCCGACGCCGTGACCGAGCGAGTCGTTGATCGCCTTGAAGTTGTCGAGGTCGATGAACAGGGCCGCCACCGGTTCCTGGTTCAGCCGGGCCCGGGTCAGCGTCTGCTCGATGCGGTCGAGGATCAGGGTCCGGTTGGGCAGTCCCGTCAGCGCGTCGTGCGTGGCCAGGAAGACCAGTTCCTTCTCGCGGATGGCCAGTTCCTCGTGCGAGCGCTGGCGCTCACCCTCGAAGGACTCGCACATCCGCACGAGGGTCACGTCGAGGCTGCGCTGCAGCATTCGCAGGGCCCGGTCTAGCACCGCTGCGTCGAGCTCGAGGTCGCTCGCGCTGGCCCTCAGCACCGATGCCGTGGAGTCGCGCCAGCGCAGGCACCGCTTGGTCACCTCGTTCAGCGGCGCGGCCCGCTGCGAGGCGAGCTGGGCGAAGATGCGCCAGGACTCCTGGCCGACCTCGCGTGCAACCGCTTCCCCCTCGCCGGCCATCCATCGCGCCACGGCCACCGTGGACACTGCCCCCACTTTCTCGAAGCTCTCCTCGACGTGCCTGTCGAGCACGCAGCCGGAGGACGCCGAGCGCTCCATCATCTGGCCCACCACGTCGGCCGTCCGTGCGTTCAGCGCGCTCCCGAGGCGCTGTAGGTCCCGCTCCATCTCCCTTTCCTGCCCGTCGACTCCGGCAGGAGACTCGCTGCCCGTCATTGACGGTTTATCGGTGGTTTGGTCAAGGCCCTTGACCAAACAAACGTCGAGTCAGCCCAGCGGCCGGTACTCGCCCCCGCTGAACACGAGCGGGTCGCCCTCGCCGCTCTCCAGGTCCCGCACCTCGCCGGTGACGATCACGTGGTCGCCCGCGGCGATCACGTCGCGCAGGTCGCAGGCGATCCAGAGCAGGGCGTCGTCGATGGCGGGGATCCCGGCCCGCTCGCTCCAGCCGATCCCGTCCCACTTGTCCGCGACCGGCGCCTTGGTGGCGAAGGTGCGGGCGATCGGCTCCTGGCCGGCGTGCAGGACGCTGACGCCGAAGTGGTTGGCGGCCTGGACGGCGAGCAGGGTGCGCGAGCCGCGGTCAAGGCAGGCGAGCATCAGCATCGGCTCTATGGAGAGCGAGCAGACGGCGTTGGCGGTCGCTCCGGCCGGCCCGTCGGGGCCGCTGGCGCTGACCACGGTGACGCCGGTCGGCAGCATCGCCATCGCGGCTCGGAAGCGGGCTGAATCGGGCGTCGGCATCGTGGAGGAACCGGATCGGGTCAAGACAATATGATGCGCGCCGCGTGCGCCCTGCACTGATCACAGCCATGGTCGTCCTCGCCGCTCTCGGGCTCGCCGCCTGCGGGTTCGGCGAAGAAGGCGTCTCGGTCGCCGAGAACGATCCCAGTCACGGAGGGGCCGCCCTCTTCGCCACACACTGCTCCGGCTGCCACACGCTGAGCGCCGCCGGCACCCAGGGCAGCGGCAATCGCGGCCTGCGCACGCAGGGTCCGAACCTCGACCAGCGAACCGAGACTTATGAGGACGCTCTCTTCGCTATCCAGAACGGCGGTTTCTCCGGCGCGATCATGCCCGCCAACATCGTCGTCGGCGACGAGGCCGACGAAGTCGCCCGCTTCGTCGCCAGGTACGCGGGCGACGAAGCCGAAGAATCACCCCGTCCCGGCGCCCAGCCGGCGCCCTAACGTCCCCGAGCGATGCTCGACCTGAAGCTGATCCGCTCCGACCCCGAGCGGGTCAAGGCGGCGCTCGCACGCCGCGGAGCCGCCGAGCCGCTCGACGAGCTGCTCGCGCTCGACGCCCGCCGCCGCGAGCTGCTGCCCCGGGTCGAGGGCGCTCAGGCGGAGCGCAAGACGCTCTCCAAGCAGATCGGCGAGGCGAAGCAGCGTGGCGAGGACGCCGAGGAGCAGATGCAGGCGGTGGCGGCGCTGAAGGAGACGATCGAGTCCGGCAAGGCCGAGCTGGAGCAGGTCGAGGCCGACCTGCAGCGGCTGGTCGGGGCCCTGCCCAACCTGCCCGATCCCGACGCTCCCGAAGGGATGACCGAGGAGGACGCGGTCGTCCTGCGCGAGGAGGGCGAGCGGCCGAGCTTTGAGTTCGAGCCTCGCGACCACCTCGAGCTCGGCACCGAGCTCGGCCTGATCGACATGGAGGCCGGTGCGCGCCTCTCCGGCTCGCGCTTCGCCTACATAAAGGGCGACCTGGTGATGCTGGAGCTGGCGCTGGTCCGCTTCGCCCTCGACCTGGTTCGCGGCGAGGGGCACGAGCCCGTCGTCCCGCCCGTCCTCGTCCGCGAAGAGGCGCTCTACGGCACCGGCTTCCTGCCCGGCGACCGCGACCAGATCTACGAGGTGCCCAAGGACGAGCTCTTCCTCGTCGGCACCTCAGAGGTCTCCCTCGCCGCCCTGCACGCCGACGAGATCCTCGAGGCCGATCGCCTGCCCCTGCGCTACGCCGGCTTCTCGACCTGCTTTCGCCGCGAGGCCGGCGCCGCCGGGCGCGACACGCGGGGCATCTTCCGCGTCCACCAGTTCGACAAGGTCGAGATGTTCTCGTTTGTCGAGCCCTCGGAGTCCGCGGCCGAGCACGAGCGCCTGCTCGCGATCGAGGAGCGCATCCTCTCGGCGCTGGAGATCCCCTACCGCGTCGTCAACGTGGCCGCCGGCGACCTCGGCGCCCCGGCGGCGAAGAAGTACGACTGCGAGGCCTGGATCCCCAGTCAGGAGCGCTACCGCGAGCTGACCTCCTGCTCCAACACGACCGACTACCAGGCGCGGCGCCTCAGTTGTAGGTATCGGCCCGGCGACGGCGAATCACCGGAGGCGGTGCACACGCTGAACGGGACGGCGGTGGCCGTGGGACGGACGATGATCGCGCTGATCGAGAACCGGCAGGAGCGGGACGGAGGGTTCACGCTACCCACTATTTTGCATTCGTACGGGGCGCCTGAGAGGATCGGTTCACGATGAGCACCGGCGTCAGAGATGCCAAGCGGGTCGTCCTCTGCGACGACCACGAGATCGTCCGCGAGGCGATCAAGGCCCGGATGGCCAACTCGAGCACGGTCGAGATCGTCGGCGAGGCCGGTGACGGACGCGACGTGGTCGACGTGGTGAAGGAACTGGAGCCCGACGTCCTCATCATCGACGTCGAGCTGCCCAAGCGCGACGGGATCGAGGCCACCAAGGAGGTGCTGAAGGCGCGCCCCCGCACCAAAGTGGTCGTCTTCACCGCCCACGCCCAGCCCGACCTGCTGGCCTTGGCGTTGCGGGCGGGAGCCTCGGGATACGTGTTGAAGTCGGCCCCGGCTGAGGACATCGCCCGCGCCGTCAAGGCGGTCACCAGCGGCGGCACCTTCCTCGGCGGCGACTTCGCCGGCGGCAAGCCGTCAGAGGTCGAGAAACTGCTGACGCTCTCTCCTCGCGAGCGTCAGATCCTCGAGCTCCTCGCCGAGGGCCTGCGGGTGAAAGAGATCGCCGAACGCCTGGCGCTCAGTCCGGCGACGGTCCACACCCATGTGCGCAACGCGATCGGCAAGCTCGAGGTGGACACGCGCACCGAGGCGGTTGCGCTGGCGGTGAAGTTCAGCTATCTGGGTGCTGGGGGGAAGCCTTGAGCTCCAGCGCGCAGCCGTTGATGCAGTAGCGCTGGCCACCGCGCTCGAGGGGGCCGTCGTCGAAGACGTGGCCCAGGTGGGCGTCGCAGTGCCTGCAGACGACCTCGGTGCGGCGCATGAAGAGGCTGTTGTCTGGGCGCAGCTCGACGTGCTCGAGGTTGGCCGGCTCGGTGAAGCTGGGCCAGCCGGTGCCCGAGTCGAACTTGGTGTCCGAGGAGAAGAGCTCGGTGCCGCAGCACACGCAGTGGTACATGCCCTCGCCTTTCTCGTCGACGTAGGGCCCGGTGAAGGGGCGCTCGGTGCCGGCCTTGCGGGTCACCTCGAACTGCTCGGGGGTGAGTTGGTCGCGCCATTCCTGGTCGGTCTTCTCGGTCTTCTCCATGCCTCAAGGGTAGAGGGCGGTGGGGGGCGCCTCTCCAGTCCCCATTGCACCGCCGGAGGCGGTGCAACCTGGAGCCCCTTCGGGGCTGGGAATCACCCTGCGGTGCTGGGGAGGGACTGGAGAGGCGCCCCCCACCGCCCTTACGATGCGCCGCGAATGAACGAGGCGTTCTACGAGCGGAGCGGCGACGGCAGCTTCGTTGCCAGTGAGCTAACACGTGGCCCTTGGGACCCGGGCTCCCAACACGCTGGGCCGCCCTCGGCATTGCTCGGGCGTGAGATAGAGGAGCTTGTCGGGTCCGAGGAGTTTCAGGTTGGGCGGATCGTGCTTGAGATTCTGCGGCCGGTGCCGATCGGCGAGGTGCGGGTCGGGTCGCGGGTGCTGCGACCCGGGAGGAGGGTGCAGCTGGTCGAGGCTTCGCTGTCGAACGACGACGGGGAGCTGATGCGGGCAACCGCCTGGCTCTTGCGGAGGACCGAGGTCGAGATGCCGGAGGAGGCGACCCGGCTCGACGATCCGCCGCCCGGGCCCGAGCAGGGCCAGGCACCTGAGTTCTTCGCCACCGGCCAGAGCGTCGGCTACCACACGGCGATGGAGTGGAAGTCGGTCTCGGGGGCGTTCCGGGAGCCGGGACCGGCGACGGTCTGGATGCGGATGCGCTACCCGCTCGTGGCCGGCGAGGAGCCGACTCCGCTGCAGCGGGCGCTGGTCGCGGCCGACGTCGGCAACGGGATCAGTGCCGTGCTCGACTGGCGCTCCTACGTCTTCATCAACGTCGACCTCACCGTCCACTTCGAGCGCATGCCCGAGGGCGAGTGGGTCTGCGTCGACGCCGTCACCCGCCCCCGGCCCAGTGGCATCGGCACCGCCGAGTCGGAGCTCTCCGACGAGCGCGGCCGCATCGGCCGCGCCGCTCAATCGCTCCTCATCGCCCGGCGCTAGCGAGTCAGCCATCAGCGTCCGGCCGCGGGGGCTGATCACGAAGGCGATCGTCGCGGCCGAGACCAAGGCGATCGCGGCCGAGACGAGGAAGGCCCCCTCGTAGCTGACGACCGCGGCAACCAGGCCGGCGAGGGGCGCGCCGAGGCCGATCCCGGCGTCGAAGAAGGCGGTGAAGGTACCGAGCGCCGCGCCGCGCCTGGTCTCGGAGACGCGGCTGACCACGATCAGCGACAGCGAGGGGTAGAGGAGCGAGAAGGCCGCCCCCATCGCCAGGGCACCCGCCAGTGCGACCGGGAGGCTGTGGGCAAAGCCCAGCGTGGCCAACCCGATGGCCTCGACCGAGGCGGCGACGATGGCGACCCGGGCGGCCCCGACCCGGTCGGGCAGGTCGCCGCCGATGAGCCGCGTCAGCACGACCATCGTCGCGAAGGCGCCGAAGACGGTGGCGCCGTGCCCGACGCCCCGTGCGTCGAGGTGGAGGACGACGAAGGCGGCGATGGTGGCGTAGCCGATCGAGGCGAGGGCGAGGGCGATCCCGGGGCGGATCGCCTCGCGCTCGATCAGCGGGTGATGCTCGTCCTCGGGATGTGGGGCGGGGTGGAACGGGTCGGGCAGCCGGGTGGCGATCACGGCTCCCAGCAGCGGCACCGCTCCAGCGAAGAGCCAGACCACGGTGTAGCTGGAGGCGTTGAGGAGCAGCTCGCCGAACAGCGGCCCGATGCTGAGCCCCGCCCAGACCGAGAGGCCGTAGAGGCCGATCAACCGTCCCCGCCGCGGAAGGCGGCGCCAGGTCCACCACCCAGGCCGAGCTGGCGGTGAACACCGCGCCCTCGCCCGCGCCGAGCACGAGTCGGGCCGCGACCAGGCCGGGCACGCCCAGCGGCAGCAGGTACATGAAGCCGCCGAGTGCGACGATGATCGAGCCGAGCAGGACGGTGGACTTGCGGCCGCGGTGGTCGGCCAGCCGGCCGGCGACGGGCCGCAGCAGCAGGCCCGTGATCGCGTAGGAGCCGACCACGATCCCGACCGCGATGTTGCCCCCGTCGAGCGGGCCGTGGACGTAGCGGGGCAGCACGGGCAGGACCGCGCCGACCGCGAACAGCCCGCAGAAGGTGACCGCGAAGACGCCGGCGAAGGCGATCCCCGGGCGGGGTACGGAGGGCCCTCCTTCGGTTGCGACGCTCATCGCAGCAGCCCCGAGAGGTCGTCGAGCACGTGGTCGGGGGGCGGATCGGCGACTTCGGCCTGCTCACGCGAGCCGGCGCCGGTGAGGACGAGGATCGTCGCCAGCCCGGCGCGCCGCCCCCCCTCGATGTCGGAGGCGATCCGGTCGCCGACCATCGCCACCCGCTCGGCGTCGCCGATCGACGCGCGCGCCTGCTCGAAGAGGTGGCGCTCGGGCTTGCCGCCGATCTCGGCACGGGCGCCCGAGGCCGTCTCCACCGCGGCCAGCACCGCGCCGGTGCCGGGCCAGGCGCCGCCGGGCATCGGCAGGGTCGGGTCGCGGCTGGTCGCGAACAGGGCGGCGCCGCGCTGCAGCGCCAGCGTCGCGGTTAGCAGCTCCCCGTAGTCGAACTCGCGGTGGCCGGAGACGAGCACGACGCCGGCCTCGCGACCGGCCTCGCCGTCGAGCAGCTCCAGGCCGGCCTCGGCGGTGGCTTCCTTGAGGCCGGGCGCGCCGATCACGAAGGCACCTGCTCCCGCGCCGACCCGGTCTGCCGCCAGCCGCGCGGTCACCACCCCGGCGGTGAGGACGCGGTCCTCCTCGGCCGGGATGCCGCTCCCGCGCAGGCGCTCGGCGTAGGTGGCGGGCGGCCGGCCCGGGTTGTTGGTGACGAAGACGATCTCCTTGCCGGCGTCGATCAGCGCCCGCAGGGCCTCCGCCGCCCCCGGCACCGGCTCGCGCCCGACCCAGACGACCCCGTCGAGGTCGACCAGAAACCCGTCGAAGTCGTCAGCCAACGCCACGCGGGCAGGCTATCTATGAGTGTTGCGAATCGATTTGCTTATCCAAGCGCGCCGCCTGCCCGCCCCCTCGTCTCGATACGGTGCCGCCATGGACTCCAACGGGCAGGTGGTGCAGGCCAGCGGCGTATCGCGCCGCTACGGCGAGGGCGAGGCGGCGGTCGACGCGCTGGTCGACGTCAGCACGGCATTCGACCGCGGTCGCTTTACGGCGATCATGGGCCCATCGGGCTCGGGCAAGTCGACCCTGATGCACATCCTCGCTGGGCTCGACAAGCCGACCGCCGGCACCGTCGTCCTCGACGGCCAGGAGATCACCAGCCTCGACGACGCCGAGCTGACCAAGCTGCGCCGCGACAAGCTCGGCTTCGTCTTCCAGTTCTTCAACCTGCTGCCGGTCCTCACCGCTGAGGAGAACCTGGTGCTGCCGCTCTCGATTGCGGGCCGCAAGCCCGACCAGGCCTGGCTCGACCAGCTGGTCGACACCGTCGGCCTCGGCGACCGCCGCACCCACCGGCCCTCCGAGCTCTCCGGCGGCCAGCAGCAGCGCGTCGCCGTCGCCCGCGCCCTGGTCTCCAAGCCGGCCGTCGTCTTCGCCGACGAGCCGACCGGCAACCTCGACTCGAAGGCGAGCGCCGACGTCCTGCGCCTGCTCCGCCACGCGGTCGACGACTTCGGCCAGACGGTGATCATGGTCACCCACGACCCCGCCGCCGCCGCCCACGCCGACCGCCTGATCACCCTGCGTGACGGCAGGGTCGTCCACGACGCCGCCCCCGGCTCGACCGACGAGGTGATCGAGCTGATGAAGACGATTGACTAGTCCGTGACGGGCCTCGCCCTCAAGAGCCTTTGGGCGCGCCGCATCCGCGCCTTGACGACGACGCTGGCCGTCGTGATCGGTGTCGCCTTCGTCGCCGGCACCTACATCCTCACCGACACCACCTTCGCCGCCTTCGACGAAATCTTCGAAGACTCGCTGGCGAAGACCGACGTCGTCATCTCGGCCAAGGACGAGGTGCGCCAGGAATCGGGCGAGGTGCCCAGCTTCGGCGCCGGCCTGCTGCCCAGGGTGGAGCGGGTGCGGGGCGTGCGACGTGGCCGCCGGCCAGATCTTCACGCCGGGCGGCTTCTTCGACGCTGAGAACGAGCAGATCGGCTCCAAATTCGCCCCCAAGTTCATCACCTCGATCCTGCCGGAGGCGCTCGAAACGCAGACCTATATCAGAGGGGCGACCGCCTCGGGACGCCTCCGAGGCCACCCTCGACCAGGACGCCGCCGAAGAGGCCGGACTCGGGCTCGGCGACACCCTCAAGCTCGCCTCGGTCGAGCGGGTCGCGGCCTACCGGATCGTCGGCCTGACCAGGCTCGGCGACGCGTCGTGGGGCGGCGCCAGCATCGCCGGCCTCATCCTGCCCGAGGCGCAGCGGATCACCGGCAAGCGCGGCGAGTTCGACCAGATCGGGATCGCTGCCGACGAGGGAGTCTCCGAAGCGACGCTGAAGCAGCGGGTGCAGCGCGTCGTGCCGCCCTCGGTCCTGGTCGAGACCGCGAAGGAGAATGCGGAACGCAACTCCGACCAGATCCGCGAAGACATCGGCTTCCTGCGCATCGCCCTGCTCGTCTTCGCCTTCGTCGCCCTCTTCGTCGGCGCCTTCCTCATCTTCAATACCTTCTCGATCACAGTTGCGCAGCGGATCAAAGAGTTCGGCATGCTGCGCACCCTCGGCGCCAGCCGCCGCCAGATCCTCAGCTCGGTGGTGATAGAGGCCCTCGCTCATCGGCATGCTGGGCGCCCTGCTCGGCCTCCTCGCCGGCTACGGGATCGCGGTCGGGCTCAACGCCCTCTTCGTCGCGATCGGGATCGACCTGCCGACCACGGCCCTGGTGACCAAGGACCGGACGGTCGTCGTCTCGCTGCTGATCGGCATCGGCGTCACCCTCGTCTCCTCCTTCATCCCGGCGCTGCGCTCCACCCGCGTGCCGCCGATCGCCGCCCTGCTGGCGATCGAGCTGCCCCACAGCCGGCGGCGAGGCGTGGTGACCGCGATCGTCGCGGCGCTGCTCGGCCTCGCCGGGCTGGGGATGCTCCTCGCCGGGCTTTTCGGCGGCGCCGAGGGTGGCGCGGCCGCCGGCCTGATGGGCGGTGGGGCGGTGGTGGTCATCCTCGGCGTCTCGCTGTTCAGCCCGCGGCTGGTCAGGCCGCTCGCCTCGGTCGCCGGCAAGCCGCTGGAAATGGTGCGCCGCCTGACCGGGCGGCTGGCCCGCGAGAACACCCAGCGCAACCCGTCACGCACCGCGGTCACCGCGGCGGCGCTGATGATCGGCCTTGCCGTGGTCGCCTTCGTCACCGTCTTCGCCGCCGGGATCAAGAGCTCGATCGCGACCGCGGTCGACGAGAGCTTCCAGGGCGAGCTGGTAATCCAGAACAGCGACGGCTTCTCGCCGATCTCACCCCGCATCGTGCCGGCCGCCTCCCGGGTGCAGGGGGTCGACCTGGTCTCCTCCCTTCGCTCGGCCCAGGCGAAGCTGCTCGACGACGGGGGCGGCAAGCCGCGCGTCTCCTCCCTCTCCCGCAATGCCGACGCCGTGCTCAGCATCGACTGGACCGAAGGGGGCCCGGAGACCCTGCGCAGGCTGAGGAACGGCCAGGTGATCGTCGACAAGTCCTTTGCCGACGGCAACAGCCTCGCGCTTGGCGACCGGGTCCGCTTCCTCACCCAGATCGGCGCCAGGCCCGAGCTCGAGGTCGTCGGCGAGTTCGAAGACAAGGCCGACCTGCTCGGCAGCGCGATCGTCACCCAGAGCCTGATGGAGCGCCAGTTCGACCAGCGCGACGATGTGATCGACTTCGTCAAGCTGGCGCCCGGAGCCGATGCCGCCAAGGTCCAGGCGAGCGTTGCGGCCCTGATGAAGCGCGATTTCCCGGTGGCCGAGGTGCGCAACCAGCAGGAGCTGAAGGAAAACCAGGAAGAACAGATCAACCAGCTGCTCGGCCTGATCTACGCCCTGCTGGCGCTCGCCGTGATCGTCTCGCTCTTCGGCATCGCCAACACGCTGGCGCTCTCGATCCACGAGCGGACGCGGGAGCTGGGGATGTTGCGCGCGATCGGCATGTCGCGGCGCCAGGTACGGACGATGATCCGCTACGAGGCCGTGATCACGGCCCTGATCGGGGCCCTGCTCGGCATGGTGCTGGGCGTGATTTTCGCGGCTCTGATCGCGCAGCCGCTGAAGGACGAAGGCTTCGAGCTCTCCTACCCGGTCGGCTCGCTGCTGGCGCTGATGGTGCTGTCCGCCTTCGCGGGGGTGATCGCCGCTATCCCGCCGGCCCGCCGCGCTTCGCGCCTGGACGTGCTCGATTCGCTCCAGTACGAGTAAGGCTCAGCCGCGCCGCAGCAGGCGCCTCACGGCCGCCATCAGCTCCTCGGTCCGCTCCTGTCGGTCGCCCTCGGCGCCGGCGACGCAGTGGGCGGCGTGGTCGGTGAGCAGCTCCAGGGCGACCTTGTCGAGCGCCGCCTGGATCGCCGTCACCTGGGTGACGACGTCGATGCAGTAGCGGTTCTCCTCGACCATGCGCTCGACCCCGCGGACCTGGCCCTCGATCCGACGCAGCCGCTTCAGCACCGCATCCTTGTCCTCGGTATAGCCGTGGACCGTTCGCCGCGGTCACGAGAGGAGCCTCCGCGATCAGCACGGCGCTGCCGAAGACACCGGCCGCGGCGGCCACGTAGGCGACGATCCGGACCGGGGGGCCGCCGTGGATGCCGGTCTCGTGCACGGCCGTGTGCCCCTTGCCCCGCGCGATCAGCCAGCGGTTGACCGGCACGGCGAAGGCGCCGGCGACGACGAGGGAGAAGGAGAGGCTGCCCCAGAAGAGCACGCTGTCGAGGCCGGACTCCATCGCGCCGGGGACGAGGACCATGATCACGTTGTCGACGATCTCCATCGTCGCGATGCTGAACGTGTCGGAGGCAAGCGCGATCGGGATCACCGCTGAGAGCGCGAGGCCGGCGCGCAGCAGGGGAATGCTGGTCAGGGTGTAGCCGAAGAGGAAGGCGAGGGCGACGGCGAGGGCGACGGTGCCGAGGTTGGAGAAGCCGAGCGCCGTCCCGATCGCCATCCCGGCAACCTCTCCGATTGCGCATCCGGTCAGGCAGTGGAGGGTCGCGGCGACCGCGACCGCGGTGAGAGCTGCCCCCTCCGTTGGCATCTCGTGGTGATGGTGGGCATGGTCATGGGAATGCGCATGAGCGTCCATGCCGACAGTGTTACATACCCCCTGGGGGTATTAGCTAAGACACATACGCAAGGCGCCGGCGACCCCGAGCATCGACGTGCGGGAACTGGGGCTGATCGCGGTCAGGTTGGCGAAGCCGTGGATCAGGCCGGGGTGGCGCTGCAGCGCCACCTTCACGCCCGCCTCGCGCATCCGCGATGCGTAGATCTCGCCCTCGTCGCGCAGCGGGTCGAACCCGGCCGTGGCGACGTAGGCGGGCGGCAGGCCCGAGACGTCGGGCGCCCGCATCATCGAGATTCGCGGGTCGCTTTCGTCGCAGCCGTCGGGGATGTAATGGCCCTCGAACCAGTCCATGTCGTTGCGGGTGAGCAGGAAGCCCTCGGCGAAGATGTCGCGCGAGGCCTGACCGCCAACCGCATCGGTGACGGGGTAGAGGAGCAACTGCATCGCCGGCTGGGCCCCTTTGCCGCGCGTTTGCAGGCAGACTGCTGCTGCGAGGTTCCCCCCGGCGCTGTCGCCGCCGACGGCGATCCGCGCCGGGTCGGCGCCGAGCTCGCCCGCGTTCTCGGCCGCCCAGGCGAAGGCGGCGACCGCGTCTTCGACCGGGGCCGGGAAGGGGTGCTCGGGCGCCAGGCGGTAGTCGATCGAGAGCACCCGGCAGCCGCTGTGCTCGGCGAGGAAGCGGCAGAGGCCATCGTGGGTCTCCAGGTCGCCGATCACCCAGCCGCCGCCGTGGTAGTAGACGAGCAGCGGTTGCGGTGGGGGCGGCGCACCGAGCGCGACGTAGAGGCGGGCACCGATCTCGCCCCCCGGCCCCGGGATCGCCATGTTCTCGACCCGGGCCATCGGCCGCGGCGGTCCGCTGACGACCGGAACCCCGGCCAGGTTCTCGGCTCGCGCCTGCTCGACCGTGCGTCCCTCGACCAGCGAGAACTCTCCTTCCAGCGCTGCCAACCGCAGCAGCATCTGGATGTCTGGCGCCAGCTCCTGCCCGTCGAGCCTGGGAGGCTCGCCGAGGGCCCGGCGCAGCGTGCGTGGCCTCATGCCGCAGGCGCGGCGGGCGACCCAGTGCTGCACGCGGGGGGGAGGCTGTGGGGGTGCCATGGCGCCCGCAGGCTATGCGATGGAGTGTGACGAAGCTAACAAGGGGTTCATCTTCGGCCGCTAGCCTGGGGGAGAGAGGCGCGATGGAGGCAGCGACCACAACCGCTCCGCGGCCGGCGATCCGGGTGCCCGAGCGACGGCTGCCACCAGGGCCGCCGCTGCCGAAGCCGATCCAGACGGCGATCTGGTCGCGTCAGGCGAGGCGGGTGCTTTACGGCTGCCAGGACCGCTACGGCGACATGTTCACGATCCGCATCGCCTACGAAGGGACGTGGGTGATCCTCGCCGACCCGGAGGCGATCAAACAGGTCTTCACCGGCGACCCCAAGGTCTTCCATGCCGGCGAGGGAAACGAAATCCTCGCCACGGTCCTGGGCCGGAACTCGATCCTCGTCCTCGACGAGAAGCCGCACATGAGCCAGCGCAAGCTGCTGCTGCCCCCCTTCCACGGCGGGCGAATGCAGGGATATGAGGGGACGATGGCAGAGATCGCGGCGCGGGAGATCGAGAGCTGGCCGACCGGCGAGCCCTACGCGCTGCGCCCGCGAATGCAGGCGCTCACGCTCGAGATCATCCTCAACACGGTCTTCGGGGTGCGGGAAGGTGAGAGGCTCGCCGAGCTGCGCGAGGCCTTGCGCGAGTTCCTCGACCTGACTACCGATCCGCGCATGCTGTTGCCCCTGGTCCTGATCGGACCGGACCGGATCAGGCGCTTCTCGCCCTTCCGCCGCCGCATCGACCGCGTCAACGAGTTGATCTACCGCGAGATCGCCGAGCGCCGCAGTGCCGAGGACCTCGAGGAGCGCGACGACGTTCTCTCCCTGCTCGTCGGCGCCCGCCACGAGGACGGCTCGCCGATGAGCGACGAGGAGATGCGCGACGAGCTGCTCACGCTCCTGGTCGCCGGCCACGAGACGACGGCGACCTCGCTCGCCTGGGCGGTGGAGCGTCTTTCACGCCACCCCGAGAAGCTCGACCGTTTGCGTAGCGAGGTCGAGGACGGCCACGAGGCGTACCTGACCGCGACGATCCAGGAGACGCTGCGGCTGCGCCCGGTCATCTCCATGGTCCTGCGCAAGCTCACCGAGCCGGTCGAGATCGGCGGCTACGAGCTGCCGGCGGGCGTCTCGGTCGCGCCCTGCGTCTACCTCGCCCACCGCAACCCCGAGGTCTACCCCGAACCCCAGCGCTTCCTCCCAGAGCGCTTCCTCGACAACCCACCCGGCACCTACACCTGGATCCCCTTCGGCGGCGGCGTCCGCCGCTGCCTAGGGGCCTCGTTCGCCCAGTTCGAGATGGCCGTCGTCCTCAAGGAGCTGGTCAGGCGCCACCAGATCCGCCCCGCCAAGGCCCGCTCGGAGCGAATCTTCCGCCGCGCGATCACCGAGACCCCGCGCAACAACGCCGAGGTCATCCTCACCTGAGGCCGGATAGCCGGCGCAGGGAAGCCCCCGCGGCTTCGCGCCGTGCAAAGCACTGTCGCTTCGCCGCGTGCACTCCCCTGCTTGGCTCTACGACCTCAGGTCAACCACAACCCGTGTTATTTCCACACGAGCTGCACGTGTAACACGAGCCGGTCCGCTGCATCATGCCGCCGCACTGCTCGCAGGCGGGGCCGAGGTCGAGGCCGGACATCTTGGCGGGGACCACGGGCGGGGTTTCGGTGAAGGCCGCCGAGGCCGGGACTGCCTGACCGCCACTCGCCTTTGCCGCCTCGCCGCCACCGCTGCCGTTGCCCGGCTTGGAGTGGCCGTTGCCACCGCCGTTGGCTGGACCCGCCGTGTCGCCCCGGGTGTCGATCCCGAGCCCGAGCTGGGTCGTCTCGGCCTCCTGCTTGGCCCGCACGTCCTGGGTCATGATCCCGAGTTCCTCGAGCGTGTCGGTGTCCTCGATGAAGCGACTCGCCACCCAGCGCATGATGTAGTCCGGCAGCGATTTGGCGAACGGGATCTCCGGGTTGCCGGTGATTCCCTCCGGCTCGAAGCGCATGTAGCTGAACTTGCGCACGAAGTCTTCGAGCGGGACGCCGTACTGGAGGCCTAGCGAGATCGCTGTCGCGAAGGCGTTCATCAGCCCCCGCATGGTCGAGCCCTCCTTGCCGATGTCGGTGAGGAAGATCTCGCCGACCGAGCCGTCCTCGTACTTGCCGGCGGTGATGTAGCCCTCGTGGCCGGCGATCGAGAACTTGTGGGTTATCGATTCGCGCTCGCGCGGCATCCGCTTGCGCTCCGGCGGCAGCGCCGCGACGGCCTCCTCGGCCCCCTTCTCCTCCTGGGCGTCGGTGCGCAGCGCCTGCGCGGTCTTGGAGCCGTCGCGGTAGATCGCCAGCGCCTTGAGGCCGCCCTTCCAGCCGCGCGTGTAGGCGTCGGCGATGTCCTCGATCGTGGCCGTCTGCGGCAGGTTGACCGTCTTCGAGATCGCCCCCGAGATGAAGGGCTGCGTCGCCGCCATCATGTCGATGTGGCCGGTGTGGGAGATCGCCCGCTCGCCGACCGCTACGTCGAAGATCGGTAGGTGCTCGTCCTTCAGGTCCGGCGCGCCGACGATCGTGCTGTTCTCGGTTATGTGGGCGGCGATCTGCTCGACCTGCGGCTCGGCGTAGCCGAGCGTGCGCAGCGCCAGCGGCACCGAGCGGTTGGTGATCGTCATCTGCCCGCCGCCGACCAGCTCCTTGAACTTGACCAATGAGAAGTCGGGCTCGATCCCGGTCGTGTCGCAGTCCATCAGGAAGCTGATCGTCCCGGTCGGCGCCAGCACCGTCGCCTGCGCGTTGCGGTAGCCGTGCTCCTCGCCGAGCTCGACCGCTTCGTCCCAGGATCGCTGCGCCGCCTCGAGCAGCTCACCCTTGATCCCGGTCGAATCGATGTCGTAGGAGGCGTCGCGGTGCATCCGCATCACGCCGTTGTGGGCGTCGCGGTTCTTGCCGTACTCCTCGTAGGGCCCGGTCGCCCCGGCTGCGATCAGCGCCGACTGGCGGTAGGCGCGGCCGGTCATCAGGGCCGTGATCGCGGCGGCGACGTTGCGGCCCTCGTCGGAGTCGTAGGGCAGGCCGTCGGACATCAGCAGGGCGCCGAGGTTGGCGTAGCCGAGGCCGAGCTGGCGGAACTTGTTCGCGTTCTCGGTGATCTCCTCGGTCGGGTAGCTGGAGGAGCCGACGACGATCTCCTGGGCGAGGAAGACGACGTCGACCGCGTGCTCGAACTCCTCGGCGTCGAAGCTGCCGTCGGGGCGGCGGAATTTCATCAGGTTGAGCGAGGCCAGGTTGCAGGCCGAGTCGTCGACGTGCATGTACTCGCTGCAGGGGTTGGAGGCGTTGATCGGGCCCGACTCCGGGCAGGTGTGCCAGCGGTTGATGATCGTGTCGTACTGGACGCCGGGGTCGGCGCAGCGCCAGGCCGCGTCGGCGATCTGGTTCATCAGCTCGCGCGCGTCGATGGTCTTCACCGTCGAGCCGTCGGTGCGCGCGGTCAGGTGCCAGTCCTCGCCGGCCTCGACCGCCTCCATGAAGTCGTCGCTTACCCGCACCGAGTTGTTGGCGTTCTGGTACTGGATCGAGGTGAAGCCCTCGCCGTCGATCGACATGTCGAAGCCGGCGTCGCGCAGGGCCTCGGCCTTCTTCTCCTCGTCGGCCTTGCACCAGATGAAGTGCTCGATGTCGGGGTGGTCGACGTCGAGCACGACCATCTTCGCCGCCCGCCGCGTCTTGCCGCCGGACTTGATCGTGCCCGCCCAGGAGTCGGCGCCGCGCATGAAGCTGACCGGACCGCTCGCCGTGCCGCCCTTGGCCAGCTGCTCCATCGAGCCGCGGATGTTGGAGAGGTTGATCCCCGAGCCGGAGCCGCCGCGGAAGATCTTGCCCTCCTTGGTGTTCCAAGCGAGGATCGAGTCCATGTTGTCCTCGACGCTGAGGATGAAGCAGGCCGAGCACTGCGGCCGCTCCTCGAAGCCGACGTTGAACCAGACCGGCGAGTTGAAGGCTGCCTTCTGGTTGAGCAGGATCGAGGTCAGCTCGGCCTCGAAGGCGTCGGCGTCCTCGTCGGAGGCGAAGTAGCCGCCCGTGCGGCCCCACTCGGAGATCGTTCCGGCGACGCGGCCGATCATCTGTTTCACCGAGGACTCGCGCTTGTCGGTGCCGAGCTGCCCGCGGAAGTACTTCTGGGCGACGATGTTGGTCGCGTTCTGGGACCAGCTCTTGGGGAACTCGACCCCGCGCTGCTCGAAGGCCGGGCTCTCGGGATTGCCGATCACGGCATCGCGGATCTCCCACTCGACCTCGTCGAAGGGATGGGTCCCGGCGGTCGAAAATCTGCGCTCGACCGAGAGGCCCTGCAGACCGGACTGGGCGGTGCTGGTGGCGGTCTTGGACATCGAACTTCTCCTCTCGCGGCGACTTTTAGGGGGAGCTGCCCAGGATCGTTGTCGAGTCGGACGTACTTTGTTGTGCGCGACCCCGCAATTGCCGCAAACTTCGCTCCGTCTCCCTCTATGGTGACAAGGTGATGAAGCGGGCAAGGGCAGTCGAGAAAGCGGAATCTGCAAAGGAAGTTGCAGCGGAGGCGATCGCCGCGGTCAAACCGAGGCTGCGCGGCGTCTCGCACGAGTGGGCCTTCTTCGTCTCACTTTTCCTCGGCGCCGGGTTGATCGTCGCCGCCGAGACGCCGGAGGCGACCTTCGCCGTGGCGATCTACGCGGTCAGCCTCTCCGCCCTGCTCGGCACCAGCGCCCTCTACCACCGGGTCAACTGGAAGCGCCCGGACGTGCGACGCTGGATGCGCCGGCTGGATCACTCGATGATCTTCTTCCTCATCGCCGGGACCTACACGCCGTTCGCCCTGCTTGCCCTGGACGGACCGCTCGCCGACGCGATCCTGGTAGTCGTCTGGATCGGGGCGATCGCCGGCGCCGTGGTCGAGATGGTCTGGATCGACCACCCCAAGTGGGTCGCGGCGCTGGTCTACATCTCGATCGGCTGGGTTGCCCTGATCGCCTTCCCCGAACTATGGAGCGAGATGGGCGCAGCCGGCACTCTGCTGGTCGCTGCCGGCGGTCTGCTCTACACGGTCGGCGCCGTCGTCTACGCGACCCAGCGCCCCAACCCGAACCCGCGCGTCTTCGGCTACCACGAGGTCTTCCACCTCCTGGTCATCGCAGCAGCAGCAGCCCACTTCGCTGCGGTCGCCTTCTTCGCCCTGCCAGCTGCCTGACTGGCGCGAAAGTCGGAAATAGTCCGACTAGCGCGCCACGATCAGGCTAGTGCCGCGGCAGCGCGCTCTTTGGCGCCCTCGATCAGGGCCAGCAGCTCGGCCTCGCGGCCCTCGCGGATCAGCGCCACCGGGTCGGGGTCGCCGTTGACGATCCCCTCGAAGAACTCCTTGCGGTCCTGGTAGGTCGGCAGCGTCCCCTTGGCCCAGCCGCGGGCGTCGTTGAGGATCACCGCGAGGCGCGCGTACTCCTCGCCGAACAACTCGGAGATCTCGCGCTTCATCCGCTTCGCCAGGGCGGGAGAGGCGCCGGCGGTGGAGATCGCGATCGCCAGCGGTCCGGTGCGCACGATCGCAGGCAGGATGAAGTTGCACAACGGCGGCACGTCGACGACGTTGACCAGCATCGCCCGCTTCTCGGCATCGTCGAAGACGCCGATGTTGACCTCGCTGTCGTCGGTCGCGGCGATGACCATGAAGACGCCCTCGAGGTCGGCGGCGCCCGCGTAGACCCGCTTCTCCCACTCGATCGACCCCTCCGCCGCGAGGCTCTCCAGCTCCGGGTGGGCGACCGGCGCGATCAGGGTCACGCCGGCGTCGCAGGCGAGCAGGCCCTCGACCTTCTCCAGCCCGATGTCGCCGCCGCCGACGACCAGGCAGCGCCGTCCTTTCAGCTTCAGACAGGCGATGTAGAAGGGGGTCTCGAGCATGTCCCGCACGCACGACTGGTCGCAGATCCCCTTGCGCAGCTGGCAGACGCACTCCTTGCCGGCATAGGCCTGAGCGGGCATGTGATGGAGGTTAGTGATGTGGGGTTAGATGGAGTCGAGCGTCAGGCGGAGGCCGTCCTCGAGGCGGGTCTGCGCCTTCCAGCCAAGCTCACGCTCGGCTCGCCCCGGGTCGATCGAGATCCGCTGCACCTCACCGGTGCGCGCAGGAGCGAGCTCGGGCTCGAAGCTCTCGACGCCGCCCAGCTCGCCGAGCAGGCGGGCCAGCTCCAGAACGTCGGTCTCGATGCCGGTGCCCACGTTGATCGGGCCGGTCGCCTCGGACTCCGCCGCCGCGATCGCGGCGGCGACCACGTCGCCCACATATATGTAGTCGCGGGTCTGCCTGCCGTCGCCGAACACGGTCGGGCGTTCGCCGCCGCGCAGCCGCCCGCAGAAGATCGCGATCACGCCGGCCTCGCCGAGCGGGTCCTGGCGGGGGCCGTAGACGTTGCCCAGGCGCAGGGCGACGGTGGAGAGGCCGTAGAGACGCTCGTACAGCGCCAGATAACCCTCGCCGGCAAACTTGCTCTGGCCATAGGCGGAGAGCGGTTCGACCGGGGAGCCCTCGCCCAACGGCAACGTCTTGCCCTCGCCCTCGCCGTAGATCGCGCCGCCGGTGGAGACGAAGATGACCCGTCGGGAGCCGCCGCCGCGTGCCGCCTCGAGCACGTTGGCGGTGCCGCCGACGTTGATCGATGCATCGAAGGCCGGGTCGGCAATCGACTTGCGCACGTCGATCTGCGCGGCAAGGTGGAAGACGACCTCGGGGCGCTCGCGGCCGACCAGCTCCTCCATCGCGGAGCGGTCGCGGATGTCGGCCTCGACCAGCGTCGCGCCGTTCGCCAGCGCCCCGTCGAGGTTCTGGCGCCGCCCGGTCGAGAGGTCGTCGACGACCGCCACCTCCTCGCCCCGAGCCAACAGCGCGTCGACCAGGTTGGAGCCGATGAAGCCCGCGCCGCCTGTCACCAGTGCCTTCATTGGGCGGCGATCCTACAGGCGCCGCCCAGCGCCCCTGCTACCCTCGCCGCCCCATGCGGCTGATCGTCACCGAGAAGAACAACAGCGCCGAGAAGATCGCGACCTTCCTCAGCAAGGGGAGCGCGACCAGCGACAAAACCTTCAAAGTCCCGTATTACACCTGGAGCGACGCCGACGGCGACCACAGGACGATCGGGCTGAAGGGGCACGTGCTCGGCCCGGCCTTCCCCGAGGGTTACTCGAACTGGCAGAAAACGGACCTGCACGACCTGATCGACGCCGAGCTGATCAAGGAGCCGACCGACAAAAACGTCGTCAAGGCAATCCGCAAAGTCGCCAAAGAAGCCGACGAGCTGGTGATCGCGACCGACTTCGACCGCGAGGGCGAGCTGATCGGGCTCGAGGCGCTGGAGGAGATGCTCGACGCCAACCCGGAGCTGGGTACGCGCGAGGAAACCAAGGCCGGCACGCTGCGGGTCAAGCGCGCCCGCTACTCGGCCCTGACCAAGGAAGAGATCGAGCGCGCCTTCGGAGAGCTCGACGAGCTCTCCTACCCGCTCGCCAACGCCGGCGCCGCCCGCCAGGACATCGACCTGCTCTGGGGCGCGACGCTGACCCGCGCGGTCTCGCTCAGCACTCGCCGCTTCGGCTCCAACTTCCTCTCGGTCGGCCGCGTGCAGAGCCCGACCCTGGGCCTGGTCGTCGAGCGCGAGATGGAGCGCCGCGCCCACGTCCCCAAGCCCTTCTGGGAACTGTTCGCCAAGTTCCAGCACCCCGACGGCAGTTTCGAGGCCCACCACGAGACCGACAAGTTCTGGGAGAAGGCCGAGGCGGACGCGGCGCTCGCCGGCACCGCCGGCCCGGGCACGGTCAAGGCCGTGACGGCGCGCAAGAACACCCGCAAGCCGCCGACGCCCTACAACACGACCGCCTTCACCACCGACGCCTCCAGCCGCCTCGGCATCACCCCCTCCAGCGCGATGCGGCTCGCCGAGGACCTCTATATGGACGGCTTCATCTCCTACCCGCGTACGGACAACACCGTCTACCCGGTCTCGCTGCCGCTGCGCGAGCTGGTCACCTCGTTGGTGCGGATCAAGGAGTTCTCCGCCGCGTCGGGCCTGCTCGAGGGCGAGCTGCAGCCGACCCGCGGCAAAAAAGAGACCACCGACCACCCGCCGATCTACCCGACCCAGGCGATCCACCCCGGTGCCCTCGGCGACGGTCCCAAGAAGCGCGTCTACGAACTCGTCGTGCGCCGCTTCCTCGCCACCTTCAGCCCGCCGATGATCACCGAGTCCACCCGCGCCGACATCGAGGCCGGCTCGCAGACCTACTTCGTCCGCGGCTCGGTCGTCGTCGACCCCGGCTTCGCCGGCATCTACACTTACGCCCGCTCCTCCGACGAGGAGATCCCGGCGCTGGCCGAGGGCCAGAGCCTCGAGCTCGACGGCGATCCCTGGGTCCTCGACAAGGAGACCCAGCCGCCCTCGCGCATCTCGCAGGCGAAGCTGGTCGAGATGATGGAGGAGCGCGGGCTCGGCACCAAGGCGACCCGCGCCGACATCATCAAGAAGCTCTTCGACCGCGGCTACGTCTACAGCAACCCGCCGGTCCCCACGGAGACGGGGATAGCGATGTACGAGGCGTTCAAGAAGTTCGTGCCGCGGATGGCGACGCCGGAGATGACCGCGCAGCTCGAGGCCGAGATGGACCAGATCGCCGCCGGCGAGATGACCAAGGACGGCGTCGTAGGGGACAGCCGTGAGCTCCTTCACAGCACCTGGACCGAGATAGACGCGAGCCGCGAAGACCTGGCCAAAGTCGTCTGGAAGGGGATGGACGAGGACCGCATCCTCGGCCCCTGCAAGGTCTGCGAGGAAGCCGGTCGCAAAAAGGAGGACGGCTCTCCTCACATGCTGCGGGTGATCCGGGCAAAAAAATCGGGCAAACGCTTCGTCGGCTGCAGCGGCTGGACTCTGGACGACCCGGAGTCCTGCGACCAGACCTTCCCGTTGCCCCAGCGCGGCGACGTCTTCAAACTCGAGGAACGCTGCTCGGTCTGCGGCGAGACGCCGCGGCTGAAAGTTCAGCCCTTCCGCGGGCGGCCCTGGAACCTCTGCCTCAACGACGATTGCGAGTCGATGCAGGAGATGAAGAAACGCCGCGCCGAGCGCGAAGCGGCGAAAGCGGCCAAGGAAGCGATGGCGAAGCAGCCGCTGCCAAAAGGCGATGAGGACAAGACGGCGACCGCGACTCGCAAACGGAAACGGGCCAAAGCCACCGCTAAATGACGTGACCCAGGCGTCGCCAGGCAAGGACGCAGGGAGCCCGAATAGCAGCGCTATTCGGGCGACTGAGGACGCCGCATGGCGCCGATCTGGGGCCGTCATTTGATGTTCGTCTCGCTGGAGGGCATTGACGGCTCAGGCAAGAGCACGCAGGCGAAGCTGCTGGCCGAGGCGCTGGGCCCCGAGACCCTGCTGATCCGCGAGCCCGGTGGGACCGAGGCGGCGGAGCGGATCCGCGAGCTGCTCGCCGACCCCTCGCTCGAGCTCGACCCCTTCGCCGAGTTGCTGCTCTTCTCCGCGGCGCGCGCCGATCTGGTCAGCCGCGTGATCCGCCCGGCGCTGGAGGCTGGGAGGGACGTCGTGGCGGATCGCTTCGCCGATTCCAGCGTCGCCTATCAGGGCGGCGCGCGAGAGCTGGGGACCAGCCACGTGCTCTCGCTCACCGACACGGTGATCGACGGCCTCTGGCCGGATGTCACCGTGCTCTTGCGCCTGGACCCCGAGACCGGCCTCGCCCGCGCCGAGGGCGAGGACCGCTTCGAGTCCGAGGGCCTGGCGCTCCAGCGCGCCGTCGCCGAGGCCTACGAGGAGATCGCCAAGATCGCCTCCGACCGCGTCGTTGTCGTGGATGCTGACGGCAGCGTCGAGGAGGTCCACGAACGAGTGCTGGAGGCGGTGCGTGCCCGAGCTGCCGCTTGAGCACCAGCCGCGGGCTCGGGTAGCGCTGAGCGCGGCACTCGCGTCGGGCCCGTCGCACGCGTACCTCTTCCGCGGCCCGCGCGGGGCCGGGAAGGCCGCCGCCGCGCGGGCCTTCGCCGCGGAGATCCTCGTCGTCGGTGCACCCGACCCCGACGACGCCCGCCGCCGCGCCCTGCTCGACCCTTCGCCCCACCCCGACCTCGTCTGGCTCCGACCTCCCGGTGCCCAGCACATGGTCGAGGAGGTCCGCGAGAAGGTGATCCGCTCAGCTTCCTATCGCCCGTTCGAGGGCGAGAAGCGAGTCTTCGTGATCGAGTCAGCCGAGTCGATGCGCGACGAGAGCCAGAATGCCCTGCTGAAGACCCTGGAGGAGCCCCCCGATTTCGTTCACCTGATCCTCCTCACCGCCGAACCCGCCCAGCTCCTCGAGACCATCGCGTCCCGCTGCCAGCCGATCGACTTTGCCCCGCCCCCACCCGACGCCATCGAAGCTCAGCTTTCTGGCGACGGCTCCCCGGACGAACTCGCAGCCGCAGCCCGCCTTTCCGCCGGCGATGTCGCCCGGGCCCGCTTCCTCCTTTCGGACTCAGGCCGCGCGCTCCGAGTCGCGGCGCTCGAAATGGGAGGGGCCGTCGGGGGGGACTCCCCCTGGACCCAGCTACTCAAATCCGCCGAGGCAGCCGGCGAGGAAGCCGAAGAGACCACCCGCAAGGTCCTGGAGGAGGAAGCCGAAGCAGGAATCAAGCGCAGCACCAAGGACATCACCGATGAAGCGAAGCGCGCCGGACGCCGCCGCAGAACTGAGACGCTCGACCTTGCCCTCGAGCTCACCGCGAGCTGGTTTCGGGACCTTGCCGCCACAGCTTCCGGTGCTCCAGAAGTCGTCTACAACCAGGATCGAATCGCCGAGCTGCGAACTTGCGCCGCCGGGCTTGATCCCTCCCGTGCCCGTCGCGGCGCCGAGCTGGTCCAGGACACCCGCCGCCGCCTCGACCTCAACGTCTCCGAGGAGCTAGCTCTCGAGGCGCTCGCGTTTCGCCTCGCTGCCGTTTTCGCCTGAGCCGGCCTGCTCGCGCACCTTCTCCAGCGCCCGCTCTTGAGCCAGCCGCGTTATCTGCGCTGCTTGGCGCGACATGATCGCGCTGAAGTTGAGCGCCAGCCCGAGCAGGAACAGCAGCACGATCGAGAAGAGGGCGACGTTGGTGTCGCGCACGCCCATCGCGTCGGCAACCAGCTCCAGCAGGCCCGGGAAGGCGGCTCCCGCCAGCATCCCCAGCCCGGCGACGAACCAGACGACGCTGTAGCGCTCCTGGAGGCGGTCGCGGCGGATCAGCTCGAGGATCAGGACCATGAAGGCGATCGCCAGGACCGCCGCGATGATCCGCGTCTGCGCGGTGAGGTGGACCTTGGGCCCCTGGGTGGCGGCCAAAAACACGAACGCGCTCATCGTCTCGCCTCGGCGCTGCGCCGGGGCCGGAACTGCCCGACCAGCAGCACGATCAACCCCTTGAAGATGAAGAACGCAGAGCGCACCGGCGTCAGGAAAGAGGCTCCCCCCGCCCGCTCGAGCATCCGCACCGGCACCTCCTCGACCCGCAGCCCTTCGCGCACGGCCAGCTGCAGCGACTCGATCTCGGCGAAGTCGGGCGAGTAGCGCTCGCTGAACAGCGCCATCACCCTGCGGTTCGCGGCGCGCATGCCGCTGGTCGTGTCGGTGAAGCGCTGGCGCGTCGCCAGGGTGAGGAAGAAGCGGAACACGCCGATGCCGATCCGGCGGGAGATCGTCGCCTTGTAGTCGTCGCTCTCGGCCGGGCCGGGGTCGCGATAGCGCGAGCCGATCACCAGGTCGGCGCGGTCGGTGCGGACGACCTCCAGCAGCCTCGCCACCTCGGCCGGGGGGTGCTGGCCGTCGGCGTCGAGGTGCGCGCAGAAGTCATAGCCTTCGCGCAGTGCGTGCAGGTAGCCGGTCTGCAGCGCCGCGCCGAGCCCCTGGTTGAAGGGCAGCGATGCGACCAGGGCGCCTGCCGCGCGTGCTCGCGCCGCGGTTTCGTCGGCCGAGCCGTCGTCGATCACCAGGATGTCGGCCCCGGGCATGCGCTCGCGCACGTCCGCGATCACCGCGACGACCGAGTCCTCCTCGTTCCAGGCGGGAATGAACACCAGGGTTCGCACCCGCCGATTCTCCCATGAAGGCCCGGCGGCCCCAACCCACCCCAAGGGGCGTGTCTGAGTTTCCCACGGAATATCGTGGCTAAGCTCAGACACGGCTGCCGAAACGGCGTTTGTGTTAGTAACTGCTCATGAGAAGGATCGGGATGAGGCTGTGGCTCGGCGGCGCGTTCGCGGCCGTCTCGCTGATCACCGCCTTCGCCGTCTACCTCTTCGGCGACGACCAGCGTGCCCTGGTCGTGTCGGTCTTGATCGGCGTCCTCGCCGGATTCCTGATCGCGGTCGCGATCTCCCACCGCGTCTCTCGCCTGGCCCAGGCCGCAGGGGAGATGGCCGCGGGATCCTTCGACGTGCCGTTGAAGGTCTCCGGGCCCGACGACGAGATCGGTGACCTCACGCGCGCCCTGGAGTCGATGCGCGCCTCGCTCAAAGAGAGCTTCGGCGTGCTCACCGCCGACCGCAACAAGCTCGAGGCGATCTTCGACGGCCTCACCGACGCGGTGATGGTGGTCGACGACGAGGGCCCGGTGCGCTTCTCAAACAGCGCCGCGGTGGAGCTGCTCGACGGCGGTCGCCCGCCGGAGGCGATGCTGCCCCAGCTCCGGCGCGCCGCCGAGGTCGGCTTTGCCGCTCACCCGGCGCTGCGGATCGGCGACCGCGCCTACGCGATGCAGGCGCGCGCCCTGCCCGGCGAGCGAGCTGTCCTCGCCGTCGTCCGCGATCGCACCGAAGAGATGCGGCGCGAGTTCGCCGAAGCCGACTTCGTCTCCAACGCCGCCCACGAGCTGCGCAACCCGCTGGCCGGGATCTCCGGCGCGATCGAGGTGCTGCAGAGCGGCGCCAAGGACGACCCTCGGGCTCGTGACCACTTCCTCACCCGCCTCGGCGAGGACGCCGAGCGGATGAATCGCCTCACGCAGTCGTTGCTCACCCTCGCCCGGGTCGAGTCGGTCGGGACGGGGGAGACCGAGGTGGTCGACGTGCCGGTCGCGATCCGGGACGTCGTTGCCGCGGTCGAGCCGCCCAAGCACATCGACCTCGTCGTCGAGGCCGAGCCCGATCTGGCCGCCAAGGGGGACCCGACCCTGCTGCGTCAGGTGATGATCGGCCTGCTCACGAACGCGTTCAAGAACACGCCACCCCCCGGCACCGTTACGGTTCGCGGCCGTCGCGACAGCGAGACGAACGTGATCATGGAAGTCATCGACACAGGAACGGGCATTCCCGCGGCGGAGATCGAGCGCGTCTTCGAGCGCTTCTACCGTCGCAGCGAGACCCGCAAGCAGGAGGGCTTCGGCCTCGGCCTGGCGATCGCCAGGCGGATGGTCGACGTGATGGGCGGCCAGATCGGCGCCACCTCGACCGAGGGGGAGGGCAGCACCTTCTGGGTTCGCCTACCCATCGCCCAGCCGAGCCCGACCCCGGTGGCCTAGTGGTCCACCCGGCAAATTCCGGCACCGATTTGGCGGCTGCAAACCTTCGCCCGCCTTTGTCCTCGGTCGGCCAAATAGTGGAACTATTCGGCCTCCCTGCGTCCGCGGCGTGCTCGGTTTTCGCTCGCCAAATCGACACCGGACTTACCGGGAGGACCACATGAGCATCGGGCGCATACTCGTGGCCGACGACGAGCCCTCCGTCCGCGAGTCGGTCGGCTACGCGCTCGCCCAGGACGGCTTTGACGTCGACGTCGCGGCCGACGGCACCGAAGCCGCCGAAAAAGTAAGCGGCGACACCGTCCCCTACGACCTGCTGATCCTCGACATCATGATGCCGGGGCCCAGCGGCCTCGACATCTGTCGCGAGGTTCGCTCCCGCAGCGCCGTGCCGATCATCGTCCTCACCGCCAAGGACGCCGAGGTCGACAAGGTGGTCGGGCTCGAGGTCGGCGCCGACGACTACGTGACCAAGCCCTTCTCCGTCCGCGAGCTGCTCGGCCGCGTGCGTGCCCAACTGCGCCGCCGCGAGCTCGACCGCGGCCCGCTCAACCAAGCCGTGCGGATCGAAGCCGGGCCGGTGGCGATCGACCTCGTCCGCCACGTCGCCATGGTCCGCGAGGTGCCGATCAACCTGACCCGCTCGGAGTTCCAGCTCCTGCGCCTCCTCGTCAGCCGCCCGGGCGAGGTCTTCGCCCGCCGTCAGATCATGGAGGAGCTCTGGCAGACCGAGTTCGACGGCGACGAGCGCGCCTGCGACGTCCATATCTCGAACCTTCGCCAGAAGGTAGAGCGCGACCCCCAGCGCCCGGAACTCGTAGTCACCGTGCGGGGCGTCGGCTACAAGTTCGAAGGCCAGAAGGCCTGAAACGGCCGCGAGCCAGAGCCGACGCCCGGATTTGAACCGGGGACCCCTTCATTACGAGTGAAGTGCTCTACCAGCTGAGCTACGTCGGCGGGTTGGGACATTGTAGGAGCGAGGCGGTGGTGCCGCCCCGCTCCGCCACGCCTAAGCGCGCGCCCGGCTCGATCTCCGCGCCTCGGCGCAGATCGGGCAGTCGGGCTCGGGTACTACCGGCTCCCGTTCCACCGCCATCGTCCGCAGATCGTAGATGTGGCCGGCGCCCAGCGTTGAGGGACGGGCGAGGCCGGTCAGGTGGTGCATCACGTCGAGGCCGACCTGGCCGCCGATCAGGCCGCACGCCGGCCCCAGCGTGGCCGCGGGGGAGGTGTGGCCTCGCTGCTGCTCCATCGCCACGTCGAAGAGCGGGTAAGTGCGCCTGTAGCCGGCCTCCTGGCAGGCGAAGCACCCGGTCACCCCCGGCACGTACAGCGGCCCGACCCTGGCGACCGGCGGGAAGTGGCTCATCGCGATGAAGGGAACGCCGGTTGCGAAGCAGGCCGAGTTGATCCAGTGCTCGATGTCATGGGCGGGCCAGTCACAGGCGTCGATCACCATGTCGTAACCGGCGACGGTCTCGGCGACCGCCGCTTCGCTGTCGAGCTTCTGCACCCGTGCCTCGATCTTGATTGAGGAGTTGAACCCGCTCAGGCGCTCGGCCGAGGCCTCCGCCTTGAAGCGCCCGATATCGGCCTCGCTATAGAGGACCTGGCGGTTGAGGTTGCTCAGCTCGACCCGGTCGAAGTCGAGCAGCAGCATCTCGCCGACTCCACAGCAGGCCAGGTTCAGGGCCGACCAGCCGCCGAGTCCGCCAACGCCCAGGACCGCGACTTTCGCGGTTTCGAGCCTTTCCTGGCACTCGGACGCGGTCGGGCCGCTCGAGATGTCGCTGAAGTAACGAAGCTGACGGTCGAAGCGCTCGAAGACCTTCTCGGCGATCCTCTCGTCGTCGGCGGCGTCCTCGACTACCCCCAGCTCCTCGAACTGGGCGAGCAGGTCGCAGACGTCATCCTCGCCGAACTCCTCGATCAGTTGCTCGCGTGTGCGGGTACCGTCGAGGGCGTCGAGAAGCGCTCTGCCGGCCTTGCCGGGCTTCTCGATGTGGATGTCGGCGCCGGCACTTGGCCGCAACAGGTAGAGGTCGCCGTTGGGCGCATCCAGTTTCTGGGTCGTGCGCTTGATTCGCGGTCGGTCCATCGCAGTGGGCCTCCTTGTGGCTTGCACCGCTTGAGACCAAGTAAATGCTCAAATTCGTTCCAAATAATTTGGGAGTACTTTGGGAACACAGATGACTCACCACCTTCTATTGGACCTAGGTTCTATTTTGGTACCCCTTTTGCAATGCCAACGGAGGAGATCGTCATGCCCATACGCCACAAGAGCATCAAGATGGTGCGCAAGGAAAGGTTGAAGCGATTCTTCGACCGTCGCCTGATCAAAGCGCTCCACCACCCCGTCCGCGAGCACGTCCTCGCGGTCACGAACGAACGAGTCGCCAGCATGGTCGAAATCGGCGACGAAATCGGACTCGACGTCGTCGCCTTCAACAAGCAGGTGAAACTCCTCGAGGAGCTCGACTTCATCGAGCTGGTGGGGACCCGGCCGACACGCGGCGGTACCGAGCACTTCTACCGGGCGAAGGCGACCGTGTTCTTCGACGATCAATCCTGGCGGGACGTACCGGCCTCTCTGAGAGCCGACATCGACACCGACTTCGTTCAATCGCTTATCGATGACCTGGTGGCAGCCTTCAATGGCGGGACCTACTACACCCGTCCCGACAGGCACACGAGCTGGACACCCGGTGTCTTCGATCGCAGGGGTTGGAAGGAAGCGATGAAGCTCTTGGAGGCGACCCTGGCGCGCCTGCTTGCGATTCAGCAGCAGAGCGGCCTGCGGATCATGAAGTCCGGCGAGCCGGGGATCCCGGCCACTATCGGGATCCTGGGTTTCGAACGGAGCCCGGATTTCTAGCGCTTGGCGAAGCCGCCGCTCTAGGCATCGGCCAGCGCGCGTGCCCGGTCCAGCACGGCGTCGAGCATCGGCTCGGTGAGGCGACCGGTGAAGGTGTTCTGCTGGCTCGGGTGGTAGCAGCCGAGCAGCGCCCAGCGCCCAGCCGAGACCTCGGCGCCGTGGCCGAAGCGAGGCTTCGGCTTCGGTACGTCGTCGCCCAGCGCCCGGATCGCACGCAGCGCTCCGTCCCAGGCGAAGGCGCCCAGCGCGACGATCGTCCTACAGCGCTGGAGAAGGACCAGCTCGCGCTCGAGGTAGGGGAGGCACTCGTCCCGCTCCGCCGGCGTGGGGCGGTTGGCCGGCGGGGCGCAGCGGACGACCGCGGTGACGTAGGCGTCGCTCAGCTCCAACCCGTCGCCGCGGCGCTCCGAGGTTGCCTGGTTGGCAAAGCCCGCCCGGTGCAGCGCTGCGTAGAGCCAGTCGCCTGAGCGGTCGCCGGTGAACATGCGGCCGGTGCGGTTGGCGCCGTGGGCGGCGGGAGCGAGGCCGACCAGGGCCACCCGCGCATCCGGGTCGCCGAAGCCGCTCAGCGGCCTGCTCCAGTACTCCTCGCCGCGGAAGCGGGCGGGCGGGTCGCCGGCGCGCTCCTCGCGCCACTCGACCAGGCGTGGGCAGCAGCGGCAGGCGTGGATCTCGGCGGTCAGTGCCTCGAGGTGTCCGCTGGGGAAGTGCCTCTGGCTCGGTGGTGCGGGCATCGCAGCCGGAACTGAATCATGCCCCAGATACTGAAGTCGGAGGGGCCCGATCCCGTCAGCCTGAGATCGGGCCCATCCGCCTTCGACTAGCGGCTCTTCGTTGTTGAGAGCAGCGGAACGATGGCGTCCGTCTTGATGATCTTCACCCTGCCTCACCCCCCTTCGCAATCGTCAGCACTTGCGGTAGGGGAGCCGCAGCTCTCCCTTGACGCGTTCTTTAGACCAATCGATTACTGGAATTAGTTCCAGTAATCACTGAATAGTTCGCAAAGGGTGAGGCGGTTTGCAAATTTGGCTTTGTGTCTAATAGGATTGAGTGCTAGAGGGCCACGAAAACGAATTGGAGGAGTCCCTTTGGCCACAACGAGCAGAACCAAGTCAGCAAAAAGAGGCAAGAAGGCAACCGGCGTCGACCAGAAACTGGTCAAGGCGCTGGCGCACTCGCTCAGGGTTGAAATCCTGACCATCCTCAACGAACGGATGGCGAGCCCCAACGAACTCTCGAAGGAGCTGGACGAGGGCCTCAGCCAGGTCAGCTACCACGTCAAAGTCCTCAAGGACTTCGAATGCATCGAGATGGTCAAGACCGAGCCGCGCCGCGGCGCTGTCGAGCACTACTACAGGGCTACGGCACGGGCATTTCTGACCGATAGCGACTGGAAGGCACTGCCGGACTCGGTGAAACCAGGCGTCAGCGCCTCGGTCATCAAGATGATCATCGACGACGTGTTTGGTGCTCTCAAGATGGGAACGTTCGATTCTCGCAAAGACCGGCATCTCAGCTGGACCCCCGGCATTGTCGACGAGCAGGGCTGGGAGGAACTGGTCGAGCTGGCCAACGAGACACTTGCGAAGATCATCAAGATCCACGCTGGAAGTGCCAAACGTCTGGCCAAGTCCGGGGAGGAGGGCATCCCTGTCAACGCCGTGTTGATGAGCTATGAGACACCGGCGGCGAAGAAGTCACGCGGAGCGCCCAAAAAGTCCAAAGCGAAGAAAGCTTCCAAGAAGGCTTAGCGACCCAGTAAACGCAGTACGAGTGCATAAGCTTCGCGCCCTCGATGGGCACGGAGCTGAAGAGAACAGAAGTCGGGAGAGGGCGGCGCGGCCTTTGTCGCGTCGCCCTTTTTTTCGCCGTAGCGGCCCTTGTTCTCGCCGCCGCCGGCTGTGGGAAAAGCGGTCAGGGCGCCAAGACCGATCCCGAGAAGGCGGCCGACGTGGAGATCCTCAACGGGCTTCTCGCGCAGGAACTCACCCTGGCTGGCGCGTACAGGCGGGGCTTCGGCCAACTGCGCGGCACGATGCTGGCCGCCGCCGCCGAGTTCCGCGGCCAGAGCCAAGTTCATGCCGATGCCCTGACCAAGGCGATCCGGGGTCTGGGCGGCGAAACCGAGGCCGAACCGGGCGAGGTCGAGCCTCCCGGCCCGCGATCGCGAGAGGAGGCGTTGGTGCTCGATTACAAAGAGGAGAACAGGGCCCTTGCTCTGGCACTGGAGGCGGCACCGCGCCTGCAGTTCGATGCGCCGCGGACGCTCGCCGCCGCGCTTGCGGCCAGCCACTCGCAGCACCTGGCCATCCTGCGGCAGGGCCTGGGTGCGAGCCCCGTCGCCTCGGTCCCGGAGCCGTTCGAGACCGGCGAGGAGCCGCCCCCCGCGATCCCTGCCGACGGAAGGCAGGCATCCAAATAGTGGACGTTTCAGGCCGCCGGCCGCAGGAACGGGCATGATGCGGTCGTGACCGGGCCTCTCTACGCGATCGGTGGCTTCTGCGGACGCCATCACTGGCCGACGATCGCCGTCTGGGTCGCTCTCGCGGTCGGCCTGGTCATAGCCGGCCAGGTGGGGGAAAGCAAGACCAATGACAACCTCACGCTCCCCGGCACCGGCTCGACCAGGGCCACCGAACTGCTCGAAGACAAGCTGCCCGAACAGGCCTTCGGCAGCAACCCGCTCGTCTTCCAAGCGAAGGCCGGCGCCTCTCTGACCCAGCCCAAGTACGCGCAGGCCATCGAAGAATCGGTGCAGCGGCTGCGCTCCCTGCATGACGTCAACTCGGCGGTCAGCCCGCTCAGCCCCGCAGGCGTCGAGTTGATCAGCGAGGACCGCTCGGTCGCCTACGTGCCCGTGATCCTCTCGCGCGGGCCCAGCGAACTGACCGAACCGCAGGCCCAGGCGGTGCTCTCCGCCGGCGAGCCGGCGAAAGCCGCCGGGCTCAAGATCGCCGTTGGCGCCTACGTGGGCCAGCAGCTCTCCAAGCCCGACACCGGCGCCAGCGACGCGATCGGGATCGCGGCGGCGATCGTCATCCTCCTCTTCGCTTTCGGCACGGCGACCGCGATGGTCCTGCCGATCTCCTCCGCGATCCTCGGCCTCGCCTGTTCGCTCTCGATCATCAAGCTGCTCGAGCAGGTGGTTCAGGTGCCGAGCGTCGCCTCGACCCTGGCGACGATGATCGGCCTCGGCGTCGGCATCGACTACGCGCTCTTCATCGTCACCCGCCACAAACTCCAGCTCGCCGACGGGATGGAGCTGCGCGAGTCGATCGCCCGCTCGACGGCGACGGCGGGCGGCGCCGTCGTCTTCGCCGGCTTCACCGTCGTGATCGCGCTCTGTTCGCTCGCCTTCGCCGGCATCCCGCTGGTCAGCACGCTCGGCTTCACCGCGGCGATCGCGGTGGTGGTCGCGGTCGCCGCCGCGACGACGCTGCTGCCGGCGATGCTGGGGGCGCTCGGCCCGCGGATCAACTCGCTGCGCGTGCAGATCGGCAAGACCCATCCCGATGACGCCGAGCCGCACGGCTGGCGGCGCTGGGCGCGCGGCGTCGCGTCGCGGCCCTGGCGCTCCGCGGTTGCCGCGCTCGCGGTCCTGATCGTCCTCTCGCTGCCGATCTTCCAGCTCGAACTGGGCCAGAACGACGTCGGCGCCCTGCCCAAGTCGACCACCGCGCGCCAGGCCTACGACAGCCTCACCCAGGGCTTCGGCCCTGGTGTCAACGGGCCGCTCCTCGTCGCCTCCGAATTCGAGAGCGCCGAGGAAGCGAAGCGGGTGCTCCCCGGCTTCGTCAAATCGGTTGGTGGCGCACCCGACGTCGCCGCGGTCTCCGAACCGACCCTCGACAAGGCCGGCACCGCCGCCGTCTTCACGGTGATCGCCAAATCGGCGCCCTGGGCGGACGAGACCGTCAGCCTGGTCGAAGACCTGCGTGACACGACGATCCCGGTGGCGTTGAAGGGAACCGAGACCACCGCCTACGTCGGCGGGCAGACCGCCGGCTACATCGACCTCGCCACCCAGATCGCCGACAAGCTGCCGCTGATGATCGCGATCGTCGTCGGGCTCAGCTTCGTCGTCCTGCTGCTCGCCTTCCGCTCGCTGCTGGTGCCGGTCAAGGCGGCGGCGATGAACCTGCTCTCGGTCGCCGCCGCCTACGGGGTCCTGACCGCCGTCTTCCAGCTCGGCTGGGGGTCTTCGCTGATCGGGCTCGAGCACGCGATCCCGATCGTCAGCTTCGTGCCGCTGCTGATGTTCGCGATCCTCTTCGGCCTCTCGATGGACTACGAGGTCTTCCTGCTGACCCAGATGCGCGAGCACTACAAGCAGAGCGGCGACGAGAGGGAGGCCGTGATCGAAGGCCTCGCCAACACCGGGCGTGTGATCACCTCCGCCGCCGCGATCATGGTCTGTGTCTTCACCAGCTTCGTCCTCAACGGCAACCCGCTGGTCAAGGAGTTCGGCGTCGGCCTCGCCGTGGCGATCGCGATCGACGCGACCCTCGTCCGCTGCCTGCTGGTGCCGGCGATCATGGTCCTGCTCGGCAAGCGCGCCTGGTGGCTGCCGGGTTGGCTCGGGCGGATCGTGCCCCATGTCAGCATCGAGGGCGAGGAGTACTTCGCCAAGCGCGACGCCGCCCCCGCCGCCGAGAAGAGCTGAGCTCCACCGATGTTCCCGCTCAACCTGCCCAACGTGCTGACCCTCCTGCGCATCCTCGCGGTGCCGGTAGTCGTCGTCGCCCTGCTCGGCGAGACGCCGAACGGCGACGCGCTTGCCGCCGCGGTCTTCGCCCTGGCGGCGCTCACAGACGGCCTCGACGGCTATTTCGCCCGCTCGCGCGGGTCGATCACCACCTTCGGCAAGCTGATGGACCCGATCGCCGACAAGCTGCTGATCGTCGCGGCGCTCGTCTCTCTGGTCTCGCTCAATCGGCTCGAAGCCTGGGTGGCGATGGTGATCATCGCCCGCGAGTTCGCGGTCACGGTGATGCGCGTGATCGCAGCCGAGCGCGGCATCGTGATCTCCGCCAGCTGGCTGGGCAAGCTGAAGACCGTGCTCCAGATCGCCGCCGTGTTCGCCCTTATCGCCGCTAACCCCGCCCCCGGCTGGGTCGACGCGCTCGTCTACCTCGCGGTCGCCGTCACCGTGATCAGCGGTGCCGACTACTTCTTCGGCCTGCGTCGCCGGATCGAGGAAGAGCGCGAAGCGCGGATGCGCCACGTTGCCGCGCGCAAGCCGTAGCGGTCAGGCCGCCGGGGACTCCAGCCACTCGCGCATCGTCGTGTGGCGATGCTGGTGCTCGCCGGAGGCGAGCTCTTGGCGGAGGTCGCCGAGGGTGCCGTAGCGCTCGGCGACGACGTTGTGGCGGTGGATCGTCTCCAGGTTCTCCTGGCGGGCCATGATGAAGGCCTCGTCCGGCATATCGGCGTAGCGCTCGACCACGGCGCGGATCATCTCCCGCACGCAGTCCTCGACGAAGCGGGGCTGTTCGTGTGCCTTGGCGACCACGGCGAGCTCGTCTGGGCGCTTCATCAGCTCGTAGATCTCCGAGCTCATCGAGCTCTCGACGATGCGCAGCAGCTCGGGAGCGTCGATCCAGGCATCGCCGCCCTCCGGGCAGCCGATGTAGAGGGTGCCGATGCCGCGCTGATTGTGGGTGGCGACCGGCACCGCCTCGATCGCCCGCTCGACCTGCTCGGGGTTGAAGCCGGCGTTGGCGAGGCGTTCGCGCCCCAGCTCGGCGACCATCTCCTGGGCGCAGGGACAGGCCGTCATCCCCTGGGCCTGCACGCCGGTCAGCGTCCGCGTGCCCCGCTCGGAGGCGACCGCGGTGCCGAAGAGGACGTAGATCTCCTGGGTCGAGTGCCCGCTCGCCGGCGTCGTCACCGTCTCGGGGTAGCGCGCCTCTACAGAGACCTCGGCACGCCGTCCCTGCTGGCGCTCGCGCACCCGCTGGGCGATGTGGGCGGCGAGGACCTCGGCGCGGAACGCCTCGCCGAGCACGACCTCGTCGATCGCTTCGCCGACGATCTCCTCGAAGCGGGACATGTGGACGCCCGCCTGCCGTGGCTCGAGGTCGACGAAGCACTCGAAATCGGCGTGGTAGAGGTTCTCTGCCCCGTCGGCCTTGACCCGGATCACCTTCTCCACGCCGGTTACGCCGACCCGCGAAAGGCTGACCTGCGTCGCGGGGACCGACGCCTGCACGTCGGGCGCGGCAAGCGAGGGTGTAATCGTCGTGCGGGCGGCCACTGCTTATGAAGGGTAGGCGACCGGTGCCTTTGCGCGGCGGCCGGCGCAGCTAACGAACCGTAAATTCTGCCTATACTTCGCCTCGGTCGGAGCGTTGGGGTCGGCCCCCCGGCCAGGGGAGAGGGTTTGGCAGCGGAGGCAGTGAGATCGAACCGTTGGAGACGGTCCCCGAGGGACTGGATCAGGATTCGGGTGGACAGCCATTTGCGGAGCCGGACGAGCTGCGCGGGCTGATCGCGCTGGGCCGCGAGCGCGGCTACCTCACCTTCGAGCAGATCGCCGCGACCCTCGAGGAGGTCGAGGTCACCAAGGAGCAGATCTCCGGCCTGCACGCGCACCTGCTCGAGCAGGGGGTCGAAGTGATCGCCGAGGAGGGCGTCGACGCCTACAAGGAGCAGCGCATGGAAGCGGCCAACGGCGGGGCGAAGAAGAGCGAGCTCGATCTGACCGTCGAGCCCAGCCTCGACTCGCTCCGCCTCTACCTGCGCTCGATCGGCAAGGTCGACCTGCTGACCGCAGCGCAGGAGGTGGAGCTGGCGACAGCGGATCGAGCGCGGCGACATGCTGGCCAAGCGCCAGATGGTCGAGGCCAACCTGCGCCTCGTGGTCTCGATCTCGAAAGGCTATCTGGGCCGCGGCCTCAGCTTCCTCGACCTGATCCAGGAGGGCTCGCTCGGGCTGATCCGGGCGGTGGAGAAGTTCGATTACCGGCGCGGCTACAAGTTCTCCACCTACGCGACCTGGTGGATCCGTCAGGCGGTGACGCGGGCGATCGCCGACAAGGCGCGCACGATCCGCATCCCGGTCCACATGGTGGAGAAGCTGAACCGGGTCGCCCACGTCGAGCGGCAGCTGGTGCAGTCGCTGGGCCGCGAGCCCGAGCCGGAGGAGATCGCGGCTGAGCTGCGCTGGCCGCTCGAGGACGTGCGGGATATCCTGCGGGTCTCGCAGCTGCCGGTCTCCCTTGAGAAACCGATCGGCGATGAAGACGAATCGGAGCTCGGCGACTTCGTCGCCGACGAAGAAGTCGCCGAGCCCTTCGAGGAAGCGAGTGAGCAGTTGCAGCGCGAAGGCGTGCGCAAGGCGCTCGACGCGCTTCCCGAGCGCGAGCGCCAGGTGATCGAGCTGCGCTACGGCCTCTCCGGCCTGGAACCGCTGACCCTCGAGGAGGTGGGCCGCACCTTCGGCGTCACCCGCGAGCGGATCCGCCAGATCGAGACCAACACGCTGAAAAAGCTGCGCGGCCTGCCCGAGGCGCAGATGCTGCGCGACGCCGGCTGAGCGTCGCTCAGCGCGGCTCGAGAACGATTACCGAGGGCGTGCGGTCGAGCTTCTCCTGGTAGTCGTCGAAGCCGGCGTACTGTTCGTTGTGCTCGCGCCAGAGCCGCTCCCGCTCCTCCCCCTCGGCGATGCGCGCACGGACCGGGTAGCGCCTGCGGCCACGCTCGACTTCGGCCTCGGGGTTGGCCTCCAGATTGAGCGACCAGGCGGGGACCTTGGCGTTGCCCGCATTGGTGTTGATGACGACGGCGTTCTCGCCGTCGGCCAGATAGACGACCGGCGCGGTTCGCGGCTCTCCCGACTTGCGGCCGGTGGTGGTCAGCAGCAGGACCGGCGCCTGCCCGACCTTGCCGCCGACGCGCCCGCCGCTCAGTCGGTAGAGCGGCACGTTCAGCTTGCCCGTCCAGCGCAGCCCCCTCACGCCGAGCGAGTTCGAGATCCGCGCGATCGTGTGGTCGCTGGGCACGGCGGCAGTATTCCAGAGGTGTGGCGACTTATCCGTCTATATGACGGATAAGTCGCCACACCGTAGAGTGAGGCCATGCCCGAGCCGCATCCCTTCCGCCGCGCCGCCGAAGCCAAGGACGTCGAGCTGATGACGGAGACCCTGCGCGAGGACGTCGAGCTACACAGCCCGATCCTCTTCCGCGGCTTCGAGGGCCGCGAGGCGGTCACCCACATCCTCACCCACGTCGCTGCGACGCTCGAGGACCTGACCTACGTCGACGAGCTGCACGAGGGCGGCACCGTCGCCCTTCGTTTCAAGGCCCGCGTCGGCGACCGCGAGCTGGAGGGAATTGACTTCCTCGAGCTCGACGAGGAGGGCCGCGTGGCCGTGCTCACGGTCTTCATGCGCCCGATGTCGGCTCTGACCGCGTTCAACGAGCAGATGATGCAGCGCCTCGGGGTCTAGAATCGCCGCAGTCTCCGGGGGAGTGCCCGAGTGGTTAAAGGGGACTGGCTGTAAACCAGTTGGCTATGCCTACACAGGTTCGAATCCTGTCTCCCCCATATGAGCAGCCTCGACGGCCGTGTGATCGCGATCGCCGGGGTTGCCGGCGGCCTGGGGCCGACGGTGGCGGAGCGGCTTGCCGCAGCGGGAGCGACGATTGCCGGCACCGACGTCTCGCGGGAGCGGGTCGACGAGGTCGGCTTGCAGCTGGGGCTTGCGGAGGACCGCTGGGACGGCCGTGCCGTCGACCTGCTCGACGAGGGGGCGACCCGAGAGTGGTGCGCGGCGCTCGTCGAGCGCTTCGGCCGGGTTGATGCGCTGGCCCACCTGGTCGGGGGATGGCGCGGCGGACAGCCGCTGCACGAGGCGCCGCTCGCCGACTGGGATCTCCTGCACGACCTGCTGATCCGCACCGTGCAGCACACCACGCGCGCCTTCCACGACGTGCTCCTCGCCGGCGAGCACGGCCGCTTCGTCCTCGTCTCCTCCAAGCAGGCCCAGGAGCCCTCCAACGCGAATGCCGCCTACGCGGCCTCCAAGGCCGCCGCCGAGGCCTGGACCCTGGCCCTCGCCGACGGCTTCGAAGGCACCGCCGCGACCGCCAACGTCATCGTCATCGACGCGATCCTCACGCCGCGGATGCGGGAGGAGAGCCCGGGGGAGGCCTTCTCCACCTTCACGCCCGCCGAGCACATCGCGGAGGCGATCGGGTTCCTTTGCTCCAGCGCGGCCGAGAAGATGAACGGCCAGCGGCTCGCGCTTACGATGAGGGGATGAGCAAGCCCGCAAAGGGGGAGATGACGATCCGCGAGCTGGCGGAGCGCACGGGGATGACCGTTCGCAACATCCGCGCTCACCAGACACGCGGGCTGCTGCCGCCGCCGGTAGTCCGCGGCCGGACCGGCTACTACAACGACGAGCACGTGGCGCGGATCGCGCTGACGCGCGAGATGCAGGCTGACGGGCTCAACCTGGAGGCGATCCGGCGCGTGCTCGAGACCGGCGACGGCGCCGCCACCGAGATCTTCGATTTCACCCGGGCCCTGCGCGCGCCCTTCGAGGATGAGGCCCCCGAGATCGTCGAGGCCGAGGAGCTGGCGGAAGTCTGGGGGGCGGCCGGCGGTCAGCCGGACCCGGACCTGATGCGGCGCGCGGAAAAGCTCGGCATCGTGCGCGCCCTGCCGGACGGGCGCATCGAGGTGATCAGCCCTCGCCTGCAGCGCGCCGCGATGGCCCTGGCCGAGCTCGGCGTCGGGCCCGAGGGGGCGCTGGCGACGGCGGAGAAGCTGCGCCGCCACGCCGATGGCGTCGCACGCACCTTCGTCGATCTCTTCGTCAAGGAGGTCTGGGAGCCGTTCGAGCGCGCCGGCCGGCCGGAGGGGGACTGGCCCAAGGTGCGCGAAGCTCTCGACCGTATGCGCCCGCTTGCCTCCGACGCCCTGCTCGCGGTCTTCCAGCTGGCGATGGGCGAGGCGGTCGAGAAAGCCGGCGAGCGCACCCTGCGCATGGCCGCGCGCAAGCGGCCCACCCAAAAACGCAAGCGCACCCGGCGCCAGTAGCCCTGCCGGCACGTTGGGTTTCGCGATCCGCCACTCCGGCCTGCGCGCGTTAAAAAACCGGATGTATATAGTGCGCGCCAATCTATATACGTTTGCGTTTATGAATTCCTCGGACGAATTTCCAGCTGAGTTCTCGGGGGCGGTCGGTCGCCTCCAGGTTGCCGTCCTCGAGGTCTGTCGCCCGGAGGACGAGTGGCCGGCCAAAGTCGCGAAGTCGATCGCGGCGGCGATCGACTTCGCGGTGTCGGAGCCCTCGGAGGTTCGTCTGCTGACGATCGAGGCGCTGATCCAGAGGCCGGACGGGGGTCGGCGCTACGTCCGCACCGTCGAGCACTTCGCGGAGCTGTTGCGAACCGCGACCCCCGAGGACCGGCGCCGCCCGGCGAGCACCGAGCTGGCCCTGGTCGGCGGCCTCGCGACGACGATCGCCCACCACCTGCGCTCGGACACACTGGCGGAGCTGCTCCAGACCGTCCCCGAGCTGGTCGAGTTCACCCTCCTGCCCTACCTCGGGCACAAGGAGGCCAGGCGCTGGGCCGAGTGGACCGCGACCAGCCGCAGCTGAACGCCCGCTCGTTTGCCCGTCGTTTGCTGGATCGCTTAGCCGACCGGCATGGCCAGCTCTTCGGAGGCGACCTGAGGGCCTTCGAAGGGAAGGACCGCGAAGTACATCAGCGGGGGGAGCAGCTCATCCAGGTTCTCGACCTCTTCCCGGTTGAGCCTCGAGTAGAGCAGCGCCTCGATTCCCCCGACGACTCCGGCGGATGCGATCGCCGCCGGAGGGGCGCCTTTGGGAGGGTCGGCACGTATCTGGTCGTCGAGGCACGAAGTGAAGTGGTCGAGCAGCTCGTCGCGGCGCAAGAGGGCGGCCGGGCAGGCCGCGCGGGCCTCGACGACCAGGGTCGCAGCTGCATCCGGCTCGTCCTCGGCGAAACGCAGCAGCTCCTCCAGCGCCACCCGTAGACGATCCCGCCAACCGCCGTCGGCAGAGACGGCTGCGGCGGCGATCCGGGTGCGCAGCCGCCCACTGGCCGCGTCGAGGGCGGTGAGGAAGCAGGCTTCCTTGTTCTCGAAGTGTTCGTAGAACGTCGGCCGCGAGACGCCGGCCCGGTCCAACACGTCCTGAACGCTCATCTCCCGGTAGCCGAGCTCCGCCGTCGCCCGTAGCGTTGCCGCCAGGAGCCGCTCGCGCTGAATCGCGCTGACGAGGTCGGGAGGAAGCGAGCGGATGCCGGACGGGAACTGGCCGTCGCCGCCGGCGAGCAGCTCCGCCGCGGTGCTCACCTCGCCCGGGCTCCAGCGGTCGCCGATCGCGGTGAGGAGCATCTCGCGGCTGAGCTGAACCCGGCTGGGAGGCATCGAGGAACCTGACCGTTTCTTTTAGGAACTCAACTGGCGGCCGCAAAGTACCACAGGAGTCCATATCGTGCAAGTCTGTTGGCCGCACCGCGGGTATCCTTGGCCAATGTCTCCGCAGGCCCGCGCCCGGTCCACCCGTCCCGAGATCTCAAGGGAGTTCATCGCCGGCCACAAGCGACGCCGGATCATGGACACGATCGCCGAGCTGACCGCGGAAAAGGGTTACGACGCGACCAAGATAGGCGACATAGTGCGCAGCGCGGGCGTCGCGCGCAAAACGCTGTACGACAACTTCGAAGGCAAGGAGGAGGCCTTCCTCGCGACCTTCGACGCCGCGGTCGAGGAGGCCGTGCGGCGAATCGAGGAGGCCTGCGCCAAGGTGGAGGGCGGCTGGGACGAGCGGCTGGAGGCCGGTCTCGGGGCCTTCCTCGGCTACGTCGCCGAGCAGCCGGCGCTGGCCCGGATGTGCATGATCGAGGCGCTTTCCGCCACGCCTGCCGCGAGCCGGCGCTACGAGGACGCGGTCAAGCGCTTCGTCGAGATGACCGAACGGACCGTTCCCCGCGACGACCGCTTGCCCGAGACGATCGGCGAGACGCTGGTGGGGGGGGTCGCCTGGATCGTCTACCAGAAGATCCGCCGCAACGAGACCGAGCAGGCGCCGGACCTCCTGCCGGAGCTGACGGAGTTCATGGCCGCTCCCTACCTCGGGGCGACGGAAGCGGCGAAGTAGCGGCCCCGCACGCGGCCCTGCGCGCTGGCAGACTCCAGCGCGCAGTGAGCGTCGAACGACTTCCCCGCGGCCGGCACGGGCTCTCGCCCGAGTACGTAGCGCAGAACCAGCGCGAACGGCTGATCGGCGCACTGGCCGAGTGCCTCTACGAGCGCGGCTTCGACGAGACGACGATCTCGATGGTGAGCAAGTGCGCCGGCGTCTCCAAGGGCGACTTCTACAAACAGTTCGAGAGCAAGGACGACTGCTTCCTCGTCGCCTACGATGACGCAGTGCGGGCGATGTACGCACGGGTGATCGGGGCCTGCGGGGAGAGCGAGGACTGGGCTACGCGCGTGCTCGCCGGTCTCGCCGCGCTGCTCGACCACCTGGCGCAGGAGCCCGCGCAGGCGCGGCTGGTGCTGGCCGAGGGGTTGCGCGTCGGCAAAGGGGTCTACGACCGCTACCAGGATGCGCTGCTCAGCTACGTCCCCCATCTTCGCGAGGGTGCGCCCGCCCCGGCCGGCGGCGCTGTTCCGCCCGAGGCGACGGACGAGGCCGTCGTCGGCGGAATCGCCTCGCTGCTCTCGCGCCGTGTCCTCGCCGGCGAGGACGCGCGACTTGGCGACTTCCTGCCGGAGATTGCGGAATTTGCCCTCACCCCCTACCTCGGGACGGCCGAGGCCCGCCGCATAATCTCGGAGTGGTGATCGATGCGGCATCAGCGGCGGCGGGCGCGGTCGGCGGCGGAGCCACGGACACGGCGCCGGGCGTCTTCCCCTCGCAGGCTCTGAGCCAGGCGATCGAGGCCGACTGGGTCAGCTCCGGCGATTACCGGATCAGGCCGGAGGCAATCCAGCCGGCCAGCATCGACCTGCGCCTCGGCGACCACGCCTGGGCCCTGCGCTGCTCCTTCCTTCCCGACGTCGACTCGACCGTCGAGGAGAAGATCGAGGGGCTCGCCTTCCAGAAGATCGACCTCCGCGACGGTGCCGTGCTCGAGCGCGACCGTCCTTACCTGGTGCCCCTGATCGAGGAGCTGGCGCTGCCCTCCGACGTGCGGGCGAAGGCCAACCCGAAGAGCTCGACCGGGCGCCTCGACGTCTTCACCCGCGTGCTGACCGACCGCCACCACCGCTTCGACGAGATCCGCGCCGGCTACCGCGGCAAGCTCTACCTGGAGGTGGTGCCGCGCTCTTTCGCGATCCAGGTCAAGACCGGGCTCTCGCTCAACCAGCTGCGGCTGGCACGCGGCGAGGTGCGGCTGGGCGACGAGGAGATCCGCTCCCTGCAGGAGGAGTTCCCGCTGCTCTACCTCGACTCGCACGCGCTGCGCGAGTCCGAGCTGGCGCTCGCCGACGGGCTCTTCCTCAGCGTCGACCTCTCCGGGCCGAGCGACAGGATCGTCGGCTACCGGGCGAAGAAGAACAGCCTGCCGATCGACCTCTCGCGGATCCGCGCCTACCGCTGGACCGACTTCTGGGACCCGGTCTTCCCCGAGGCGGGCAGCAAGATCGTGCTCGAGCCGGAGATCTTCTACCTGCTGCTCTCGGCAGAGGGAGTCTGCATCCCGCCGCAGATCGCCGCCGAGATGATGGCCTACGACCCCACGGCGGGCGAGCTGCGCACCCACTATGCGGGCTTCTTCGATCCGGGCTTCGGCTATGACCCGGCCGGCGACCGCCACGGCAGCCGCGCCGCGCTGGAGGTGCGCGCCCGCGACGTCTCCTTCATGGTCGAGCATCGCCAGCCGGTCTGCAAGCTGGCGCTGGAGCGGACCAGCGTCCCGGCCGAGCGGCTCTACGGGTCTGGCCTCGGCTCCAACTACCAGGGGCAGGTGACGATGTTGTCCAAGCACTTCGAGGAGTCGGGAGCGCCTGAGCCCTCTCTCGAAACGCGCCGCGGGAGCGGCGCTTGAGTGTTTCGAGAGAGGGCTCAGGCGCTCCCTCTCGTTGAGCTTGGTGTCGAGTGGAGCATTGACCCCTCTATACGGGGGTCAATGCTCCACTCGACCAGATGGAGACGTCAGCGCGGTGCGGATCGCCGGCGAGCGCAGTAGCGTCGCGAAGGCGCGGGCGTAGGCGGCCTGTCCGCTGCGGCGCGGGTGGTAGCTGCTCTTGATCAGGCCCTCGTCGGGAGAGAGCTTGAAGCCGTAGAGCCAGGGATCCTCGCTGCAGAGCTCGTGGCCGGCGAACCGCTCGGTTACGTCGACGTAGGAGACGTTTCCCTTCTGCCGGCGAGCGGCGCGAGCCGCCTCGGCGATCCTGCGGTTTCCCCTGGCCACCAGCGAGTTCATCCATTCCGCCTCGGTGTCCGAGATGAAGAGCTTGCAGTCCGCATCCTCAGAGACGAAGAGACGCGGGTAGCCGGCGACGAGGAGTTGACCGCCGGAGTCCATGCGGTTGCGGATGCGGGTGTAGGCGTCGACCAGCTGCGCCTTGATCGTCTGCAGCCCGGCCTCGACCCTGTCGGCAAGTTTCCATTTCGAGCAGTTTCCGGGCAGCAGGCACTGCTTGACGATGTCGTCGAAGCCGAGGTCGTTGCCGCCGATCGTCAGGGTCACCAGCCTGGTCGAGGCGTCAACGTACTCGAGCTGCGCGCGCTGGCTGCCGCGCCTGGGCTGGGGGTGCAGCCAGATGTCGTCGATTGTCGCCCCGGTGCAGGCGTGGAAGGACGGCTGGGCGAGATAGCCGGCCAGGGTGGGCAGCATCCGCGGGTAGGCGGAGTCGATGCGCAGCGCCCGGTGGCAGGGGCCATCGAAGGGCCTGTTGCCCTCGCCGCTGGAATAGGAGTCGCCGAGGGCGACGTAGGGGACGGGCACCGCGGCACTCGCCGGGGAGGCGAGGACGAGAAGCGCGCAGAGCACGACGATTACACAGAAAGGTCGGCGCAAGATGAGGTGATTTATCTCATACGATGCGGCGATGGCCGAGCGAACCTGGAACGTCTACCTCTCCGGGGAGATCCACTCCGACTGGCGCGAGCGGATCGAGGCGGGGGTGCGGGAGGCGGGGTTGCCGGTCGAGTTCTCGGCGCCGGTCACCGACCATGCTGCCTCTGACGACGCCGGCACCGGGACGCTGGGCGAGGAGCCGACGCCGTTCTGGCGCGACCACATGGGCGCCGGTGTCAACGCGATCCGCACCCAGACCCTGATCCGAGACGCCGACGTGGTCGTCGTCCGCTTCGGCGACAAGTACCGCCAGTGGAACGCTGCCTTCGACGCCGGCTACGCCGCCGCCCTCGGCAAGCCGATCGTGACGTTGCACGACACCGACCTCGACCACGCCCTGAAGGAGGTCGACCGCGCCGCCCAGGCAACCGCGCGCACCTCCGAGCAGATCGTCGACGTCCTCCGCTACGTAATCCGGGGAGAGCTTCCCGAGAGCTAGCGGCGCGACCCCACCCTATGCGAACATATGTTCGTATGAGGTGGGACGAGCAGCGTGTCGAGAACGATCTACGGCTTCCGGGCGTCGGCGACGGGACGGTGGTGCGGACCTTCGACGCGCCGGAGGCGATGGGGATCAACTTCCACGAGGTGCGGGCGCGGTCGGCGCTGAACCGGGTGCCGGGGGGCCGCTACGGGTTCGGCTGGACGATTAATCCCTACCGGGGATGCACCCATGCCTGCGTTTTTTGTTTCGCTCGCCGCACGCACAAATATCTCGACCTCGACGCGGGGCGGGACTTCGAGCGGGAGATCGTGGTCAAGGTCAACGTGCCGGAGTTGCTGCGGGCGGAGCTGGCCCGGCCGAGCTGGCGGCGGGAGCTGGTGGCGCTGGGGACCAACACCGACCCCTACCAGTGGGTCGAGAGCCGTTACCGGATGATGCCGGCGATCCTCGAGGCGCTGGAGGAGACCGAGACGCCCGTCTCGGTCCTGACCAAGTCGCCGCTGGCGATGCGCGACGTCGAGATCTACGAGCGGATGTCGAAGCGCCTCCCGGTCTCGGTCAACCTCTCGGTCCCGACCCTCGACGAGGAGGCCTGGCGCGCGACCGAGCCCCACACGCCCAGTCCCTCGGCCCGTCTCGACGCGGTGGCCGAGCTGCGCAGCCGCGGCATCGACTCCGGCGTCCTGATCGCCCCCCTGATGCCGGGCATCAACGACTCTCCCGACCAGGTCCAGCCGATCGTCGACAGGGCCAAGGAAGCAAACGCCACCTTCCTGGGAGGCGTGGCCCTACACCTCAGAGACGAGGTCAAAGACGTCTTCTTCGCCTGGCTTCAAGAGAAACGCCCCGACCTCCTCCCCCGCTACGAAAAGCTCTACGCGGGAGGCCGCGCCTACCTTCCGCCTTCGGATCGCCACAAGCTCACAAGCAAGGTCCGCGGTTGGGGGAGGCCGGGGGGACGGAAGCCTCCTCCTCTGACAAGTCGCGGCCGGAGGGGCCGCGACTTTGAGTATCCGTCAGCTGAGGAGGCTTCCGTCCCCCGGCCAACGGCACGCCCGCCCAGGCGTCCCTGTTCTGAACGTGCCGGAGAGGGAGAGCGGGGGTCCTCCGGGCTGGCGGATACTCAAATCGGCGGCCTAATTAGGCCGCCGATTGTCAGACCGGGGGACCCCCGCTCTCCCTACCCCTGATCGAGCAGATCGAAGGTGCACTCCTGCGGGTCCTTGTCGTCCCGGAACCTGCGGAACCGGGCGCCATGCCGGATTCGTCCTGCTGCCGCGTGGTCGTAGCCGACTTCGATCACCAGCTCGGGGCGAAGAGCTACCCACTCGAGGTCGCGCCCGCCTGTCCAGCGGCTGGGCTCGGCGGTACCGCTCTCACCGGTCTCGAGCGGTTCGAGCAGCGAGCGCAGGCCCCGTTTGGCCTCGGCGCTGAAGCCGGAGATGTGGCCGACCGAGCGCAGCTCCTCGCCGTCGTAGAGGCCGAGGATCAGGGAGCCGACCGTTCCCTCCTCCTTGCCCGGGCGCCAGCCCATGACGACGCAGTCGATCTCGCGCTCGCGCTTGACCTTCGCCATTCCCTTGCGCTTTCCGGGCACGTAGGGGGCGTCGAGCTGCTTCGCCATCGTCCCCTCGGTCCGTCGCAGCCACTCCTCCGCCTGCGCCGGGTCGGCGCTGAGCGCGCTGACCTCGATCTCGGTGCGCGCGGCCAGCGCGTCCAGCCGCTCGCGCCGCTGGCCGAAGAGCGCCTCCAGCAGCGACTCGTCGTCCTCGGCCAGCAGGTCGAAGGCGACGTAGCCGGCCGGGATCTCCTTGGACAGCAGGGTTATCCGCGACTCCGCCGGGTGGATGCGGCTCTGCAGCGCGTCGAACTCGATGTTGCCCTCGGCGTCGCGGATCACCAGCTCGCCGTCGAGCACGTAGCGCCCTGCCGGGAAGCTCAGCTCGGGGAAGTAGCGCGACAGCGCTTTGCCGCCGCGCGACTGGACGTAGGCCGCCTCGCCGTCGACGAAGACGATCGCCCGGAAGCCGTCGAGCTTCTGCTCGTAGGCCCACTCCTCGCCCAGGGGGAGCTCTTTGCGGGTCAGCGCGAGTTGCGGTTTGATCGGTGGGGCCAGCGGCAGGGTCAACCTGACCCAACAGTTTGCCGACGTGCCCGCGCCTCGCGCGGGTCGGGTATCGGCACGGCGGCGAGGAGCTTGCGCGTGAAGGGGTCCGAGGGCTGCTCGCAGACCCGGTCGGCCGGGCCCTCCTCGACGATCCGCCCCTCGTTCATCACCGCGATCCGGTCGGAGACGTGGCGGACGACGCCGATGTCGTGGGCGACGAAGAGGTAGGTGAGGCCGAAGTCCTCCTGCAGCTCGGCGAGCAGGTCGAGGATCTGCGCCCGGATCGAGACGTCGAGCGCGGAGACCGGCTCGTCGGCGACGATCAGCTTCGGGCGCAGCGCCAGTGCCCGCGCGATCCCGATCCGCTGCCGCTGCCCACCGGAGAACTCGTGCGGGTAGCGGTCGTAGTGCTCGTGCGAGAGGCCGACCCGGTCCAGCAGCTCCTGCACCCGGCGGCGCAGCTCTCCGCCGCTCGCCACCCCCTGCAGCTTCAGCGGGTCGCCGACGATCTGGCCGATCCGCTTGCGCGGGTTGAGCGAGGCGTAGGGGTCCTGGAAGACGATCTGCATCTCGCGTCGCAGCGGCCGCATCTCCCGCAGCGAGAGGCCGGCGATCTCACGCCCCTCGAAGCGGACCGAGCCCGAGCTCGGCCGGGTCAGCTGCAGGACGGCGCGGCAGAGCGTCGACTTGCCGCATGCCCGACTCCCCCACCAGGCCCAGCGTCTCGCCCTGGCGCAGGCTGAAGCTGACGCCGTCGACGGCCCGCACCCGGTCGACCTCGCGCCGCAGGAGGCCGCGCCTGACCGGGTAGTGCTTGACCAGGTCGGTGACCTCGAGCAGAGGCTCGCTCGTGCGCGGCGGCCGCAGCGGCGCCGGCGCTGTCGATCCGCACCACGGCGCCGAGCAGGCTGCGCGTGTAGGGGTCCTTGGGCGAGTAGAAGATCTCGTCGAGCGAGCCGCGCTCGACGATCCGCCCCTCGTGCATGACCAGCACCCGGTCGGCGACCTCGGCGACGACGCCCGAGGTCGTGGGTGATCAGGATCGTCGCCAGGCCCCGTTCGCGGTTGAGTCTGCTCGAGCAGGGCGAGGATCTGCGCCTGCACGGTGACGTCGAGCGCCGTCGTCGGCTCGTCGGCGATCAGCACCTCGGGCTCCAGGGCGAGCGCCATCGCGATCATCGCCCGCTGGCGCATGCCGCCGGAGAACTGGTGCGGGTAGTCGTCGACACGGCGGTCGGCATCGGGGATGCCGACCGAGTCGAGCAGCTCGAGCGGCCCGCTCGCGCGCCTCCTCCTTGCCGACCGCGGGACGGTGGGCCCGGATCGCCTCGACGATCTGCGCACCGATCCGGTAGACCGGGTTGAAGGAGGTCATCGGGTCCTGGAAGACCATGCCGATGCGCTCTCCGCGCACCTTTTGCAGCTCGCTCTCGCTTGCCTCGATCAGCTCCGCATCGCCGAGCCGCACCGAGCCCTCGATCCGGGCGTTGTGCGAGCGCGTGAGGCCGACGATCGTCTGCGCGGTGACGCTCTTGCCCGAGCCCGACTCGCCGACGATCGCCAGCACCTCGCCGGGAGCGAGGTCGAAGGAGACGCCGTCGACCGCCTGCACCAGCCCGCCCTCGGTGGCAAAGCCGACCCGCAGGTCCCGCACGGAGAGCAGCGGCACCCCGCTACCCATCGACCGATGCCCCCAGCTTGACCCGCGGGTCGAGGTAGGCGTAGGCGATGTCGACCAGGGCGTTGAAGAGGACGACGAAGAAGGCGCCGAAGAGGACGATCGCCATGATCGGCGGCAGGTCGAGGTTTTCGATCGATTCGAAGGCGTACAGGCCGACGCCGTTGAGGCCGAAGATCGCTTCGGTGAGGATCGCGCCGCCCCCGATCATCGCGCCGAAGTCGAGGCCGAAGAGGGTGACGATCGGGATCAGCGAGTTGCGCAGCACGTGGCGGGTCATCACCCGCCGCTCGCTCAGCCCCTTGGCGCGCGCCGTGCGCACGTAGTCCTCGCTCATCGCGTCGAGCATGTTGGAGCGCAGCACGCGGCTGTAGAGGCCGACGAGCGTCACCGCGAGCGTGAGCCAGGGCAGGATCAGGTGGTAGGCCCAGTCGACCGGGTCTTCGGTCAGCCCGACGTACCCCTGGGCCGGGAAGAGCCCGGTCTTGTAGGCGAGGTAGTTGAGCAGGACGGCGGCGAGCCAGAAGACCGGGATCGAGATGCCGGCGACGGCGAGGATCGTCAGCGCCCTGTCGAGCAGGCCGCCGGCGCGAACCGCGGAGAGGTAGCCGAACAGGATCCCGAAGAGCATCCAGATCACGGCGGCGCCGATGCAGAGCGAGAAGGTGGCCGGGATGCCTTCGGCGATGCGCTCGTCGACGTCTTCCTGGCCCTGGTAGGAGATCACGTCGCCGCTGAAGATCTTCCCCATCATCGTCAGGTACTGCTGCGGCAGGGGGTCGTCGAAGCCCCATTCCTCGGTGATGCTCGCGATCAGCTGCGGGGTCGCGCTCTTCCCGGCCATGCTCTGCGCCGGGTCGGCCGCCGGGATCACGTTGAAGATCGAGGAAGGTCAGCACCGAGACCGCGAACAGCACGACCGCCATTCCGCCCAGCCGCCTGACGGCGAAGGCGGCCATCAGACCGCCGTTCCCTCGGGCTCGGCCACGCCCGCGTGGGCCTCGAGCAGCACCTTCGAGTGGGGGTCGAGCGCGTCGCGCAGCCCGTCGCCGAGGACGTTGACCGAGAGCACGGTGAGGAAGATCATCGTCCCCGGCAGGATCGTCAGCAGCGGCGCGCTGGTGAGCAGCTCGAAGCCGTCGCCGACCATCGCGCCCCAGGAGGTGTCGGGCGGCTGCACGCCGACGCCGAGGAAGGAGAGGGCGGCCTCGAGCAGCATCGCGTTGGCGATGCTGAGGGTGAAGAAGACGATGATCGTCGAGGCGAGGTTGGGCAGCAGCTCGCCGAACATCACCCGCAGCGGCCCGGCTCCCTGGGCGACCGCCGCCTCGACGAACTCCTTCTCGCGCAGCGCGAGCACCGTTCCCCGCAGCGGCCGCGCCATGTAGGGCACGTAGGACGCCGCCGATGATCAGGATCGGTGATCCAGATCGAGCCGCTGGAGATCTCGACCGGCCCGATCTGCAGCCCGCCGAGGGCCAGGGCGATGCCGAGCGCGATCCCGAGCAGGAGCACCGGGAAGGCCCAGATCACGTCCAGCGTCCGCGAGATGACGGTGTCGACCCAGCCGCGGTAGTAGCCGGCGAGCAGGGCGAGGATCGTCGCCAGCACGGTCGTCAGCAGTGCCGCGGCGAAGCCGATGAAGAGCGAGGCGCGCCCCCCGTACATCAGCCGCACCATCTCGTCGCGGCCGAGGCGGCCGTCGGCGCCGAGGAAGAACTTGCCGCCGGCGCCGAGCCAGACCGGGCCGATCGGCTGCCCTTCGACGTTGACGACTTCGCGCCGTTCGCCGTCGACCTCGATCTTCTCCAGGGTGTGGTTCTGGTTCGGCCCGGTGTCGGCGACGTGGTCCGCCCAAAGCGGCGCGGCCAGCACGAAGACGACGATCGAGGACGAGAGAGCGCCGGAGGCGAGCGCCACCCGGTTGCGGCGCAGCCGCCGGAAGGCGAGGCCCCAGGGGCTGCTGCCCGCGGGGCCGGCCTCGGCGTGGGGCTCAGAAACCACCGTCGGAGTGTGAAGCAGCGCCTGGCGGCTACTTGAGCTGGAAGCTGGCCAGGTCGTGCCCGAAGGTCGGGTTGAAGATCACCTTGTCGAGGTCGATTTCGCTGTCGACGAAGGTCGAGATTGTGTTCGTCCCGTAGGGCGCCCACGGCGCCAGTTCCATGTATTCCTTGTCCAGCTCGGCGTATTCGGCTTCCTGGTCGGGCCCGAGCTGCTTCTTCGCTGAGCTTGGCGATCTTCGCGTTCAGCTTCGGGTCGTCGATGTGGGCGAGGTTCGTGTTGAAGATCGGCGCGATGCTTTCCCCGGACAGCAGCGGTTCGAAGAAGTTGTTCGGGTTCGGGTAGTCCGGGAACCAGTTGAGCCAGCCGGTGTCGAGGTCGGGCGTCGTTCTCGTTGCCGACCACCGGGAAATAGACTGTCGGCGTTGATTGTCTTCAGCTTCGCGTCGAAGCCGAGTTCCTTGAGCACGCCCGTGGTAGTAGGCGCCGGCCTCGTCGTTGGGGCTTTCGTTGTTGGTCCAGACCGTGATCTCGCGATCGGAGGGGTTGGCTTCGGCGAGCAGCTCCTTGGCCTTGGCCATGTCGTGCGGGTAGAGGTCGAACTCCTCGTGCCCCGGCATCCCCTCCGGCAGGATCTGGTGCGCGGCGGCGAGCGAGCCGGAGTAGATGCGTTCCAGGGCCGCGGTGTTGACCGCGTAGTTGACCGCCTGGCGCACCTTCAGGTCGTCGAAGGGCGGCGCGCGCCGTGTTCATCCAGAAGAAGTAGATGTTCAGTGGGCGCTCGACCCGGAACTGGCTGCCCTCGTACTCGTTCTTCACTTTCGCGTAGAGGTCGGCCGGGAGCGAGGACTGCATCCAGTCGGTCTTGTCCCGTTCGATTTCGTTGACCTGGGTCGAGTCGTTGCTGACGACCTTGATCTCGATCTTGTCGAAGTGGCCGTCGGGCAGGTCGGGCATCAGCGCGCCGTTCGTCCTCGTCCAGTGCGGGTTGCGCTTGTAGGACCAGCCGCGGCCCGGTTCGGACTTGACGATCGCGTACGGGCCGGTCGCCGGGGGCGGGTCGGAGGAGAGGTTCTTCGCCGGGGTGTCGCTCGGGAGCAGGGCAGCGAAGAGCGTGCCCAGCTCGTTTGTGAAGGTGCCCCGCGGCTGGGTCAGGTCGATGACGATCTCGCCGGTCTTGTCGTTGGTCTTGATCCCGGTGATGCCGCCGCTCTTCGTCTTCGGCGAACTGTTCCGCCCCGACGATGCCTTCGAAGAAGGTCGAGCCCGGGGAGCTCGAGCTTGAAGAGGCGCTCGATCGAGCTCTTGAAGTCGGACGCCTTGACCGGCGTGCCGTCGGAGTATTTGAGCCCCTTGCGCAGCTTCAGCGTGTAGGTCTTGCCGCCGTTGCTGATCTCGGGCAGGCTCTCGGCCAGGGCCGGGCACGACCTCGCCCCCCGCCGTGCCGTTGGCGTGGGCATAGGTGAGCAGCGGCAGGTAGGTGTTGTACATCGCCGTCCAGCCTTCCTGGGTGTAGGAGAGCCCCGGGTCCAGGTAGTCTGGGAACGACGCATAGCTGCCGGTCAGCTTGCCGCCCTCCTTGCCGCTTGAAGTACCGCAAGCAGCGAGGCCGAGCGCGGAAGCCACGGCGAGGACGAGCACCAACAGAAGCAGAACGGGCTTTCTCAAGACACTACCTCCGAGTTGGACCGGGTGGGTAGGCGGCTTCCCACTGGAATCAGCTCCACCATAATCTCCGCCCCGGCGTCCTCTTCGGCTGAGCCGGGGGTTTTCCTACCCGCGGGCCAGTTCGTACCCAGCAGGACCGCCGCGACGACGGCGATGGCGAGCACGCCCAGCCCGGCCAGGAAGAAGGTTGCGCGGGGGTCGAGGACTGTCGCGGTGAGGCCGCCGAGCAGGAACCCGATCCCCGGCATCGCGGTCCCGATCGATTCGAGCACGCTCATCACGCGCGCCTGCATGTTGTTGGCGGTCATTTCCTGCACGGCGCTGACCAGGGCCACCCACTGCACCCCGTTGCCGGCGCCGCCGAGCGCCGAGGCCGCGCAGGCGACCGCCAGCGTCGGAGCGGCTGCCATGCCCAGGTAGCCACCGCCGATGGCAAGGGTGCTGAAGAAGAGCAGGTAGGAGAGCCGGGCCCGCCGCAGTGCCGCGAAGGCGATGCTGCCGAGGACCATTCCCACGCCCCAGCTTGCCAGCAGCACCCCGTAGCCGGCGTCGCCGGCGTCGAGGGTCTCCTTCGCGTAGACCACCTCGATCGGCAGGACGGCGGAGAAGAAGACGATGGCCACCCCCTGGGCGACGAGCACTCGCCGCAGCGTCGCCCTTTCGCGGATGTAGGCGAGCCCGGCCCGCACGCGCTCGCGCAGGTGGCCGGGTTCGGGCTCGGCCTGCGGCAGCGGCCCGGCGGTGAAGAGGATCCAGGCGCTCGCGTAGAAGGAGACGGCGTCGAGCAGGAGCGCGCTCTGGACGCCGAAGGCGGCGACCGCGAGCCCCGCGATCCCGGGGCCGACGGCGGCGCCGCCGGTGAAGGCGACGTTGAGGATCGCGTTGCCCGCGCGCAGCTCGCCGACCGGCTCCAGCAGCTCGGCGACGACGGCCCGGGTCAGCACGCGCCCGCTCAGGGCCAGGACGCCGTCGATGGCCGCGAGGATGACGATCGCCGTCAGCGAGAAGTTGTCTACGAGCAGGGCGAGGGCGCCGAAGGTCGCGGCCTCGGCGCAGTAGATGGTCGGCAGCGCGAAGCGCGGAGGCGGCTGCTCGACGCGGGCGACGAAGAGCGGCGCCAGCAGGCCGGGCAGGAAGCCGGTGCCGAGGAAGAGCGCGGTCGTTGCGAGGGCGCTCCCGGTCTGGTCGAAGACCAGCACCGAGAGGGCCACGTCCCCCATCCAGTCGCCCATCTGGTTGACCGCGAACGTCGCCGCCAGACGGCGGAAGACAGGCCTCTTCAGGGGATCTCTCAGGCGCGAATTACGCATTGCTGGACCCCCTCGCTACCCAATTCATGCACAAGTTTCCTTGCAAATGCACAAGTTCTGGAGAGGTTGTGCTACAAAATGTTCCAAGAGAAAGAGCTTTTCGACAGCAGCACGCTTTTCACCAGTGGGCTTCAACGAAAGGGGAAGTTTCATGGGCTACAAGTTCCGCTAGATCTTCAGGGGCGAAGCAAGGCTTCGCCCAAAGGATTCACGAGAAGGGGCACCTCTTGGGGTGCCCCTTCTCTTTTTGCGTGGTTCCGATGTCTCCTCGTTGCGTGAGGCCTGCCGACCTTGTGCGGAATGGCATCTTGCAATGCGTCCCCAAGTCTTGTCAGCTCTGGAGCTTCTCAGTACTTTGACTGCGCGTAGATTGCTTTCCCGAGCGACGCTTCCTGCGGATATTGCAGGGTAAAGGGGCGGTCTCGGGTCCGGTGTAGCACCTCCCGCGATCTGGCGCAGCGGCCGAATGGCAGACCGACAACGCCTAAACAGCCCCGTAATCGTCGCTCTCTGCGTTGCGCTGGCCGTAGCCGTCTGGCAAGCCCCCGCGGGCAACTGGGACCTGGTCCTGCTCGGGGTCCTGATGGCCTTCTCGATCTTCAGCGATCTCACCGCGGTCCGGGTCGAATCCGCCCTGGACATCTCCGGCAGCTTCCTGGCGCTCGTGGTCGCGATGGTCTTCCTCGGGGGGACGCCGGCAGCGCTGATCGGGGTCGTGACGATTCTCGTCGGCTGGCTGCGGTGGCGCAACGAGTGGCACCGCCTGCTCGACAACGTACTCGTCTACACGGCCTTCCCGCTGGCCGGAGGGATCGCATTCCACGAGGTGCTTGCGACGACGGGGCTGACCACCTCGGAACCGTCCTTCTACCTCTGCGTCTTCGGGCTGTTCGTCTTCGCCCTGGCGATCAACTTCTCGATGGTGGCCGGATACTCCTGCTACCTGGAACGCAGCTCCTTCCTGGTCAAGGTTCGCACGGCGCTGTTCCCGCTGCTGCCCTCCGAGCTGATGGCCGCCCTGATGGCGGTCGGGGTCACCTACCTCTACGCCCAGGTGGGCATCGCCGGGGTCGCGCTGTTCGGCATCGTCCTCGTCACCTTCCAGTACCTGCTCGGTGCCCTGCTCGTCTCCCAGCAGCGGGCTGAGGAGCTGGAGCGGCGCAGCAAGCAGCTCGCCAGCTTCCAGGTCGGGATGTTGAGCGCAATGCTGCGCACACTCGACCTGCGGGACCAGATGACGGCACGGCACTCGGCTGCTGTGGCGCGCTACTCGCGGGCGATCGCCCAGCGGGCCGGCTTCTCTCGCCAAGAGGAGGAGCTCGTCCACATCGCCGCGCTGCTGCACGACATCGGCAAGTTCATCCTGCCCGACCGCATCCTCAAGGCAAACGTGCCGCTCACCGACGAGGACTGGATGCTGATCCGCCGGCACCCCCAGCAGGGCGCCCGGGTGGTCTCCTCGCTCGACGGCTACGGGCCGGTCGCCGAGATCATCCTCGCCCACCACGAGCGGATCGACGGCAAAGGCTACCCGCGCGGGCTGGCCGGCGACGACATTCCCGAACTGGCCCGGATCATCTCGGTCGCCGACACCTACGACGTGATGACGGCGCGCGACTCCTACAGGACGCCGATGTCCAGCCATGACGCGATTCTGGAGCTGCGCAGGGTTGCCGGCAAACAGCTCGACGCCCGCTTCGTCGAGATCTTCGTCGAGCTGCTCGAGGGCAAGGACGTCTCCTTCCAGCATGGCGAGGCGGCCGACTTCGAGAAGGAGCTGGCACTGGAAGCACGGATCGCGGAGACCGCCAGCCCGCTCGGCAACGACGCTCGCTTCCAGCCCTCCGGCGCCACCGTCGCCTAGCCACCTCCGGCTGCAGGGCGATACGGTTCGCGCGATGCGCGCCGTCACGTTTCAGGCTCCTGGGGAGGTACGGGTCGAGGAGAAGCCGGCCCCGGAGCTGGGCGCTGCCGACGACGCGCTGGTCCGGGTCGAGGCGAGCGGGATCTGCGGCTCGGACCTTCACATCTTCCACGGTCAGGTCCCGGTCGAGCCGGGGTTCACGATCGGGCACGAGTTCGTCGGCACGGTGCTCGCCGCCGGCCCCGACGTCGAGCGCGTCGCCGTCGGCGACCGTGTGCTCGGCTGCTTCCATACCGCCTGCGCGACCTGCGCCACCTGCCTGCGCGGTGACTACCATCGCTGCGAGCGCGGCCGGATCTTCGGCCACGGCGCCAACCTCGGCGACCTCCAGGGCTCCCAGGCCGATCAGCTCCTGGTCCCGCGCGCCAACGTGACCCTGCGCCGGGTGCCGGAGGGGATGAGCGACGACGTCGCCCTCTTCGCCGGCGACGTGATGGGGACCGGCTACCACGCCGTTGCCCACGCCGGGATGCGCTCGGGCGACACGGTCGCGGTGCTGGGGCTGGGCCCGGTCGGGCTCTGCGCCGTGCAGGCGGCGCTCGCGGGCGGAGCGACCGAGGTCTTCGCGATCGACTCTGTGCAGCAACGGCTGGCGATGGCGGCAGATTTCGGCGCAACGCCGGTTCACCTGACCGAGGAAGAGCCCAAGCGCGTCGTCAAGGCGGCGACCGAGAAGCGCGGCGTGGACGTCGTCGTCGACGCGGTCGGCGCCGCGGCGCCGCTGGCGATGGCTGTCAGCCTCGCCCGCGACGCCGGCACCGTCTCGGGGATCGGCGCCTACGCCGGCAAGGGCGAGGTCCCGCTCGGGCTCGCCTGGCTCAAGGGCCTGACCCTGCGCCTCGGCCTCGCCAACGTGATCGCCCACGTCGACCGCGTGCTGGCGCTGATCGAGGCCGGCAAGCTCGACCCCTCGCCCCTCGTCACCCACCACATGAAGCTGGACCAGGCGCCCGAGGCCTACGTGCTCTATGACCAGCGCGAGGCGCTGAAGATCGTCCTCACCCCCTAGGTGCAACGTTTTACGGCTCCGTCAGAGCCGTAAAACGTTGCACCTCGTGTGGGACCGTGGCAGCATGGTCCTCGATGGCGCTTCTGGACGATGCCGAGATCGAGCAGAGGCTTTCGGCCTTGGAGGGCTGGGAGCGCAGCGGCGATGCGATCGCCAAGACCGTCGGCTGCGGCGACTTCGTCGGCTCGGTGCGGTTCGTCGAGAGCCTGGTCGAGCCGGCCGAGGGGATGAACCACCACCCCGATCTGGCGATCTCCTGGAACGAGGTGACGGTGACGATCTCCACGCACTCCGAGGGGGGTCTCACCGCAGCCGACTTCGAGTTGGCGGCGAAGGTCGACGCCCTATCGCCGACGAGCTGAGAATCGACGCCCGGCTCTCGATCCCGTTGGCCGAGATCGAGCTGCGGGCGAGCCGCTCGTCCGGTCCAGGCGGGCAGCACGCGAACGTGACCGCCTCGCGGGTGGAAGCCGTGTTCGAGGTCGAGGCGTCGCGGGTCCTGGACGAGCGCCAGAAGGACCGCTTGGTCGGCCGCGCCGGCCCTGTCCTCACCGCCGTCTCCCAGGATGCGCGCGGCCAGGCGCGCAACCGCGAACTGGCGCTGCGGCGGCTGGCGGAGAAGATCGGCGCCGGCCTGGCCGAGCCGGTGCGCCGCCGCCCGACGCGCCCGACGCGGGCCTCGCGCGAGCGACGACTGGAAGAGAAGCGGCGAGCGGGGGAACGCAAGCGGGGCCGGCGGCGGCCCGGCGGCGAGTACTGAGATGGCGAAGCGCGGCAAGAAGCGGCGACAGCGGGAGAAGGCTCCGACCGTCGAGTACGTCGACGCGGACGGGAACAAGCTGACCCTGCGCGAGACGCTCAGCGCCGGGACGATCGCCAAGCTCGAGGAGGGCCCGGCGACCGCGGCGACCACGCAGGAGGATGCCTGGCGCCGACGCTCGGAGCAGCTCTTCGAGCGTCTCGCGGTGAGCTGGGAGATCGCCGGGCTGCCGCTGAGCGACCAGAAGATGCTGCTCGGCCGCTACCGCATGGCCGACCCGGCGACCCGGCAATGGGTGCGGGAGACGATCGACACGCACCTGCGGCGCTATATCCCGGAGCTCTCCGGGTAGCCAGAACAGACCAGACGAAGGGAGCAGGCATGTTCGCGAACACGAAAGCAACCAATGGCTTCGCCGTTGACGACATCGACGCGGCGAAGCAGTTCTACGGCGAGACGCTTGGGCTCGGCACGACCGATCTCAGCGCGGAGTTCGGAGTGATGTCGATCCAGCTCGCGGGCGGCCGCGACACCCTCGTCTACCGCAAAGACGACTTCACCCCCGCCACCTACACGGTCCTCAACTTCGAGGTCGACGACGTCGACGCCGCCGTCGACGAGCTGACCGCCAAGGGCGTCAGCTTCGAGCGCTACGACGGCTTCGACCAGGACGAGAAGGGCATCGCTCGTGGCCCCGGCCCGATGATCGCCTGGTTCAAGGACCCGGCAGGCAACATCCTCTCGGTGCTGCAGCAGCCGGCCTAGCCGGCGATCCGCACGACGAGCTTGCCTACGTTGGCGCCGTCGAAGAGCATGTTGATCGCGCTCGGCAGCTCCTCGAAGCCCTCAACGACGGTCTCCAGCGGCTCGAGGCTGCCGTCGGCGATCCACTCCGCCAGCTGCGCCGAGACCTCCGCCAGCTTGGCGTAGTGGTCGAGGATGATGAAGCCCTGCAGGGTGGCGCGCTTGACGAGCAGGTTGCCGAAGGTCTCGCGCGGGCCGGGTGGCGGGGTGCTGTCGTTATAGCCGGAGATCAGCCCGCAGAGCGCGATCCGGGCGTGGAGGTTGAGGCGGGCGAAGATCGCATCCATGATCTCGCCGCCGACGTTCTCGAAGTCGACGTCGATGCCATCCGGCGTGGCGGCCTTGAGCTGCTTGCGCCAGTCCTCGGCGCGATGGTCCACGGCCGCGTCGAAGCCGAGCTTCTCGGTGAGGATCGAGCACTTCTCGGCGCCGCCGGCGATGCCGACGACACGGGCGCCGTCGCGCTTCGCAAGCTGCCCGGCCACCGAGCCGACCGCGCCGGCGGCCGCCGAGATGACGATCGTCTCGCCCTCCTGCGGCTTGCCGATTTCACGCATCCCCACCCAGGCCGTGAGGCCGGTCATGCCGAGCGCACCGAGATAGAGGCTGGGCGAGACCCCCTCGGCCTCGGGGACGCGCTGCACGGGGGCTGCGTCGGAGGCGATGAAGTACTCGGTCCAGCCGATCAGCCCCTGGACGAGCTGCCCCTTCGCGTAGCTGGGGTGCCTGGACTCGACCACCCGGCCGAGGCCGAGGCCGCGCATCGTCTCGCCGATTGCCACGGGCGGCAGGTAGCCGGGCATGTCGTTGATCCATCCCCGGTTGGTCGGGTCGAGTGAGATCCACTCGGTGCGGACCAACGCCTCGCCCTCACTGATCCCCGGAAGATCCTCCTCGACGAGCTCGAAGGTCTCGCCATCGATCCGCCCGTTGGGACGCTGGCGCAATGCGAAGCGACGATTGACCGGCACGAAATCGAGTCTACTTCGGCTGAATCGAACTTAGCTGCCGGTCTGCCACCGGATGATTCGGCCACCGGGACGGCTGCAGCGGATGGCTCCGGACTCGTAGCCGGTACTCCGGTAGTTACAGGCGAAGCCCTGGACTTCCCCGTCTCCCCCCGGTTGGAGGGCCGCTGTACTCCCCCACCGTCGAACAACTTCTCTTGCCTTCCCGCATCCCACTTCGCGAGTGGTGATATTGAACGCGAGCCGACTGACTAGATCTCCGCATTCTCGGGTAGTCGCCGCCGATGCATCAAGTGAAGCCGTGGCCAGGAGGGCGACTGTGGTAGCGGATAGTGCGGTCAGTCTTCTCATTTCAAAAGCAGAAGAAATTCTCGGTCCCGACTCGAATGCGGCCAGAAGGTAGACGCTTGGCACGCAGCCCAACGGAGCATGATTCAGTGGAGGGGGTGTCGTAAAAGCTTCCCGTGATCGGGTCGTACCCGCAGCCACGGCAACCCGTCGGATTCGTCCTCTCCCACCTGGCTGAGCCCGAATAGCAAAGGGCTGCCATCGCTGCGCAGGTGCCGGCCAAGGTCCGCATTGGGAACATCCTAGTTACGGGAGGTCGGTGCATGACCGGCCGCCTTGCGCTGGCCAGCTCCTTCGGCTTGACCGCGCCCTCTGCCATGATTTCCCCATGGAGCAGCGCCACGTCAAGCTCAGCGGCGATGTAGAGGGGTCCTTCGTGATCGAGGAAGCCCTAGCCGATGGCCGGTTCGTGGTCGCGCCAGAGTGGCCGTCGAAAGAGACCTCTGCAGAGGCGATCCTTGAGCGCGCGGGAGGCAAACGCCTTTCCCCCGAGGAGTTCGACAAGCATTTCGGCCACCTGCCCACTGACGGCGAGGGGTAGATGGCGAACAGCTTTCTGGACCGGCCTTTGAGGTCCACGTCGATGAGCGGGCGCTTGCCGACGATCTCGCTCGCGCGAGCGATGCCGCAAGGGCAGCCATCGAACCGATGCTTCAGCGCCTCAAGGCAGACGGGTACCGGCGGTATGGCTCAAGCGCTGTGACGCCGAGGCTCGCGACGGAACACGACTGCCGGGCTGCGTGAAGCTCTACATCCCGCAGCCGGCCGGTCAATGGGGAGCGGTGTTTCTCGGTGGCGCCGTGGACGGAAGCTTGACTCTTCTTGCTTGCCGTTGGCGAGCGTCATCCCGGCGTGGCGTGGAGGCCAAGTGTCTACGAGATCGCCCATCGGCGACTGCATCGCTCGATTTCTAGGGTCGACTCCTTTCTGTAGGGGGCTGTGATCGGTTGCCCACGCAACCGATCACAGCCCTAGCGGCCGGGTCAGACGGACCCGCGCCGCCCGTGCCACAGATCGCTGTAAGTGTCTTCGAAGCGGCTGCAATTTCCGGTCTTTTCTTCCGTTGGCGATCCGAACCGGCATTGGAGTGCAACGGATCGCTGATCACCGAAATCTGTTGGATTTCGAAATCAAATCTCGAACGCTGGACACTGGCGGCGATCTTCAGGCACCGGAGCCGGGTGAGCAGTTGACCCTGGATGCTTCTGAATCCCGGGCGATTGCGGGGGATTCAACCGATGGGCGCGGCTGGGCTCGAACCAGCGACCTCTCGCGTGTGAGGCGAGCGCTCTCCCACTGAGCTACGCGCCCGGGAGGGGGTCAATCATAGGCGGGCCGGCCGGGCTGGATCAGGCCGGGGCGGGGGCCTCCGTGGCCGGGGGCTCGCTTTCCCCTTCGGCCTCGGAGCGCTTGCGCAGGGCCAGGCCGACGAAGGGGAAGACGAGGGTGGAGAGCATCGCGGCGCCGACCAGGCCGGCGGCGGTCGAGGCTTTCATGTGGCCGCCGTCGACCGCGAGCGTGGTGATGGCGACGACGAGGGGGAGCTCGGTCGCCGAGTAGAAGGCGAGGGCGGCGCGGTCGCGGGCGGCGAGGACGCCGCGGTAGAGGAGCAGGGCGGGCGTGCCGCGGACGACGAGGAAGAGGACGAAGAACATCGCCAGCTTGAGCAAGGCTTCGGCCGAGCCGAGCGCGCCGAGGTCGAACTCGATGCCGCTGGTGATGAAGAAGAAGGGGACGAAGAAGCCGAAGCCGACCGCGGTCAGCTTCGACTCGAAGACCTGCAGCTCGCGGCCCTTGAGGGCGAGGCGGACGATCATGCCGGCGACGAAGCCGCCGAGCAGGACGTCGAGGCCGAGCTGGTCGGCCAGCAGCACCAGGCCGAAGACGAGGACCACGGTGATCCGCACCGCCAGCTGGCTGCTCGCCTCGAAGGTTCGCTCCAGCGCCGGCCAGCCGCGCCAGGCGAGCCGCACCGAGACCAGCGCGAGGACGAGGGCGAGGGCGACGAAGGCGATCAGGATCGCCGCCTCGTGCAGCGGTTGCTTGGTCGAGAGGACCAGGGTGACGAGCAGGATCGGGCCGAACTCGCCGGCGCCGCCGGCCGCCAGCAGGTAGGTGCCGAACCTGGTCTTCAGCTCGCCGTTGTCGCGCAGGATCGGGATCAGCGTGCCGATCGCCGTCGTCGCCATCGCCGAGCCGGTGTAGAGGAAGGAGACGACGATGCCGGCCGCGGCCAGGGCGCCGCCGATCCCGTAGGCGAGCGCGATCGAGAGCAGCCAGCCGAGCGCGCCGAGCTTCAGCGGCCGCCCCTTGATCCGCTCGAAGTCGATCTCGTAGCCGGCGAAGAAGAAGAGCATGCCGAGGCCGAGGTTGGAGAAGAAGTCGATGAAGTCGTCGGTCGTCGCGAGGTCGAGCACCTCAGGGCCGACGACGATGCCCAGCATCAGCTCGACGACGACCACCGGCGGGGCGAACCGCTTCGGCACGGCAGCGACCGTGATCGCCGCCAGGGCGGCGATCGTGACGATGACGAAGAAGGACTCTGTGTCGACCTGGATCACGGGAGCGCTGCCGATCCTATGTCGGCAGGGTAGGATCGTCGACGGACCGTGCTAGGCGGGGAATCAGCGGTGCCCTGTAACCCGCAATCCGCTCTAGCGGGGCCGAATCCCGTTCCGAGGGGCTGGCCGTCGGGGTCAGTGCGCCGCGGGCGGCGTTGACGGCCGGGTCCTGCGCGACGTAGGCACGCGAACCAGGTCAGGTCCGGAAGGAAGCAGCCTTAAGCGGAAGCCGCGGGTGCCGCAGGTGAGCCCGGCTCGAGCCAAACGCGACGGACACGCCCGGTGACTTTGCTTCGAAGGCGGGGCGCACGGTCCATTTCTTCGCATCGGATGCGTCAGTCGATCAGCCGCGCCGACAGGCGGTTGACGGCTATGCGCCACATGACGAAGGCGAAGGCGACGAGGCCGGCGAAGCGGAGCAGGTCGACCGCCTCGTAGCCGAAGGCGCCGCCGCGGACCAGTTCGACCAGCTGGTGCAGGGGGTTGAGCTGGGCGAGGATCTGGAAGCCCTCGGGCAGTTCGTCGATCGGGAAGAAGGCGCCGGAGACGAGGAAGAGGGGCGTGACGAAGAGCGCGGTGACGTAGTTGAACTGGTCGATCTTGGCGACGATCGCCGCCATCGCGATCCCGAAGCCGGCGAAGCCCAGCGCCGTGAAGAGGCAGAAGATCGGCACCAGCAGCATTCCCCAGGCGGGGTCGAGGCCGAAGCCGATCGTGACCAGCAGCGGGACGCAGCCGTAGACGCTGGCGCGGAGGCCGATCCAGAGCATCTCGGCGCTGACCAGCTCCTCGACGTCGACCGGCGCGGCGAGGATCGCGTCGTAGGTGTTCTGGAAGCGGTGCTTGACGAAGGTGCCGAACATCGCCGGCAGGGCGCTGGAGAAGATCACCGCGGTGGCGACCATGCCGGTGCCGACGAACTGCGACGTAGGGGACGCCGCCGACTTCGTCGACCAGGGTCGCGCTGAGGCCGAGGCCGAAGGCGAGCAGGTAGACGATCGGTTCGAGCACGCTGGAGAAGGTCGTCCCCTTCCAGTAGGTGCGGAAGTTGGCGAGCTCGCGGCTCATCACGCCGCCGATCGCAGCCGGTTCGAGTCGCCGCAGCCGGCGGCCGGCCTCCTCGCTCATTCGGCCTCCGCCCCGGTGAGCAGGACGAAGACGTCCTCGAGCGAGGCGGCGCGGATCACGGCGTCCTCGGGGACCGCGCCGTTGCCGGCGCGCTCGGAGCCGACGATCGCGATCGCGGGCCCGGCCGGGCGCACCGGCAGTCCCTGCCCCTCGGCGATTGCGCGGACTTCGGTCAGGCGTTCGGGCGGTCCGTAGACCTCGGCCGTGTGGGTGCCGGCGTGGGCGGCGATCAGCTCGGCCGGCGTGGCCCTGGCGATGACCTTCCCCTTGTCCATCACCGCGACCTCGTCGGCGAGGCGCTCGGCCTCCTCGATGTAGTGGGTCGACATCAGGATCGTCGTGCCGTGCGAGCGCAGGTCGTCGATCAGCGTCCAGAGCTCGGTGCGGATCTGGGGGTCGAGCCCGACCGTGGGCTCGTCGAGCAGGATCAGCTTCGGGTCGTGGATGAGGCCGCGGGCGAGCAGCAGGCGCCGCCGCATGCCGCCGGAGAGCTTGTCGACGGCGTCGCGGCGGCGCCCGCGCAGGCGGGCAAGGTCGAGCGCCCGGTCGACCGCGGCGCCGACGTCCCGCACCCGGTAGAGCCGCGCGTACACGGCGAGGTTGTCCTCGACCGTGACGTCGACGTCGAGGTTGTCGAGCTGCGGCACGACGCCCATCTCGGCCCGGGCCGCCTTGGCGTCGCCGGGCAGCTCGTGGCCGAGCACGCGCAGCTCGCCGGAGTCGGCGATCGCCTGGCCGGTGAGCAGCCGCATCGTCGTCGACTTGCCGGCGCCGTTGGGCCCGAGCAGGCCGAGGCAGATGCCCTCGGGCACCTCGAGGTCGAGTCCGTCCACCGCCGTGATCGGGCCGAAGCGCTTGACTGCGCCACGTAGCTCTATAGCCGCCATGACCCGATTCTCGACGATCCGCGGTCTCGGCCGTCCGGCCCCTCCCACGCGGGGTGTCTGAGCTTTCCCGCGATATGCCGTGGGTTAAGTCAGACACGCCTGGGAGACTGGCGGGCGTGTTGGACGAGCGCTGGATCAGGTCGCTGCACGTCGAGACGCTGCGAGAGGAGGAACTGCACGCCGACCGGGAGGCCCACGTCCTCTTCCAGGCCTCGACGATCGGGGCTCTGCTCGAGGGCGCCTACGACGGCGATCTCAGCTTCGCCGAGCTGGCCGAGCACGGCGACCTCGGGCTGGGAACGCTTAACGGCCTCGACGGGGAGATGATCGCGCTCGACGGACGCTTCTACCGGGCCGACGTCGACGGGCGGGTGGGTGAGGTCGATAGCGCGGCGCAAACGCCGTTCGCCGTCGTGACCCGCTTCGTGCCGGCGATCGACGAGCGGATCGAGGGATCGCTCGACCACGAGGAGCTGCTGAGCTGCCTGGACGAGCTGATCCCGGCGGGCACCCCCTCCTGCGCGATCCGGCTCGACGGCCACTTCGACCTCGTGCGGGCACGCTCGGTCCCGCGACAGAGACCTCCCTACCGGCCACTCACCGAGGTCGTCGGCGAGCAGCACGTGTTCGACCTCTCCGACACCCGCGGGACGATGCTCGGCTTCCGCTTCCCGGACTACGCCGAGGGGATCGAGGTCAGCGGGTTCCACCTCCATTTCCTCGACGAGGCCCGCAGTCGGGGCGGCCACGTGCTCGGCTCGCGCGCCGGCGAGCTGCTGCGGGTGCGCCTCGACCCCGCGAGCGATCTACATGTTGAGCTTCCGCCCGGAGTCGAGTTGGCCGACCCACGGGTTGCCGCCGAGACCCACGCCGCCGTGGAGCAGGTCGAGCACAGCGGCTAAGGCGACCTGGCCAAGCAGGCCAAGGACGCAGGGAGCGAAGCGTGCTCTGCACGTGAGCGACCGAGGACGCCGGCATGCGCCAGCCAGATCGCCTTAGGCGTCGGCGAGGCGCTCGGCGAGCCAGAGGTCGCAGAGCCAGTCCGCCTGTTCGCCGCCCTTGCGGGTGACGACGATGCCCTCCGGGCCGCCCTCGACGGTGAGCTTCTTCCACCGAGTCGAGTTGGGGACGTCGCCCAGTGTTTCGGCGACAGCTGCCGGGGCGTCCTTCGCAAGCCGCACTCTGCCGTCCCGCGATTTGGCCTCGAAGGTGGGCGAGGCGGCCAGGACCCTGACCTCGCTGCGGCCGTCGCCGAGCCTCACCGACACCCGCCGTCCGTGCCGCTCGCCGGTCAGCTCGAGCGCGCCGTGCACCTTCGGGCCGACCCGCCCGGTGACTGCGTCGCGCGTCTCGATGCTGACCTTCGGGCGCTCGGTCACCTCGAACCCGAGCGGCGCCATCGCCAGGCCGACCTTCTCGTAGCCCTGGTCCATCTCGCCCCCGGGCGCGACGGCACGGACGCTGCCGTAGATCGCGGCGATCGCGATCAGCGGCCCACCGATCAACAGCGGTATGAAGCTTTCGAGCAGGTAGATCGAGGGCACGGTGAGGAAGATCAGCAGCGTCACCACCATCGCGAGCCCCTGGCTGCGCCGGCCGACGTCCCACATCTGGCTGCGCGCCTTGATCGCCTCGCGCTCGATCGGCTTGATCGCGAGGGACGCCCAGAGCTGCTGCTCGGCCATCGTCGTCGGGTTCTCGATCTCGCCGCCCCCTTCGGCCACTGCCCGTTCGACCGCCTTCGCGTCGCCGCCGCTCACCCGGTTCAGGTCGGATCGCTGCAGGGCGAAGAGGACGATCATGAAGACGCCGAGGACGCCGAAGATCAGCGCGTAGGTCATCTTCGGGTTGCTCTGCCCTTCGCCGGTGGTGAAGGCGATCGCGACGACGATCCCGGCGACGACGATTACCCCGATCAGCCCGAAGAGGCCGGAGCGCCTGAACCCTCCGCTGAACACGCGGCGCAGCCTACCCGGCGGGTCAGCAGCGTCGGTAGAGAACCCAGGAGTCGTTGCGGGCGACCTCGCGGAAGCCGTGGGGGCGGTGAGGGTGAGCCGGGTCGGGTCGCCGGGGTCGAGGATGAAGTTGTGGATGACGAAGGGCGAGGCCGGTTCGAGGAAGTAGCCGCGGCTGGGAGGGCGCTCCTCGCTGGCGCTGACCATCTGCGTCGGGCGAATGTCGAGGTTGAAGGCGAGGCGCGGAACGGCGCGGTGGTTGGGGACGGCGATCGGGCCGCAGAGGCGCTCGGAGTCCATCTCGGCGAAGGCACCGCTGTCGGCGAGGTCGGTTAGGTCGCCCTCGATCCGCCCCTGGTTGGTGAGGTCGACGTCGACGCGGTGCAGGAGGTCGTACTGGTTGGGGCCCCAGACGACGAACATGAGGACGACGAAGGCAGCGAACGCCTGCCAGGCACGGCGCCATGGGTGGTGGCGGTCGAGCAGGCGCCAGCCGAGCAACGCCAGGGCGGCGAAGATCGCCAGCACCGCGGCGGCGAGCATCGTGTAGCGGGGGAGGATCGCCAGGCCGGCGCAGGCGAGCACAGCGAAGGCGGCGAGGGCGAGCGCCGCCGCGGCGGCGCCGACCGTGCTGCGGCGGCGCAGGAAGGCGAGCCCGAGGACGACTCCGCCGAGGGCGCCGACCATGCCCGGCCACTGCAGGACCTCGCCGAGCCGGCGCGGGCCGTAGAGGACGAGGTCGACCGGGCCGGTCTGGCGGGCGAGCTCGTCGACGGTTTCGCGGGTGCCGGTGAACGAGTAGGTGGGGCTGCCGGCTGTGACCCAGTCGAAAAGGGCCCAGAGGAGGGGCGCAGCGAGGGCGAGGGCCGCCAGCGCGATTCCTTGGGGGGAGAGGAGGGCACCCCTCGCCCGTCCAATTGCCGGCCTAATTAGGCCGGCAATTTGAGTATCCGCCCGGTCGAGGGGTGCCCTCCTCTCCTCTTCGAGAGCGGGCTGGCGGGACGAGCGTCGAGCCCCGGTGGCCTCGACTGGGACGGCGGAAGCTTTAGAAGCTTGGGGGGGACCGAGGAGGAGGTAGGCGAGATAGGCGATCGAGAAGAGCCAGGCCTCCGGGCGGAGGAGGCCGGCCAGGGCGAGAAGGGCGAGGACTGGCCAGCCCGTTCGAGGGCGCTTGGTCTCTATGAGAAGCGCGCCGAGGCAGAGGGCGATGTAGGGGAGGTCGACGTAGGCGCGCAGGCCGTTGGAGAGGTAGGGGGCGCGGGAGAGAACGATCAGCGCGGCGACGGCGCCGATCGGCCGGTCGAACCAGAGCGACCCGAGGCGGTAGACGAGGTAGCCGACCAGGCCCAGCGAGAGGTAGGCGACGACCATCGTCACCTCGATCGCGCCGTCGCCAAGCGGGGTCGTGACCAGGCCGAAGAGCTCGGCGAGCGGGTGCGGCGTCGGCGCCAGCGGCGCGGCCATGTCGGGGCTGAGCCCGTGCGCCATTTCCCGTCCCCAGAGGAGCGCGTAGATCGTGTCGTAGTTGGGGAAGCCGACCGGGAAGAGGAGCAGCAGAACGGCGCTGACACCGGCGACCCAGGCGGCCGGCGTGAGCCAGTTGCGGAGACCCTGGGGCACGGGCGCAACCTACCGGTGGGCATCGATTGGGGGTGTGGCGACTTTTCCGTCATATAGACGGGAAAGTCGCCACACCCCGCAGATACACTGGCTGCGGTGCCGTCGTCCAGCGACTCGATCTCCCTCTACCGCCGCCACCGGCCCGGCTCCTTCGATGAGGTGGTCGGCCAGCAGCACGTCGTCCGCACGCTGCGAAACGCGGTCGAGCAGGGCAAGGTGCACCACGCCTACCTCTTCGTCGGCTCGCGCGGCACCGGCAAGACCTCGATGGCGAAGATCCTCGCCCGCTCGCTCAACTGCGAGCGCGGCGGGCCGACCGTCACGCCCTGTGGCGAGTGCGAATCGTGCACGACGATCGCCTCGGGCGTCTCGATCGACGTGATCGAGATGGACGCCGCCTCCAACCGCTCCGTCGACGACGTGCGCGACCTGCGCGAGCGCGTCGCCTACGCCCCGACCGGCGGCCGCTGGAAGGTCTACATCCTCGACGAGGCGCACATGCTGACCAAGGAGGCCTGGAACGCCTTCCTGAAGACGCTCGAGGAGCCGCCGCCGAACACGGTCTTCGTCCTCGCCACGACCGAGGCCCACAAGGTGATGCCGACGATCGCCGACCGCTGCCAGCGCTTCGACTTCCAGCGGCCCTCGCTGGAGCAGATCTCCGAGGTGCTGACGCGCGTCTCCGCCGCCGAGGGGATCGAGGCCGAGGACGCCGCCGTGGCGATGATCGCCCGCTCGGCCTCGGGCAGCTTCCGCGACGCGCTCGGCACGCTCGACCAGCTGGTCTCCTACGGCGGCAGCCAGGTGAAGCTCGACGACGTGCTGGAGATGCTCGGAGCGGCCGATGCCGAGCTCCTCTTCGAAGCGGTCGACGCGGTCATCGCCGAGGACCCCAGGGGGGTCCTGCTCGGGGTCGAGAAGATGGCCCGCTCCGGCCGCGACCCCGCCCAGTTCGCCCGCGACCTGCTGGCCCACCTGCGCCACCTGCTGGTGACGCAGACGGTGGGCGAGGTGCCCAACACCTTCGTCGTGACGGCAACCGATGCCGACCGGCTTTCGGCCCAAGCAAGCGCGATTGGAGCGGCGACGCTGGTCCGCACGATCGACGAGCTGGCGAACGCCCTCACAGCTGTCCGCGAGGGAGACGACGCCCGCATGGCGGTGGAGATAGCCCTCCTCAAGGCAGCACGGCCAGACCTCGACCCCTCGACCGAGGGACTGCTTCGCAGAGTTGAGCAGCTGGAGCGACGAGGGACAGAGGCCGGTTCGCCCGCGGGTCCTGTCGCCGCAGGGGACCCACCACCCCCTCCGGTCGCTAAAGCGTCCTCGGGGGCGGTTCCCCCTACGGCGCCACCCGCGGGAGAGGCGGCATCCACAGACGAGCTTGAGCCCGAAGCTGAGATTTCAGAGCCGGCCGAGCCTGAGTCGTCAGCCGAGGACGATCCTCCCGCGGGTGGCGCGGACTCGGGGGGGCCGAGAACGGAGGCGGAGCCCCCGCCCGCAGGCCCCCCCGAGGTCGTGACAGGACCCGCGGGCCAGAGCCCCCTCAGCTTGGAGGAGATCCAGCGCACCTGGCCCGCCGTTCTCGACAAGCTTCGGGAGACCAGCCCTGCTCTTGCTGCGACGTTCGACGGGGCTCAGCCGGTGAGTCGATGGGCGATGAGGGGCTGAAGGTCGGGTTTCCGGCCGAGTTCACCTTCAACAAGAAGAAGGCCGAGACGCCGGAGAAGCGGGAGCTGATGGCCGACGCGATCGAGTCGGTGCTGGGGGAGCGGATGAGACCCGCCTACGTGCTGCTCGACGGGGATGCCTGCTCCAGAGGAGGCGCCCGCCGCCGACGAGATCGATCACGATGCGCTGGTGGAGAAGCTGAAGAGCGAGTTCGACGCGGAGGAGGTCGGTTAGGTGGCGAGAGGCGGAATGCCCGGGGGCTTCGACGTGAACGCCCTGATGAAGCAGGCGCAGCAGATGCAGAACGAGATGCTGCAGGCGCAGGAGAAGCTCAAGGACGAGGTGGTCGAGGCCAGCGCCGGCGGCGGCATGGTGAAGGTGAAGATGGGCGGCGACCTGACCCTGCGCGAGATCGTCATCGACCCCGAGGCGATCGACCCGGAGGAGCCCGAGCTGCTCGCCGAGATGGTGCAGGCCGCGGTCAACGAGGGCCTGCGCGCCGCCCAGCAGCTGGCGGAGTCCAAGATGGGCGGGATCACGGGAGGCCTCGGCGGCCTCCCCGGGATGTGAGCACGCGAGGGTCCGGCGCCGCTCGCCCGGCTCGTCGCGGAGCTCTCGCGGCTGCCGGGGATCGGCCAGCGCACGGCGCAGCGCCTCGCCTTCCACATCCTCCGCGCACCCGACGAAGAGGCGGCGGCGCTCTCGGCGGCGATAACCGAGGTGAGGGAGAAGGTCGGCCTCTGCGAGGAGTGCTTCAACCTCTCCGAGGGCCCGCGCTGCCGCATCTGCTCGGACTCGGGCCGCGACCGCACGACGATCTGCGTCGTCGAGGAGCCCGCCGACGTGATCCCGATCGAGCGTACCCACGAGTACCGGGGCCTCTACCACGTGCTCGGCGGCGCCCTCTCGCCGATCGACGGCGTCGACGCCGAGGACCTGAAGATCGCCGAGCTGCTGCGCCGGGTCGAGGACGGCGAGGTGCGCGAGGTCGTCCTCGCCACCAACCCGACGACAACCGGTGAGGCGACTGCGCTGCACATCGCCGAGCTCCTGCGCGGCCGCGTCGCCGTCACCCGGCTCGCCAGCGGTCTCCCCGTCGGCGCCGACCTCGAGCACGCCGACGAGGTCACCCTGGGCAAGGCCTTCGCCGGCCGCCGCAGCCTCGATTAGCCTGCACTTTGCGGACGATTTGCCTAGACGTATGTCAACCCGCAAATAGCGATCTTTTGCGGCCCTGGCGTCCGTTGCGTGCGGCAAGGTGCCTAGGGTGGCGACGCGGACGACCAACGGTGCCGGAAGCGAGTCCCCGGCGGGCCAGGTAGTTCGCGAGGTTTCCGGGCTGCAGGCCGCGCTGCTGGCCAGGCTGCGCGAGGAGATGCGGGGCGACTCCGCCGAGCCGTTCGCCGACGCGGCCCAGAAGCTGGCCGAGGAGTTCGGCTCGGTGGCAGCCACCGCGGTCGCGGCGTTGGCGGGCCAGCAGCCGCACGCGGCCGAGGTGGCCCCCAACGAGCTCGCCAGCCTCTTCCAGCCCGGGCACATGCGCCGTCGGCTCGAGCAGCTGATCGAGACCAACAAGCGCTACGGGCATCCCTTCGGACTGGCTGTCTTCGACGTCGACGGCCCGGGCGCTCGCGACGGCGAGGGGGGCGGCGGGCAGGAGACGATGCTCGCCGTGGTCGGCGCCGCCCTGCGAGACAGCGTCCGCCTGGTCGACGAGACGTTTCGCCTCGAGGAGGACGCGCTCTGCGTGCTCGCGCCCAACCAGACCACGGTCGAGGGGGTCCAGATGACGGAGCGGCTGCTGCGCATGCTCGACGAGCTGGAGGCGGCGGGAGGGCTGCGGATCGGCATCTCGGCGGGTGTCGTCGCCTGCCCCGAGCACGGCAGCCGACGCCGAGGAGCTGCTGCGCAAGGCCGACGAGGCGATGTGGCGGGCGCGCGCCCTGGGTCAGCCCGTAGGCGTCGGCACCTTGCAAGATCGCTGACAGATTCCCGAAATCTGTCCATAACCTGCGTAAACCTGGATCTCCGGTGGGAGAATGCGGGCACCCGGCGAATAGCGCTGGGCACGCCAAGGAACCAGATCTGAGATGCCGGGAATAAGAACCAACGCAGCCGCGGAAGTGCTCGGGGTCAGCCCCAACACCCTGCGCAGTTGGGAGCGCCGCTACGGCTACCCGACGCCGAAGCGCACCGAGGGCAACCACCGCAACTACGAGCTGGTCGAGCTGCAGACCCTGCGCGACGCCCTCGCCCAGACCGGCAACATCTCCTCGGCGATCGAGCTTGCTCGCCAGCGCCAGGCAGCGCCGGCAAGTGGCGGCAACCTGCTGGCGGCGCTGGAGAGCTTCGACGAGGAGGCCGCCAACCGAGCGGTCGAGGAGAGCCTTGCCCTGCGCCCGCTGGAGCGCACCGTGGAGGAGATGCTGCTGCCGGCGATCGACCGCCTCGCCGCCGATCCCGACGCCGAGGCCGAGCTCGAGTTCGCCTCGCGCTGGGCGACCGGTTGGCTGCACGGCGCCCGCCGCCTCGCCTCCGCCGCCTCCCGCCCGGCCGGGATCCTTCTGCTCGACTCCAGCCGCGGCTCCGACGCCGAGGCGGTCCATGCCCAGGCGCTCGACCTGACCCTGCGCCGCGCCGGCTTCCGCGTGCTGATGCTCTCCAACGAGCTCGGCGACGAGCGGCTCGAGCGTGCCCTGGGCGCTCTCGACCCGACCGCGATCGTCCTCTGCGGCCCTGGAGCCGACACCCCCAGCGCGGTCAAGCTGGTCCGCAAGATCCGCGAGGTCGGCTTCGACGCACCCCTCTTCGGCTTCCGCGCCACCGGCCTGATCGGCGACGCGGTTCCCTCCGCGGGCAGCACCCCCAGCGAAGTGACGGGGATGCTCAACGCCGACCTCCGCCGCCGCGCCGCGCAGGCCTTCGCCTAAGGCGGTCTGACCGGCGCATATCGGCGTCCTCGGTCGCTCACGTGCAGAGCACGCTTCGCTCCCTGCGTCCTTGATCTGCTTGGTCAGTCCGCCTTAGGGTTGAATTCCGGCTCCGGCCCACGCGTCTCGCTGATCCCGATCCGTTCGTGCAGCCGCCGCAGCGGTGCGGGCGCCCACCAGTTCCATTTGCCCAGCAGCTCCATCAGCGAGGGCACGAGCAGGGCGCGGATGATGCTGGCGTCGATCAGGACCGCCAGCGCCGTGCCGACGCCGTTCTCCTTGATGAAGATGATCTGGGAGGTGGCGAAGGCGCCGATCGCGATCGCGAAGAGCAGCGCCGCGGCGGTGACGATGCGGCCGGTGCGCTCGAGGCCGATCGCCACGCACTCGGAGTCCGAGGCGCCGTTGTCGCGTGCCTCCTTGATCCGCGAGAGCAGGAAGACGGCGTAGTCGGTGGAGAGGCCGAAGGCGAGCGCGAAGAGCAGGATCGGCATCGTCTGCTCGATCGCGCCGGGGCTGGTGTAGTCGAGCAGGCCTTCCAGGCGTCCGTCCTGGAAGATCAGCACCAGCAGGCCGAAGACGGCGCTGAGGTTGAGGAAGTTCATCAGCAGCGACTTGACCGGCAGCACCACCGAGCCGGTCATCAGGAAGAGGATGACCAGGGTGGCGAGGACGATGATCGCGAAAGCGATCGGCAGGTGCCGGGTGAGGCTGTCCTGGAAGTCGACGAAGTCGGCGGTGGCGCCGCTGACCTGCACGGTCGCGCCAGGGGGTGCCGGCACGTCGCGGATCCGCTCGACCGTCGACTGGCTCGCCTCCGATGCAAAGGGGTTCGCCGAGACCGCCTGGATCACGGTGACGTCGCCCCGCAGGCGCTGCGGCGGTGCCACCGCGGCGACGCCCTCGCTCGTCCGGATCCGGGCCGCGAGCGCGGCCGTTCCCCCCGGCTCGCCGCCCTCCACCGCGACCCAGATCGGCGTCTCGCGGTAGGGCGGGAACTCCTCGCTGACCGTGTCGTACGCCTGCCGGGCGCTGGCGCTCTCCGGCAGCACGGTCGGGTCGACGGTGTTGAACTTGATCCCGAAGAAGGGCAGGCCGAGCACGATCAGGAAGAGGGCGCTGAGCGTCGCCACGGGCACGGGACGGCGCATGACGAAGCGCGAGAGCCGGTACCAGAAGCCCTTCTCGTCCGGGCGCGCGTCGGCCTCGGCGCGGCGCTGCAGGGCGCGCGGGGCGAGCGAGTTGACGCGGGTGCCGAGCAGGGTGAGGACGGCGGGCAGGACGGTCAGCGCCACCACCGCCGCGAGCAGCGCCACCAGCGAGCCGCCGAGGCCCATCGAGTAGAGGAAGCGCTGCGGGAAGACGAGCAGCGAGGCGAGCGCCGCCGCGACCGTAAGCGAGGAGAAGAAGACCGTGCGCCCGGCGGTCGCCATCACCCGCCGCATCGCGGCTAGACCGGGTCCGTCGACCGCGATCTCCTCGCGGTAGCGGGAGACGACGAAGAGGCTGTAGTCGATCGCCAGCCCGAGGCCGAGCCCGGTGGTGAGGTTGAGGGCGAAGATCGAGATCGAGCCGACTTCACTGGCGAGGCGGAGGATGAGGAAGGTGCCGACGATTGCCAGCAGGCCGATCATCACCGGCAGCAGCGCTGCGACGAGGCTGCGGAAGAAGAGGAAGGAGAGCAGGAAGAGCAGCGGGAAGGCGAGCATCTCGGCCGTGCGCAGGTCTTCCTCGACCTGCTTGTTGACTTGCTCCTGGGCGACGGCGGCGCCGCCGACGGTGACGCCGGGGCGGTCGCCGAGGCGCTCGGCGATGTCGGCACCCGCCTCCTGCCACTCCTTGTCGCCGGTCGGCTCGAGCGCCACCGCGAGGTAGGTCGCCCCGCCGTCGCGCGAGACGAAGTCGCGCGAGCGGGTGTCGTAGAAGCCGGTGACCGAGTGGACGTCACCGCGGGCGCGCAGCTCCCGCTCGAGAGCGACGATGCGGGCCCGCGTCGCCGGCTCCGCGACCGGCGCGCCCTCGACGACGACGATCACCCCGGGCACGCGGTGGCCGGCGTCCCGCAGCGCCTCCCGCGCCTGCACGGTCTCGGTCGCCGGGTCGTCGGCCCCGTAGGGGTCGAGCCGTTCGGCGACCGAGCCGCCGAGCGCGCCGGCGAGGAGGAAGAAGGCGATTGCAAGCAGGCCGACGCGGCGGGCGCGCCGGTCGGCGAGGCGGGCGAGGGCGTCGAACATCAGCTGCTCCTTCCGTCGTCGGCGGAGCCGAGGAGGCGAGCCTCCATCCGCTCGCACCAGTCTGCGAACCACTCGTTGAACTCAACCCCCCCCTGCAGCACCATCAGGGGGTAGGGGTCATCCATCTCCTCCAGCTTCGCCGCAGCCTTGGGCTCCATCGCCCGCAGCCGCGCGGCGACGCCGGCGCGGTGCTCGCGCATCGCCCGCAGGGTCGCGGCCGCCTTCTCGGGCGGCAGCACACCGGAGAAGAAGAGCTTCAGCAGCCCTTCTTCGCGCATCTCCGCCGTCTCGGGCGGCTCGCTCAGCCAGGCCTTCAGCTCCGTTTCCCCCGCCGCGGTGATTGCGTAGACGGTGCGCTTGCGCTCGCCGCGGGGAGCGTCGACTCCCTCGACCAGGCCCGCCTCGGAGAGCCGTTTCAGCTCCGGGTAGATCTGCCCGTAGCTGGCCGCCCAGAAGAACCTGGTCGTGTCGTCGACGATCGCCTTGATCTCATAGCCCGAGCGCGGCTCGCGGCTGACCATGCCGAGGATCACGTAGGCGGTGGGGCTAAGGTCCATGAGTGCAAATATATCTAAACGATACATTGTCTATGTGATTTCAGGCACGTCTACCTTCTCTATGCAGAAAGGGAAATCCCCGGATAATGCCTTTGATAGAGCTTATGCCTGAATTCAATAAGCTCGATAAGACAGGGTAAGCTCTGCCTAGTCATGGACCCAGTCGATAATCCGTTCTCGCCGGGGGCCGGCACCCCGCCGCCCGCTTTCGTTGGTCGCGAGGAGCTCTTGGAGAGCTATCGGATCGCTCTGAAGCGGACGATCTCTGGGCGTCCGGGGAAGAGCATCATGCCCATCGGGCTGAGGGGCGTTGGAAAGACCGTACTGCTCAACCGGTTCGATCAGATGGCACAGGATGAGGGCCTGGTGGGAGCCTTCATCGAGGCGCCGGAGACCGGTGATTTCGAGCATCTTCTGGCTGCTCGCCTGCGTTCGATACTGCTCCGCTTGGACGCCGGACCGGTGTCGCGTGCGGTCAAACGAGCGCTTGGCACCCTCAAGTCGTTCTCATACAACCTGCCGGACGGCAGTTCTATATCCCTCAACGTCGACGCCATCGCCGGCAGTGCCGATTCCGGCGTCCTGGCGGAGGACGTGACCGACCTGCTGGTGGCCGCAGGAGAGGCAGCGGGCGACCGAGGGCGCGGGCTTCTGCTCGCAATCGACGAGGTGCAGTACCTCGGTGCCGATGAGCTTGCTGCCTTGATCACGGCCATTCATCGGACAGTTCAACTCGGCTTGCCCGTCATCCTTGTGGGAGCTGGTTTGCCACAGCTTCCGGGGCTGGCCGGCAACGCGAAGTCCTACGCGGAGAGACTCTTCGACTTCCCGGAAATTGGGTCGCTCGGCAAGGCTGATGCCACTGCGGTACTGGCTACGCCTGCCAGGGCGCAGGGGGTCGAATTCTCTGCCGACGCCCTGGAGAAGCTCTTGGAGTTCACGCAGGGATATCCGTACTTCCTTCAGGAGTGGGGCTATCACGTCTGGAACGCGGCCCCACAAACGCCGATCTGCTTGGACGACGTGACCCTTGCCGCACGGGATGTTCAGCGCCGACTCGACGAGAATTTCTTTCGTGTGCGTATGGATCGCCTCACGCCTGCTGAGAAGCAATATCTGGGCGCGATGGCGGAGTTGGGGCCCGGTCCCCATCGGTCTGGCGACATCGCTGCGAAACTAGGCGTAAAGGTCGAGAGCGTGGCTCCTCGCCGCTCAGGACTTATCAAGAAGGGCATGGTGTACAGCCCCGCGCACGGCGATACTGCATTCACGGTTCCAATGTTCGATGATTTCCTGCGTCGGTCCCAGCTTGCATAGAACTGGGCCTGGCCCCTACTAGAAAGGTTTGCGAGATGCCACTCGATCAGAGCAAGATGGGCCAGGTGGTCACGGCGCAGATGGAGGCGCTCGAAGCCGACTACGGCGAGGACTGCCAGATCGGCGACGTCTGCACGATCGTCGAGGTCGTCGGGCCCCACGGCTCCCACGTGCGCGTGCGGACCAGCGACATGCGCCCCCACATGGCCCTCGGCCTGATCCGCATGGCCGAGCACGCGATGCTCGGCAACCTCGGCAGCGGCGAGTAGTCGCCAGACGCACTTCCGGGGCGACTATCCTCAGCCGTTCATGGCTGAGGGAACACCCAAGACCGTGGTGATGAAGTTCGGCGGCACCTCCGTCACCGGCGCCAAGGAGATCAAGCGCGCGGCGCGGCGGATCGTCGCCGCGCGCGAGGAAGGCAAGCGCGCGGTCGCGGTCCTCTCGGCCCGGGGCAAGACGACCGACGAGCTCGTCGCCCAGGCGCTGGAGATATCGAAGCGCCCGGACTCGCGCGAGATGGACATGCTGCTCTCCAGTGGCGAGCGGATCTCGTGCGCCCTCTGCGCGATGGCGATCCACGACATGGGCCACAAGGCGATCTCGCTGACCGGCTCCCAGGCCGGGATCGTCACCGACTCCTCCCATACCAAGGCGAGGATCATCGACGTCCGGGCCGAGCGGATCGAGGCGGCACTGGAGGAGGACCACATAGTGCTCGTCGCCGGCTTCCAGGGGGTCTCGACCGAGAGCCACGACGTCACCACCCTCGGCCGCGGGGGCTCCGACACCACTGCCGTGGCGCTCGCGGCGGCCTTGAAAGCGGAAGTCTGCGAGATCTACACCGACGTCGCCGGCGTCTTCAGCGCCGATCCGCGGATCGTCCCCGAGGCGCGCAAGATCCCGATCGCCACCTTCGAGGAGACGCTCGAGATGGCGGCTTCCGGCGCCCGCGTCCTGCAGCTGCGCTCGGTCGAGTACGCGCGCAACCACGGCGTACGCATCCACTGCCGCGGCAGCTTCGAGGACGGTCCCGGTACCCTCGTCGTCACCGAGGCCGAGGCCGAGCAGGAGACCGTGGAGCAACCCTTCGTAACAGCCGTGACCCACACCGATGACGAGGCGCGCGTGACGCTGGTCGGCATCCGCGACGAGCCCGGCGTCGCCGGTGAGATCTTCACCGCGCTGGCCGAGGCCGGCATCAACGTCGACGTGATCATCCAGAACGAGCCCGTCGGCGACGATGAGCTGGCCGACCTCTCCTTCACGATCGACCGCTCCGAGCTGACCGCCGCCACCGACGCGCTCTCGGCCCTCGGCGACGTCAGCCAGGGGGTGCGCACGGACGAGCGCATCGGCAAGGTCTCGATCATCGGCGCCGGCATGCGTTCCCACCCCGGCGTCGCCGCCAAGGTCTTCGAGGTCCTCGGGGGCGAGGGGATCAACATCGAGATGATCTCCACCTCCCCGATCAAGATCTCCTGCGTCATCGCGGCCGACCGTGTCCCCGACGCCGTGCGGGTGCTGCACAAGGCCTTCGACCTCGGCGCCGACGCCGTTCGCCCCGAAGAACCCGAAGGGGCGGAACACCGCCCCACTGTCAGCGGCTGATTCGCGCGGCCAAGCGACAGGCGAGTGAACGATTTACCCACCTATGGGGTGGTCAACTGTTCAGCCGGTGACCGAGCTCCTTCGTCATACTCGGGCCATGTCTGACAGTGGCTACAGAGTGGGCGTCCTCGGGGCGACCGGGGCGGTTGGGTCGACCATTCTCGGGGTGCTGGCGGAGCGGGAATTTCCAGCATCCGAGGTGGTCGCCTTCGCCTCCGAGCGCTCGGCCGGGCGTCAGATCGAGTGGAACGGGTCGGTGCTGGAGTGCCGGCCGCTGAGCTCGGAGACGATCCAGGGGCTTGACGTCGTTCTCTCCTCCGCAGGGGGCGCGGTCAGCGCCGAGTGGGCGCCGCAGCTGGTCGAGGCGGGCGCCGTGGTCGTCGACAACACCAGCTACTGGCGGATGCACGAGGACGTGCCGCTGGTCGTCGCCGGGGTCAACCCGGAGGCCGCCGACTCGCACAAGGGCATCGTCGCCAATCCCAACTGCACGACGATGGTCGCGATGATGGCGCTGGCGCCGATCCACCGCGCGGTCGGGCTCGAGCGCATCGTCGTCTCCAGTTACCAGGCCGTGTCGGGGACGGGGCAGCGGGCGATCGAGGAGTTGCAGGCGCAGTCACGCGCGGTCCTGGCCGGGAAGGAAGTCCCCGAGCCGGAGATCTATCCCCATCGGATCGCCTTCAACGTGCTGCCCCAGGTCGAGGTCTTCAAGGACGGCGACGACTACACCACCGAGGAGCGCAAGGTGATGGCGGAGACCCGCAAGATCCTCGGCGTCGGGGAGGAGCTGGCGATCTCGGCGACCTGCGCCCGTGTCCCCGTCGTCAGCGGCCACTCGGAGTCGGTCAACGTGCGCACCCGCGAGGACCTCTCACCCGACGATTGCCGCGCCCTGCTCGCCGAGTCGCCAGGCGTCCTCGTCGTCGACGACCCGGCCGCCGGTACCTACCCGATGGCGACCGACGCCGCCGGCCGCGACGACGTCCTCGTCGGCCGCATCCGCCGCGACCCCGACCAGGAGCGCACCCTCAACCTCTGGGTTGCCGGCGACAACCTGCGAAAGGGCGCCGCGACGAACGCCGTGCAGGTGGCAGAGCTGCTGATCGAGCGCGATCTGCTCGGTCTGTCGAGCTGATCGCTCGAGCGCCGTCCCGCGCGCAATGTTTTGTCCGCTAATCTCTAGGCATGCTGGAGTCTTGGGAGCAAACCCAGATCGATCGCTTGGAGCACCGCGTTTGCCAACTGGAACGTAAGAGTTGGGAACGCTCCGACTTCAACTTCCGCCTGATCGTGCACGGCTTCACCGCGGCCATGATCGTTCTAGCCATCGCTGCGGTCGTCCTCGGCGCTTCACATCCAAGTCACTGACGATTGTCAGTCGCCGAGGTCTTCGGCCAGGGTGCCGAATCGCTCGACCAGGCCGCGGAAGAAGTCGTGGCGGGTGACGACCCCGTGGACCCGACCGGCGGTCGCGATCGGGACGACCAGCACGCGGTGGTGGAGGAAGGTCTCGGCCAGCTGGGTGTCCGAGTATGTGTCCTCGACGACGACGTGGTCGGTGGTCAGGAAGCGGCGGATCGATTCCTCGGCGCACTGGCTGCGCCGCTCGATCGTCTCGTCGACCGAGCGCGAGACCATCGCCGCCGAGGCGAGCTCGCCGACGTAGCCGGGGAAGAGGGCCGCCATGAACTCGCGCTCGCCGAAGATGCCGGCGAAGCGCCCGTCGGCCTCCACGGCGGGCAGCCCCGGCAGGCCGGCGTCGATCACCCGCCGGGCCGCGGGGCCGATCAGCTCGTCGGCGTCGAGGGGCTCGATCTCGCGAAGCGTGCTCTTGACGATGGAATCTGGCATGGCTCTCCTCAGATCAGGATGTAGCGGATCGCAATGTAAGCGGTGGCGAGGCCGATGGAGAGAATCGTCACCGGCAGGCCGATGCGGAGGAAGGTCATGAACCCGATCGGCGTCCCCGCCCGTTCGGCCATCCCGGCCGCGGCCACGTTCGCCGCGGCGGCGATCAGCGTCGCGTTGCCGCCGAAGCAGGCCCCCAGCGCGAGCGCCCACCAGTAGGCGTCGTCGCCGGTTGCCCCGGCGTCCATCTGCAGCTCCTTGACGACCGGGATCATCGCCGTGGTGAAGGGGATGTTGTCGACCACGGCCGAGCCCGCCGCGGCGACCCAGGTGATCCCGATCAGCTCCGCCGTGCGCTCGCCGCCGGTGACGTCCTTGACAGCGTCGGCGACGTGGCCGATCGCCCCTGTCGCCTCCAGGGCCCCGACCATAACGAAGAGGCCGATGAAGAAGAAGAGCGTGGTCCACTCGATGCTGGAGAGCGCTTTCTCGAGGTCGATCCGGGTCACCAGCAGGCCGACCGAGGCGCCGGCCAGAGCCACCGTCGCCGGCTCGATGTGCAGTGCCTGGTGGGCGAAGAAGGCGAGCACGGTGAGCACCAGCACCGGGCCGGTGCGCTTCAGCTCGGGCCAGTCGCGGATCGAGGCGGCGGCGTCGAGCTCTATCACCGCCCGGCGGTTTCGCTCCTCGACCCGCAGCCGCTTGCGGAAGACGAGGTAGAGCAGCGGCACGACGATGGCGAAGGTGACGATCACGATCGGCGCAAGGTTGGCGATGAAGGCGTTGAAGCTGAGCCCCGTGGCGCCGGCGATGATGATGTTCGGTGGGTCGCCGATCAGGGTCGCCGTGCCGCCGATGTTGGAGGCGATCACCTCGATGATCAGCAGCGGCACCGCCTCAATGTCGAGCGCGTCGGCGAGCAGGAAGGTGATCGGCGCGATCAGCAGAATCGTCGTCAGGTTGTCGAGGAAGGCCGAGAGCACCGCGGTCGTCGCGGCCAGGCTCATCGTCACGGCGAAGGAGCGGCCGCCGGAGAGCTGGCCGGCGCGGATCGCGACGTAGTCGTAGACGCCGGTCTGCTGGGTCAGGTAGACGAGGATCATCATCCCGACGAGCAGGCCGATCGTGTTGAAGTCGACCGCCTCGATCGCCTGCTCCTGGGAGAAGTCGCCGACGAAGAGGACGACGATCGCGGCCCCGAGCAGCGCCACGTTGGTCCTGTGCATCTTCTCGCTGGCGACGATCGCCAAGACGATGAGGAAGGTGGCTACGGCGATTGCCATCGGGGCCTTTCGGGGTCGGCGAGGAGTGTTGCCGACCAGTCTTCCCGGCTCACCGTAGCCAAGCCTACAGATGGCGTCGCGATCAGCCGCTTGGCAGCCGGATGCGGTGTGCTCGCTCGATCCGGGCGATGCGGTCTTCGGAGACGCCGGCGTCGCCGGCCACCTCGGGCCAACGCCCAACCGCGTCCACGACCCGGGCAAGGAGCTCGTCGGCCCTGCTGCGCTTCACCGAGACGAGCTCGGCCACCTGCCGGAGATCCTTCAGCGTTATCTCGTCGCGCTTGCCGTTGACCGACATCTGGTGGGCTGAAGTCCAGCGGCCGGCGGGGTTGTACGCGTAGACGACGTCGAAGGCGGGGGAGAGCGACCAGTGACCGGCACGGTCCATCAGAAAGGCGATGTTCTTCACGTGGTCGTCTTGGTTGCGGGCCACGACGTTGAACGCCATGCGCAGGAACTGCTGCTCTATGGCGCCACGCGGCAGGCCGAGGCGGCGGATGACCCGGAATGCCTGCTCGTAGGAGTTGGCGCCGGGCTGGCGGTAGTCGAGGTGGGCAAGGCCCGCGAGCGACTGCATGTGGAGCTTGTCACCATCGGGGCCGCGGTCGAAGCGACGTGTCATGAAGTGGCGACGCCCGTTCTCCTCAAGCAGGCGGCATTCGGCCATCTCGATGCCCGCGGCGACGGCCATCCGGGAGTAGACCCACTCGATCGCGCCGTAGCCTCGCGAAGCGCCCAGATCGCGGGTGCTGTCCTCGACCCCGTCGAACTTGAGGATCCAGTGTTCGAAGCCCGGGTCGACATCGAGCTGGCCGGAGTGGACCTCGCCCGTATCGGGGTTCAGCGCAATCAGCGCCTTCGCCCGGGCTCCCCCGGCGGAGGTGCCGACCCTGAGGATCTCCTTCAGCGTTCCTTCTCGATCGGGCTTGGCGAGGGAGGCGATGAGGTCGGCGCGTTCGGCCATCACTTCGTTCGCCAGCTCGGCGAGAGCGGCGACGTCGATCGCGTGGCTCTTGGTCGGGCGCGGCCCGGTCGCCGGCCGGAACTCGAGTGCCCCCATCCCCCGCCGGCCGATGTAGCAGAGGCGCTCGACCGCGTCGAAGCTGCCCGGGTCGCGGTCCTGGGTCGCGAGCCAGGCGTCGATCAGGGCGTTCCCGTAGCGGTCGGGGAGCGAGTCGGCGAGCAGTCCCGGCAGGCCGGCGAAGCTCTCCTCGGAGAGGCTGGGGAAACGGTAGCGTCGCCCGGCAGCCAGCGGCATCTCGATCGGAGAGAGCTCGATCCCGCTCCCGGCGAAGCCCGGGTCGTACTCGAAGGTGGCTATCGGCTCCCCGTCCGGTTGCGACACTGCGCCGACGCGCGTGTCCCAGAGGATCACCTCGGCGAGGCCGTTCAAGCGTCCTCCGCGTTCATTTCGTCGCCCCAGCGCCAGGCCCCGCTCCCCCGGTCCGGCTCGGTGCTGTTTCCCCGCGAGCCTCCCGCTCGCTGCCGGCGCCGCCCGCGTCGCTCGACCTCGTCGATCGGGCTCGGCGTCGCCTCGGGGAGAAGCCCGTCGAGGCCGTCGAGCAGGTCGAGGGCGCGCAGGACGCGTACGAAGTTGATCAGCGAGGAGGATTCCCCCGCCTCCATCCGCTGCAGCGTGAACCTGCCGATGCCGGCGTCTTCGGCGACCCGGGTCTGACTCAGGTTCCGCTCGAGGCGAGCATCACGCAGACGCCGTCCCAGCTCTTCCAGGATCGCTCGATCCGACCCAAAGCGCTCCATGTTCATAGCGCATCAAATATAAGGCGTTAAGCCCAAATATCCAAATAACGCCTCATTTTTGAGGCAAAGCTTGCGTCCTGCTCAGGCGGGGACTGCAGCGAGACGCTCCTCGACCGACTTGGTCGAGGCGATGTGCTTGCTCATCCCGAGCTCCTTCGGTTCAGCGCCTAGTGCGAGTGCCACCAGCTGGGGGAAGTGCAGGACGGGGAGGCCGAGCTCGCGGTTGACGACCTTTGCCGCCTCGGGCTGCTGCATGTCGAGGTTGAGGTGGCAGAGGGGGCAGGGGGTGACGAGGCAGTCGGCGCCGGCGTCGAGGGCGTCGCCGACGTGGGTGCCGGCCTGGCGCAGCGAGGTGTCGCGGTTCATCGTGATCACCGGGAAGCCGCAGCATTTGCGGGCCCCGTCGTACTCGACCACCTCGCCGCCGAGGGTCTCGATCACCTTCTCCAGGTAGATGTCGCGATCGGGGAACTCGTCGTAGCCGAGCCGCTCCTTGGGGCGGACCACGTAGCAGCCGTAGAAGGGGCCGACGCGCAGGCCGCTGAGCGGCCGCGTCACCTTCTCCGCCAGGCGGTCGAGGCCGTAGTCCTCGACCAGCAGCCAGAGGAAGTTCTTGTTGGTGAAGCCGTCCTTGCCCTTCTCGTAGGAGAGGCCCTGGCCGCTCAGCACCTCGTTGACGTGGGCGCGGTAGGCGGAGTCGGCGTCGAGGCGCTGCTGGCACTCCGACTGGGCGCCCTGGCAGGTCGAGCAGATGTTCATCATCGAGAGCCCGGTCTGCTGGGCGAGGGCGAAGGTGCGGGCGTTGAGCGTGTCGGCCAGCTCCTGGTTGTGCTCGGCGATGATCCCCGCCCCGCAGCAGTTGGCGCGGTCGAGTTCGACCAGCTCGATCCCCAGCTTCTCGGCGGCGATCGCCATCGAGCCGTGCAGCTCGCTGGTGAAGCCGCGCGAGACGCAGCCGGGCCAGTAGGCGACCTTGATCTGCTCGCTCATGACTGTGCCTCCTCGCTTTCCGCGGCGCCGGCCGCCTCCGCCGCCAGGGTGGCGTCAGTGGGCTCGTCGGGCTCCGGTTCGACGTCCTCCTCGCCCCGGATGTAGATGTTGAATTCCTCGCGGTGCTCCTCGGTGTGCGCGTAGATCGCCTTGACCTCGTCCTGTGCGCCGCCGGGCAGCTTCGGGTGGACGCCCGGGATCAGCTTCGGGAGCGAGCGTGCCTTGCCGGTCTTGATCGCGCGCAGCACCACCGGCAGTGATCCGAGCAGGCCCTTGATCGCGCCTTTGGTCGGTTTCAGCTTGCCTTTGACCCCGGGTGCGTAGGACTCCTGGATCAGCAGGGCCTCGTCGTTGGTGCCCTTCTTCTCGATCATCTTGACGAAGGCGTTGACGTGGTTCTCACCGTTGTTGACGTCCTCGACACCCTCCTCGCCGGCTTTGCGGCGCAGGCGCATGATCTGGTCCATCGGCGCAACGCCCTTTGGGCAGGCGTCGATGCAGCTGAAGCAGTGGGTGCAGTCGTAGATCCCGTGCGGGTCATTGGCGAGGTCGTGGAGGCGCTCCACGGTCTCGGCGTCGCGCGGGTCCCCGACGAAGCGGTAGGCCTTGGCCAGCGCCGCGGGGCCGATGAAGTCGGGGTCGGCTTCCATCGAGAGGCAGGATGAGACGCAGGCGCCGCACTGGATGCAGGCCATCGACTGGGTGATGTCGATCATCGACTCCGGCTCGACCACGTACTCGCGCTCGGGGGGCTCGCCGTGGGGGAGGAGCCAGGGGGTGACGCGGCGGATCTTCTTCCAGTGCGTCGACTCCATGTCGGTGATCAGGTCCTTGATCACGGGCATGTTGCCCATCGGCTCCACGACGATCGCAGGCGTCTCGCCGTTGGAAGCGGGGCTGACGCTGGCCTTCTTCTCGGCCAGCTCCTGGGCCTCGCCGATCTGGGTCTTGCAGCCGAGGCCGGACTGGCCGTTGACCTTCATCCCGCAGGAGCCGCAGATCGCGGCGCGGCAGGAGCAGCGGACCGAGAGCGAGCCGTCGTCGCGGTCCTTGGCCTGGAGCAGGCCGTCGAGGACTGAGAGCGAGGGGTCGAGGTCGACCTTGAACTCCTCCCAGTAGGGACCCTCGCCCGACTCGGGCTGGTAGCGGCGGACTTTCAGCGTGAACTCAGCCATCAGTAAGTCCTCTCTTGCGGTTCCCACTGGGTGATCGTCACCTCGGAGTATGAGAGCTCCGGCTCCTCGTCGCCCAGCTGCAGGTCGATGTGCTTGAGCCACTCCTCGTCGTTGCGCTCGGGGAAGTCGGTCCTGTACTGGGCGCCGCGGCTCTCCTTGCGCTCCAACGCGGCGAGGCAGGTGCACTCGGCGTTGTCGAGCATGTAGCCGAGCTCGATCGCGCCGAGGATGTCCTGGTTGAAGATCGAGCTCTTGTCGTCGATGTAGGCGGTCTTGGCCTCCTCCTTCAGTCGGCGCACCGTCTCGAGCGCCTCCTGGATCCCAGCCTCGTCGCGGAAGACGGCGACCTTGGCGTCCATCACCGTGCCCAGGTCGAACTTGATCTCGGAGACGCGACGGCCCGAGCCCTTCTCGCGGGCGGAGATCGCGTCGATCGTTGCCTGCTCTGCCTCGAGCACCGCCTTCGAGGGGCGCGAGCCGTCGATTCGCTTGGCGCGGGCGGCGGCGTCGGCGCCGGAGCGGCGGCCGAAGATCAGCGTGTCGAGCAGCGAGTTGGCGCCGAGCCTGTTGCCGCCGTGGACCGAGACGCAAGCCACCTCGCCGGCGGCGTAGAGGCCGGGGATGTCGGTGCGGCCGTCGACGTCGGTCTTGACCCCACCCATCGTGTAGTGGTTGCCGGGCTTGATGTGGATCGGTTCCTTGGTGATGTCGACGCCGGCGAAGTCCTTGCCGACGAGGACGATCTCGCGCAGCGCCTCGTGCACCCGCTTCTTCGGCACCACGGTGATGTCGAGGGCGACGGTCCCGTCGGGGAAGCCGCGACCCTCGTTGATCTCGGTCTGCTCGGCGCGGGAGACGACGTCGCGCGAGGCGAGCTCCATCTTGTTCGGCGCGTAGCGCTCCATGAAGCGTTCACCCTTGGCGTTGAGCAGGTGAGCGCCCTCGCCGCGGGCACCCTCGGTGATCAGGAACCCCTTGCCCGCCAGCGTCGTCGGGTGGTACTGGATCATCTCCATGTCCATCAGCTTCGCCCCGGCGCGGTAGGCCATCGCGATGCCGTCGCCGGTGCAGATCAGCGCGTTCGTGGTCGGCTTCCAGACCTGGCCGTTGCCGCCGCAGGCGAGGATCACCGACTTGGCCTGGAAGAGCTCCATCGAGCCGTCGGCGATGTTGCGGGTGACGACGCCGCAGCACTCGCCCTGCTCGTCGAGGGCAAGCGCGGTGCAGAACCACTCCTCGTAGCGGGCGACCGAGTCGGAGTGCTTCATCAGCTGCTCGTACAGCACGTGCATGATCGCCTGGCCGGTGATGTCGGCGACGTAGTAGGTGCGCGCGGCGGAGGCGCCGCCGAAGGCGCGGGTGCCGAGCTTGCCTTCCTCGTTGCGGTGGAAGGTGACGCCGAGGTGCTCGAGGTGGAGGATCTCCTCGGGCGCCTCACGGCACATGATCTCGACCGCGTCCTGGTCGCTCAGGTAGTCGGAGCCCTTGATCGTGTCGAAGGCGTGCGACTCCCAGGAGTCGCCGGGGTTGAGCGCCGCGTTGATCCCGCCCTGCGCCGCGTTGGAGTGCGAGCGCACCGGGTGGACCTTGCTGACGATCCCAACCGAGACGCCCTGCTCGGCTGCCGCCAGGGCCGCTCGCTGTCCGGCGAGGCCGGCGCCGATTACGAGTACGTCATGCGTGGGCACGGGGCGCGGACTCTATAGAGGCAAAATCCGACCCCGCAGTCGGGATTCGGCTGGGTTAGAGCCAGCGTTGATCGAGGCGGCGGACCGCTGCCTCGATCAGGCGGATGCCGTCGGCGAGGGTGCCGAACTCGACGTTCTCGGCGAGGTCGTTGGGCCAGTGGTAGTTGGCTGGGTTCTTGAGGTCCGTGCAGCCGCAGAGGGCGGCGGTCTCGTAGCCGGCCGCCAGCGGCTCGAGGCCGTCGGTGCCGTTGTGCAGGCGCAGGTTCGGGTAGAGCCAGATGCCCAGCTCCTCGCCGAGGCCGTCCATCAGCTCCAGCGCCCGAGGCGGGTACTCGTGCATCTTCAGGAATCCCTCGCCGCGCAGCACGAGCAGATGGGGAGAGCCGATCGAGTCGACGGCGAGGAAGAAGGTGCTCTCCCGGGGCAGCTGGGGGAAGTGGCGCTCGCCGAAGGCCTTGATCCCCTCGCTGAAGGACTCCTCGGCGCCGGCCGAGAGCAGGATCACCCTGAGGTCCTGCGGCGGATCCTCGGCAAGGCGCCGGGCGAGCGCCAGCAGGGCGACGACGCCGGTCCCGTTGTCGTTTGCCCCCGGGACGGTCCTGCGCGTGCCGATGTCGGCCATCGCCGCCGCCGAGCCGACCCCGAGGAAGACACCCAGCTTGGCCAGCAGGCGGCTCCCGGTAAGGGCGCCGAGCGCCGCGAGGATCGGTCCGCCGATGACCGGGGCCATCAGGGCCGGGCTGGTGTCCTGGCCCTCGATCAGGCCGAGGCGGTCGGCGAGCTTGGGCAATGCGGGGTGGAAGACCAGGCCGGAGTGCGCGGCGTCATGGTGGGAGACGACGACCATCGTCCGCTCGGCATCGGCGGGCCCCATCTCGCAGACGACGTTGTAGGCGGTCCGCTGGGGCAGCGGCCTGCGCAGGCGTCGCTTGCCGGGCGGGAAGTCGTCGGCGATGCCGGCGGCGCCCAGCGCGCCCAGCGCGGCGCCGAGGAGGCGTCGCCCGCGCAGGCCGGCCAGCCCGCCGAGCGCGCCCAGCGCAGCGCCGATGCCGAGCGGCCACCAGTAGGTGCCGTGCGCCGGCTCTGCCTCGATCCGGGCTTCGGCGCCGAGCTCGCCGAAGCGCTCGACGATCCACTCAGCGGCCTGGCGTTCCCCGTCGGAAGCGGATGGGCGATAGATCCGCTCGAGTTCCTCCAGCCGTTCGCGCAGCCAGGCCTGATCGCTCATAAAAGGACCCTAGCCATATGCAACGGTTGGGCACCTCGAAGCTCACCCCGCGGTCGGGGAGCCACCGGGGGTCCCCCTCCAGGAACTCCCGCGAAGCGGCCTGGAGAGGGACCCCCGGTGGCTCCCCCTACCATTCCCAACATGCTCGGTGGCCGCTCGATCACGCTCTTCCACGTCCGCGGGATCAGGATCGCGGTCGACTGGTCGTGGTTCCTCGTCCTCTTCTTGGCGATCTTCTTGCTCTCGCGCTTCTACGCGGACGTGCTCGGGCAGAGCAGCACCTCCTCGGAGGCCTTCGGCCTCGCCGTGCTCAGCACCGCCGGCTTCTTCGGCTCGATCGTCCTGCACGAGCTCGGCCACGCCTTCACGGCGCTGCGCCACGGCATCGGCATCATCAGCATCCAGCTCTGGATCTTCGGTGGGATGGCGCGGATGGACCGCGAGTCCGACGGCCCCGCGACCGAGTTCAAGGTCGCGGTCGCCGGGCCGCTGGTGACGCTTGCGATCGTGGTCGTGCTGACCGCGATCGGCCTTGTGGCCGCCGGACCGGAGGAGTTCAGGCGCGCTGTCCTGATCGAGTCGGGCTCCGGCGTTTCCGGCGTGCTGGCGATGGTCGGCTGGCTGGCGAGCATCAACCTGCTCGTCCTCGTCTTCAACCTGCTGCCGGCCTTCCCGATGGACGGCGGAAGGATCGCGCGCGCGATCGCCTGGTGGAAGACGGGGGACCGCACCTCGGCGACCCGCTTCGCCGCCGGCCTTGGCCGCGTCTTCGCCTACATCTTCATCGGCGGGGGCCTGGCCCTGGTCGCCGTGGGCGACGTGTTCGCCGGCGTCTGGCTGGCCCTGATCGGCTTCGTCATCAACAGCTCCGCCAAGGCCGCCTCCATGCAGACGGCGATCACGGGCCGCATCTCCGAGCTCGTCGTCTCAGACGTGATGGATCGTGAGCCGGTTGCGATCCCCGACGAGCTAAGCGTCGAACAAGCGTTGGACGAGTACTTCCTCCGCTATCGCTGGCCCTGGTTCCCGGTCGTGGATGCGGCTTACCGTTTCGTCGGCCTGGTCGTCAAAGACAAAGCCGACGAGGTTCCAGAGACCTCCCGCATGACATCGCACGTCTCAGACCTGCTCGAGCACGACGACGGCACCTTCCAGATTCGCGACGACGCCCCGCTCGACTCCCTGCTCTCGAGCCAGGCCCTCCGTCGCTTCGGCGCCCTGATGGCGGTAGACGCCGACGGTCGCCTGTCAGGTGTAATCACAGCTGAGCAGGTAGGCCGAGCGCTGCGCGACGCGTCCTGAGGCTTCAGGGTCCGAGGGCGCCCTTAAGCGGGGTTGGTTCCTCAGGACTGCGGGCGGTGGCGCTCGATTATTGAGCTGAAGTCTGTGCCGGCGGGGAGGGTGCCGAAGGCGTGGCCCCAGTCGCCTGAGAGGCGGGAGGCGCAGAAGGCGTCGGCCACGGCTGGGTCGCCGTAGCGGACCAGGAGGGATGCCTGGAGGGAGATGGCCATTTTCTCGACGATCCGCCGGGCGCGGGTCTGGATGGTGTCGATGTCGCCGGGGATCTCGTCGCGGAGGGAGCTGACGTAAGCGTCGAGCTTGGGTTCTGCCCCGGCGCCCTCGAGGACCTCGGCGAAAAAGGCGTCTACAGAGGCGGGGCTCTTGACCATGCCGCGCAGCACGTCGAGGCACTGGACGTTGCCCGAGCCCTCCCAGATCGAGGCGAGCGGAGCCTCGCGGTAGAGGCGGGGCATTCCCGACTCCTCGACGTAGCCGTTGCCGCCGTGGCACTCCAGGCACTCGACCGCGTGCGAGGGGGCGCGCTTGCAGAGCCAGTACTTGAGGACCGCGTTGGCGAGGCGGCGGAACTCGACCGCCTGCTCGTCGCCGTCCGCGACCTCGTCGTAGGAGCGGGCCAGGCGCATCCCCGCCACGGTCGCGGCCTCCGACTCGACGCAGAGGTCGGCGAGGACGTTGCGCATCAGCGGCTGGTCGATCAGCTCCTTGCCGAAGGCGGCGCGGTGGGCGGTGTGGTTGAGCGCCGCACGACCCCGGCGCGGTAGCCGGTCGCGGTGCCGATCACGCAGTCGAGGCGGGTGTGGTTGACCATCTCGATGATCGTCGGCACGCCGCGCCCCTCCTCGCCGACCATGCGCGCCCAGGCGCCGCGGAACTCGACCTCGCTGGAGGCGTTGGAGCGGTTGCCGAGCTTGTCCTTGAGGCGCTGGATCGTGGAAGGCGTTGCGCTCGCCGTCGGGGGTCCAGCGCGGCATCAGGAAGCAGGAGATCCCCGACTCGGTCTGGGCGAGGACGAGGAAGGCGTCGCACATCGGCGCCGAGCAGAACCACTTGTGGCCGACGAGCTCGTACTCGGCGCCGGGCCCGCCGCCGTTCAGCGGCGTCGCCGTCGTGGTGTTGGCGCGCACGTCGGAGCCGCCCTGCTTCTCGGTCATCGCCATCCCGCAGAGGGCGCCGCTCTTGCGCTCGGCCGGCAGCGAGCGCTCGTCGTAGTCGAGCGAGAGGAAGCGCTCCTCCCACTCGGCGGCAAGCTCGGGCTGCTTGCGCAGCGCCGGGATCGCCGAGTAGGTCATCGAGATCGGGCAGCCGACGCCGCTCTCGGCCTGCATCAGCAGCATGAACTGCGCCGCGCGGGCGACGTGGGCGCCGGGGCCGGGTTCGCGCCAGGGAGCCGCGTGCAGGCCGTTGCCGATCCCGATCCGCATCAGCTCGTGCCAGGAGGTGTCGAACTCGACCTCGTCGATGCGGTTGCCGTAGCGGTCGTGCGTGCGCAGCTCGGGCTTGCTGCTCGTTGGCTTCGAAGCCCCAGCGGATCGTCTGGCGCGAGCCGCAGATCGCTCCCAGCTCGCGCGTCCGGTCCTCGGCCCACTCGCCGCCCTCGCGGCGCAGCGCCTCCTTCAGCGGCTCGTCGGCGTCGAAGGGGTTGTAGTCCTCGAGCGGCGGGGCCTGGTTGAAGACCTCGTGGGTGGCGGAGGAGCGGCGCTCGGCGGTAGCCATCGATCTGATTGTGCCAGCCCACCGGTAGCATCGCCCGCCGCGTGGCGAAAGATCCCAGTCGAGAACCCGATCGTCGAGCTCGACGGCGACGAGATGACCCGGATCATCTGGGCCTTCATCAAAGAGCAGTTGATCCTGCCCTACCTCGACCTCGAGCTCGTCTACTTCGACCTCGGGATCGAGAGCCGCGACGCGACCCGAGACCAGATCACCGTCGACGCGGCCAACGCGATCAAGCAGCACGGCGTCGGCGTCAAGTGCGCGACGATCACCCCCGACGAGGCCCGGGTCGAGGAGTTCGGCCTGGCGGAGATGTACCGCTCGCCGAACGGGACGATCCGCAACATCCTCGGCGGCGTCATCTTCCGCGAGCCGATCGTGATCTCGAACATCCCGCGCCTGGTGCCGGGCTGGACCAAGCCGATCGTGATCGGCCGCCACGCCTTCGGCGACCAGTACCGCGCCACCGACATGGTCGTCCCCGGCGAGGGGACGCTGACGCTCACCTACACGCCCAAGGACGGCTCCGAGCCGGTCGAGCTCGACGTCTACGACTTCCCCGGCGGCGGCATCGCGATGGCGATGTACAACCTCGACGACTCGATCCGCGACTTCGCCCGTGCCTCGATGCGCTACGGGCTCGACCGCGGCTACCCGGTCTACCTCTCGACCAAGAACACCATCCTCAAGCGCTACGACGGCCGCTTCAAGGATCTCTTCGCCGAGGTCTACGAGTCCGAGTTCAAGGCGGACTTCGAGGCGGCCGGGATCAGCTACGAACACCGGCTGATCGACGACATGGTCGCGGCGGCGCTGAAGTGGGAGGGGGGTTACGTGTGGGCCTGCAAGAACTACGACGGCGACGTGCAGTCCGACACCGTCGCCCAGGGGTTCGGCTCGCTGGGCCTGATGACGAGCGTGCTGATGAGCCCCGACGGCAAGACCGTCGAGGCCGAGGCCGCACACGGGACCGTCACCCGTCACTACCGCCAGCACCAGCAGGGCAAGCCGACCTCGACCAACCCGATCGCCTCGATCTTCGCCTGGACCCGCGGCCTCGCCGCGCGCGGCCGTCTCGACGGCACGCCCGAGGTCACACGTTTCGCCGAGACCCTCGAGCGCGTCTGTGTGGAGACGGTCGAAAGCGGTCGGATGACCAAAGACTTGGCCCTGCTGGTCGGTCCCGACCAGGAGTACCAGACCACGCAGGAGTTCCTGGCCTCCATCGACGAGGCCCTCAAAGCAAAGGAGATTTTGTGAGCACCCCCGTGAAAGTCACCGTCACCGGCGCCGCCGGGCAGATCGGCTACGCACTGCTGTTCCGCATCGCCAGCGGGCAGATGCTCGGGCCCGACACTCCGGTCGAGCTCAGCCTGCTCGAGATCCCCGACGCCGTGAAGGCGGCGGAGGGCACCGCGATGGAGCTCGACGACTGTGCATTCCCACTGCTGCGCAAGATCGACATCTTCGACGACCCGAAGGCGGCTTTCGACGGGTGCAACGTCGGCCTCCTGGTAGGCGCTCGGCCGCGCGGGCCGGGCATGGAGCGCGCCGACCTGCTCGAGGCGAACGGGGGCATCTTCAAGCCGCAGGGCGAAGCGATCGCCGCCGGTGCGGCAAGCGACGTGCGCGTGCTCGTGGTCGGCAACCCGGCCAACACCAACTGCCTGATCGCGCTTTCCAATGCCGACGGAGTGCCGCGCGAGCGCTTCACCGCGATGATGCGGCTCGACCACAACCGGGCGGTCGCGCAGGTAGCCAACCGCCTCGGCAAGCAGGTCTCCGACGTGACCAACATGACCGTTTGGGGGAACCACTCGACCACGCAGTACCCGGACCTGGTGAACGCACGGGTCGGCGGGCAGAGCGCCTGGGACGCGGTCGACGACGAGACCTGGATCGCGGAGGAGTTCATTCCCCGCGTAGCCAAGCGCGGCGCCGCGATCATCGAGGCTCGCGGTGCATCCAGTGCGGCTTCGGCTGCCAACGCGGCGATCGACCACGTTCGCGACTGGGTGCTTGGCACGCCCGAGGGCGACTGGGTTTCGATGGGCGTTCCCGCAGACGGCTCCTACGGGGTCGACGAGGGCATCGTCGCCGGCTTCCCCTGTGTCTGCAGCGATGATGAGTGGTCGATCGTCGAGGGCGCTGAGATCCCGGAGTTCTCGCGCACCCGCATCGACGCCAGCGCTGCCGAGCTACGCGAGGAGCGCGACGCGGTGAGTCAACTGGGCCTCGTCTGAAATGCAAAAAGCCGGCCCCCCTCGCGGGGCCGGCTTTGATACCCCAAGGACTGCGCGTTTCCTACTTGGCCGGGTGGTACGCGCGCCCTTTCTTCTTGACCCGACCCTCTTTCTCGAGTTCACCGAGGACCCGGTAGAGATAGTTCGGTTTGATCTTCATCTGCTTGGCGATCTCAGAGGCGCTGATCCCGGGGCTTTTCTCCACCAGGGCCACGGCCTGATCGGCACGCGTTCCGCCGCGGCGACGGCGTTTGCGTGGGGCGCCGCCGGCAGAGGCAGCTTTGGGCGGACGGCCGGGGCCGCGACCGCTGCCGCGAGGGCGACCGGGACGGCGGGTGACTGTGCCACCGAGCTCTGCGAGCGCACGCTCGAGGCGCTTGCGCTCCTCGTCGAGCTCGGCGAGCCGTTTCTTGACCAGGTCAAGAGCCTCGTCGAGTACGTTGCTGGTGCTGGGCATTTCCTTCCTTTCATCCCCACTGGCTTTTTTCGCCATTGGGGTCGTCAGCTTCGCTCAGTGTGGCACAGTCACAGTGACAGTGACTATTCATATAGTCAAATCTAGCGTTGTCACTCTGGCCATTTGGTTGAGTGAGTTCCGCGTACGTGCTAGGCGCTGCGCTGTGCCTGGCGCTCGGTGGAGATGCGTACAACGTTCCAGGCGAGCCCCAATTTCTCCATCGCACCAATAATCAAAGCGGAGGGGTCGATCTCCCACCGTCGAAGGCCGTGTACGGCGGAGCGCGGGAAGGCGTGGTGATTGTGATGCCAGGACTCTCCCAGCGATGGCAGGGCAAGCCAGAAGACGTTGGTGGACCGATCGTCGGTGTCGAACCGGCGAGTACCGAAGAAGTGGCACACGGAATTCACGCTCCAGGTGATGTGGTGGACGAAGAAGATCCGAACCAGTCCGCCCCAGAGAAGCCCGGTGGCCGCCCCGGCGAGCGTCCCGCTGACCGCGTATCCGGCAAGCGCCGGAAGCGCCAGGCTCAACAGAACCAGGGCGAGGAAGTGGCGGGAGATCGCGCGCATCCCGCGATCCTCGTAGAGGTCGGGGGCGTAGCGCTTCCAGTCAGCGCGTCCCTGGGTTGACATAAGCCAGCCGGAGTGGGCATGCCAGAGCCCGGCGAAGACGCCGCGCACACCGCCGCCGTGACCGACGTGGGGGCTGTGAGGGTCACCCTCTTCGTCGGTGTGGGCATGGTGCTTGCGGTGATCGGCGACCCAGGAGATCACCGGCCCCTGGACCGCCATCGAGCCGGCCAAGGCGAAGAGGTACTCGACCGGCTTGCGGGTCTGGAAGGACCGGTGAGTGAGCAGCCTGTGGAAGCCCACCGTGATCCCGATAGCCGTCAGCAGGTACATCACGGCCGCGATGGCGAGGTCCGCCGGCCTCACCAGCTGGTTCCAGAGCAGGACGACGGCGGTCACGGTCGCCACGAACGGGACGATCACGGCACCAAGGTTGGCGGTCTTCTCGACCCGGCTCATCGGCTGCATCGCTGCATCTATGCAGCAATCGGCGATCGGTTACTTCCGCTTGCGGGGGAGCGTCTTGAAGACGACGTCCCAGATCGGAGACGAGACGCCGTAGCCGTAGCGGTGATCCTGGAAATGGTGGCGCATGTGCTGCTCGCGGAGGCGCTTGCCGAGCTCGGACTTCGGCACGAAGTGATGGACGTAGTAATGCGTGTAGTCGTAGGCGAGGTAGCCGAAGATGAAGCCGCCGAAGAGTGGATAGGCCGCGGGGGTCCCGAATATCAGCGTGAAAGCCAAGAAGAAGAGCGCGGCGAGCGGGATCGCCACCGCCGGGGGCATCACCAGGCGCAGCTTGTCGTTCGGGTGGTCGTGGTGGATTCCGTGGATGATGAAGTGCATGCGGCGGCCGAATGCGTTGTCGGGCTGCCAGTGGAAGACGAGGCGGTGCAGCCAGTACTCGGTCAGGGTCCAGATCGCGATCCCACCGAGGCCCAGCCCGATCAGCGCGAGCGCTCCGTAGCCGCCGTCCGCGCCCAGCCACTCCATGACGACGACGACCGGCACGAAGACGATCGCCGGGATCGACGGGTGCACTCGGGAGAAGAAGTTGAGGAATTCGCTCTCGAACAGCTGGGGGGAGTCCGCCAGCTTCTGGGTCCGGCCCTGGGAGTCCATCGGCAAGCCCATGGTAGCGACGGGAACCGCCCGCTTTCGCGCAAGACGCGGGGAAGCTGTGACGAGACTGTGTCAAAGATGTGGCGCTTTGCGGAAATGAGGCTCGCGAGAGGCGCACGACGGTGGCAGTATCGGCCGCCGTGCCGCGCAAGAAAAAGCAACCCAGCTGCGAGGACTGCTACTTCCGCAAGAACCTCCTCTGTGCTCTGGAGCTGGACGAGCCCTGCACGACCTTCCGTCCCAATCGGCCCGAGGGGCTGGTTCCCCCGAGGCAGCCGGTTCTCCTGATGCGCCCCCCGCGCTGGGCTGCCAACTCCAGCGCTGCTTAAGCCGACTCTCGCCCGCCGGAGGCGCTGGCTAATGTTCTGCCCCATGCCGGAGCGGGATCTATATGCGTGGGCACGGACTACGTACGTCTCTCGCAGGAGCAGAGGTTTCACGCCCAACGTAGACGTCTATTACTGCGGGGAACCGCAGCAGGCGGTCGTCAAGGTAGATCTCTCGGGGGTGGAGCTGTCCGGCGTGGGGATAGAGATCTCGGGGCGGCAGCTGGCGATCGTCGGGGAACGGCCGGTGCAGGAGACCGAGGGGCGGGTCTACCAGCAGGTCGAGATTCCCTCGGGGCCGTTCCGGCGCATCGTCGAGCTGCAGGTTGACGTCGACGCCGAGCGGGCCACGGCGACCTACGAAGATGGCGTATTGCGGATCGAGCTGCCCCTGCGCGACCCAGCCGAGAGCACGCGCCGGGTCCCGATCGGGAGGGACTAGCGCCGATGGAGGGAAGCCCGGTTCTCGAGGTGGTCGAGTCACCGCTCGACCCCGAGGACGCGATTCGGGCAAGCGAGCCCCTTCCCGACGCCCTGCCGGTTCTGCCGCTGCGAGAGACCGTCACCTTCCCCGAGACCCTCACGCCCCTGGCCGTGGGCCAGGAGCGCTCGATCAAGCTGGTCAACGACGTGCTCGGCGCCAACCGGATGCTGGCGATGGTCGCCGCCCGCGACCCCGAGAACGAGGAGCCCGGCCCCAATGACCTCTACGAGGTCGGCGTCGTCGGCGTCGTCGCCCGCATGCTCAAGGTCCCCGACGGGACGCTGCGTGTCCTCGTCCAGGGCACCCAGCGGGTCCGCGTCGGCCCCTTCGTCGCCGAGGAGCCCTACCTGGTGGCGCGGATCGCGGAGCTGCCCGACGTGGTCGAGGACGGGACCGAGCTCGAGGCCCTGACCCGCAACGTGCAGCGCACCTTCTCGGAGATCATCGAGCAGATCCCCTATCTGCCCGAGGAGCTGCAGATGGCCGTCGCCAACATCGACGACCCGGCCGCGCTCGCTCACCTGATCGCCGGCGCCCTGCGCGTCTCCACCGAGGAGAAGCAGGAGCTGCTGGAGGAGCTCAACGTCGTCGCCCGCCTCCGCCACCTCTCGCAGATCCTCGCCCGCGAGCTGGAGGTGGTGCAGCTGGGAACGCAGATCCAGTCGCAGGTGCAGTCGGAGATCGACAAGGGCCAGCGCGAGTTCTTCCTGCGCCAGCAGATGAAAGCGATCCAGGACGAGCTGGGGGAGGGCGACGAGCAGCAGGCCGAAGTCAACGAACTGCGCGAAAAGATCGAGGCGGCAAAGCTCCCCGAACACGCGCAAAAGGCGGCTGACCGCGAGCTCGGGCGGCTGGAGAAACTGCCGCCGGCGGCAGCCGAGCATGGGGTGATCCGCACCTACCTCGAGTGGCTGGTCGAGCTGCCCTGGTCGGTCCAGACCGAGGACAACCTCGACATCGCCCACGCCCGCGAGGTGCTCGACGCCGACCACTACGACCTGGAGAAGGTCAAGGACCGCATCCTCGAGTACCTGGCGGTGCGCAAGCTGAAGCCGGACTCGCCCGGCCCGATCCTCTGCTTCGTCGGCCCCCCGGGCGTCGGCAAGACCAGCCTCGGCCGTTCGATCGCACGGGCGCTGGGTCGCGAGTTCGAGCGGATCTCGGTCGGCGGCATCCGCGACGAGGCTGAGATCCGCGGCCACCGCCGCACCTACATCGGCGCGATGCCGGGCACGATCGTCCGCGCCCTGCGCGACGCCGGGTCCCGCAATCCCGTCTTCATGATCGACGAGATCGACAAGATGGGCGCCGACTTCCGCGGCGACCCCGCCTCGGCGATGCTCGAGGTGCTGGACCCGGCGCAGAACGACTCCTTCCGCGACCACTACCTCGACCTCGAGTACGACCTCTCCGAGGTGATGTTCATCGCCACCGCGAACGTGCTCGACACGATCCCGGGCCCGCTGCAGGACCGGATGGAGACGATCGAGCTGGCCGGCTACACCTTGGAGGAGAAGAAGCACATCGCCCGCCGCTACCTCGTTCCCCGCCAGATCGAGGCCAACGGCCTCAAGCCCTCCCAGATCGAGTTCGCCGACCCGGCGCTGGCCGCAATCGTCGAGGAGTACACGCGTGAGGCCGGCGTGCGCAACCTCGAGCGCCAGATCGGCACGATCTGCCGCAAAGTCGCGCGCGAAGTTGCCGAGGGCAAGGGGAACGGCAAGGTCAAGGTCTCGGCCAAGCGCGCTCGCGAGCTGCTGGGCCGCCGCCGTGTCTTCGCCGAGCAGCGCCGCCGTACCAAGGTTCCGGGCGTCGCGACGGGCCTTGCCTGGACGCCTACCGGTGGCGACGTCCTCTTCATCGAGGCGACCTCGATGCCGGGGTCGGCCAAGCTGACGATCACCGGGCAACTCGGCGACGTGATGAAGGAGTCCGCACAGGCGGCGCTCTCCTACGTGCGCGGCCATTGGCGCGACGTCGCTCCAAGGCTCGACGAGGAGTGGTTCGCCAAGCACGACATCCACATCCACGTGCCGGCCGGGGCCGTGCCCAAGGACGGCCCCTCGGCGGGGGTGGCGATGACGGTCGCCCTGGCCTCGCTGATCTCCGGCCGCCCGGTCCGCAACGACGTGGCGATGACAGGCGAGGTGACGCTGACCGGCCAGGTGCTGCCGATCGGCGGGCTGAAGGAGAAGTCGCTGGCAGCACAGCGAGCCGGGATCAAGCGGGTGCTGGTGCCGGAGCGCAACGAGGGCGACGTGGCCGAGATCCCCGAGCACGAGCGCAGCGAGCTGGAGTTCGTCTACGTGGACGAGGTCACGAAGGCGATCGACGCGGCGCTCGCTTCCTGAGAGATGGAGGCCGCCGGCGCGCTGGGCAGGGGCAACCTGTCGACCTATCTGGAGGTGGCGCGGGACCTGGTGCGCTCACGATCGCGTGCCTTCTGGATCGTCGCCGGGCTGACCGTCGTCGCAGCGGTGCTCCGCTTCGTGACCCTCGGCCTGCAGAGCTATCACCACGACGAGATCGTCACCGCCAGCCGCGTCCTCCGCGGCAGCTTCTGGCATGCGATGGACGCGGTCGGGTTCAGCGAGTCGGCCCCGCCGCTCTACTACGCCGCGGCCTGGCTCTGGACCCAGGCGACCGGGACCGACGAGGTCGGCCTGCGCTCCTTCTCGGCACTGGCCGGCGTCGCCACCGTGCCGGTCGCCTTCCTGGTCGGTCGAGGCCTGAGATTGAGTGCCGACGGATCGATTGACCCCCCTATGGAGGGGTCAATCGATCAGCGGGCGCAGCGGGTGGGGATCGTGGCGGCGGCCCTCGTCGCCGTCAACCCGATGCTGGTCTGGTACTCCCAGGAGGCGCGTGCCTATGCCCTGCTCGCCCTGCTCACCTCGCTCTCGCTGCTCTACTTCCTTCGCGGCCTCGAGCACGGGCGCCGCCGCGACCTCACGCTCTGGGGCCTGTTCTCGGGCCTTGCCCTGGCCACCCACTACTTCGCGGTCTTCCCGATCGCCGCCGAGGCCGCCTGGCTGCTTTACCGCCGGCGCCGGGAGGCGGCTCGCGGCGCCGCCATCCTCGCCGCCTTCGGCCTCGCCCTGGCGCCGCTGGCGATTCACCAGATGTCCTACGGCCACGCCGAGTGGATCTCGAATTTCACGCTCGGGCATCGCCTCTGGGAGATGGGGGTGACCTTCACGGTTGGCGAGATCGGCGACGTCATCGCCCGCCCGGAGCGGCCGCTGCTGGCGCTGGTGCCGGTGGTCGCGATTACGATCTCGTTCTGCCTCCTCGCGCTGCGGGGAGATCACGACGAGCGCCGCGCCGCCCGGCCGCTGCTGGCGGTCGCAGCGGCCACCGTCGGAATCCCACTCGCACTCGCCCTGCTGGACTCCGGCAAGGACTACGTCCTGGCTCGCAATCTGCTGCCGGCCCTGCTGCCGCTTCTGGTCGTGGCCGCGATCGGGCTCACCCTGCGCCGCGCCCGCCGCGCCGGGGCGGTCGTGGGAACCGTGCTGGTCGCCTACTCGCTCGGCTTCTCGGTCTGGGCCGGCGTCACTCCGGCACTGCAGCGTCCCGACTGGAAGGCCGTCGCGTCCGCCCTGGGCGAGCCCGACACGCCGCGGGCGATGGTCACCTGGACGATCGGCGAGGCCTCGCTCCGCTACTACCTCTCGACCGGCTCCCTGCAGGCTCGCTCCTCCGAAGGCTTCGAGTGGTGGGTGGGAGAGGTCGACTTCATCTCCGACGGCCCCGCGCCCCCGCCCCCGCGGCAGCTGCTCGGCCCGGGCTTCAGGCAGGCCGGGTACGAGCGGGTGGGCCGCCTCTACGTGCGCCGCTACGTGCGCACCGGGCCGGGGCTGGTGCAGCTGCGCTTGCGAGCCCTGCCCAGCGCCGACCTCAACTTCCGCACCAACGGCGTGCTTCTCGACGGAGTCGGCATCCAGTGACGGCACCGCGTGAGCGTTGTGGTTATCCTGGCCTGGACCACAGGACCAGCGAGGAGAAGGTATGAGCAAAACACGGACCAGCCAGGCCGCCGACCTTTATACGACCGCACGAGACAACCCTTACGTCCAGCGTCTGATCGAGGACGAAGAACTGCGCGACAGCCTCAAGAAGGCCTTCGACGCAGCGCGTGGGGCCTACGGCCGCGCCACGGGCAATGGCCATAGCCCGATGAAGGCGGTCACCAGCGACAAGAAGGTCCAGCGCGACCTGCGCGTCGCGGCCGAGAGCCTGCGCGACGCCTCCGAGCAGCTGCGTGCGCCGAAGAAGCGCAAGAAGGGCAAGCTCGGCCGTCTCGTCCTCCTCGCCCTGGTTGGCGCCGCGGTTGCCTTGGTGCTGAGCGAGGATGCTCGCAAGACGATCCTGGACGCCCTCTTCGGTGCCGAGGAGGAGTTCGAGTACACCAGCACGACTTCGATAAACGGCTCCTGATTTCGCACCCCACCGGGCTTCCCGGCCGCCGCTCTCCATAGACTGGGCCAATGGAGGCTGCAACCAAAGAACGCGAGCTCAGCGGCGAGAAGGCCCAGCGCATCGTCGACGCGATGCGCGTCAGCGTCGCCAAGCGCGGCGCGGCCGGCTCCACCTTCGAGCACGTCGCCCGCGAGGCCGGCGTCAGCCGCGGCCTGCTCCACTACTACTTCGGGACCAAGGAGCGCCTGCTGGTCGAGGTCGTGCGCCGCGACGCCGAGATTCGGATCGCCCGCCTCGACGAGCCCCTCGCCAAGGCCGAGACCGTCGACGACGTGATCGACGTCCTCGTCGCCAGCCTCATGGACCTGATCGAGAACGAGCCGGCCTTCTTCCTCCTCCTCTACGAGCTCTTCAGCGCCGGCCGCCGCAACCCGGAGATCCAGCATGAGGTCGGCCAGCTCTTCGAGCTGACCCGCTCCCACGTGGCCGAGGTGCTCAAGGCGAAGGAGCGCGAGGGAGTGCTCAGCCTCCGCTTCGACGCCGAGGCGATCGTCTCCTACCTCTTCGCGGTCGGCGACGGCTTCGCCCTGCAGGCCCTCTCGGACCCCAGCCGCGACAACAGCGGCGCCCTCGCCGCCGGTGCGGCATCTGCGCGGTACCTGCTCGTCAGCGAGTAGCCGGCGCGTTTGTCGGACATAGTCCGAGTTTCGCGCCAGGAGTGAGCGTCCTCACGCCTATCCCTTCTCTGTAGAAGCTCGGCGGGCCCAAACGCGCCGATACCCGCGAAGGGATCGAGAACGCCTGGCACGGTGGACTGCCGACAATCAGAGCGCCTGTAGGGCGGCACCTCGGCCACGCATGAGCCGCCGGGCAAAAACTCGCAAATTGCACCTTTTTTCTGTCCGATCCGCCCGGGACGCTCTTTGTATATTCGAAGAGCTGACGGCCCTATATGGACCACCTTTTCCCTGGTTTCTGGGAGTAGATCTGAACTTGTCGAAGAAAACCGACAACAAAAGCGGGGCTCCCGCGATCTCGCTTGCTAGGCGGGTTCCAGTGATCGCGGCAGCCCCGGGTCCGGCCGAGTGGCCGAACGATCATGCCCGCGCCCCCAGACGGAATGCCTGGGGGCGCGGGACGGTCCTACGCCGCTTTGGCGGTCGTTTCGATCTCGCCTACACGGATGTAGCCGACAGGATCGGAGTCGGCCGTGACAAGCTTCGGCAACTCCTGTCCTTTTCGCCGCCTGACGCCGATGCTCAGGACTTCCCCCGAGCTGTCCACGGCGACGTAGACATCTTCGGCCGGAGCCGATTCGTAGGGTTTGTACCTAGGTTTCGCTTTCAAGCGATTCCTTTCGTTGTGGTGCGCTGACCCCCGGGCCATCAGGGCTCTAATCCAACGGCCCGGGGGGCAGCAACCCGCTATTGCGAGGTAACCGAACAGGATCGTTGGTGAACCGGACGTACTTTGTTGGGTAAGGGCTGTGTCAAGTCCCTTGACAAACGTTGGTCTGTCAAGTAGCTTTACACCATGCCACCGGCCAATCGCCACGAACCGAAGCGAGCGAAGTCCTCGACTTCCGACTACTCGGTCACCGAGTTCCTTGCGGAGTTCCCCGATGACGCTGCCTGCCTAGAGTACCTGTGGCGGACCCGTTACTCGCCCGATGGCGAACACGCCCATTGCCCGCGCTGCGACGCGGAGAAGGTCTTTAAGCGCTACGCGACCAAACAGCAGCGCCAGTCCTGGACTTGCACCGCTTGCGGCCAGCACGTCCATCCAACGGCCGGAACGATCTTCCACCGCTCCTCGACCTCGCTGCGCCTGTGGTTCCATGCGATGTACCTGATGACGAGCACTCGTTGCGGCATATCTGCCAAGCAGCTGGAGCGGGAGCTTGGGGTCCATTACAAGACCGCCTGGCGCATGTTCAACAAGATCAGGAACGAGCTGATGGCTGAGGACGAGGCTCGCACGCAGCCGCTCTCGGGCGACGTGGAGGTTGATGAGACCTCCTGGGGCGGCAAGGCCCGCAAGCGGATGAACTACTCCGAAGCCGCGAAGTTCCGTGAATCCAAGGCGACTGTCCTCGGCATGGTCGAGCGTGGCGGGCGGGTGCGCCTGCGGGTGATCGAGTCCCGCCGTGGCGAGCCACTTAGTGGCGCCGTGCGGGCCAACGTCAACCCTGCCTCGTTCATCTTCACCGACGACTGGCGGCCCTATAAGGCGGTCGGCAAGGAATTCGCGGGCCATAGCGTCATCAACCACTCCTCCGGCTCCTACGTGGTCGGAGAGATCCATACGAACACCATCGAGGGTTTCTTCGGCAATTTGAAGACGGGGATGCGCGGTGCCTACAAGGCCGTCTCTCAGAGATGGCTCCAGTCCTACCTGGACGAGTACGCCTGGCGCTACAACCACCGCACCTACGGGCGCCGCTCGATGTTCCATTCCCTGCTCGATGAGGCCGTGCGATGAGCGAGCAGACGGCCATCCTGCGAGGCATCCGCGGTGCCGCCAAGCGCCGCGAGAAAGCCGACGCGGCCAAGCGAGACGCGACCGACGACCTACGCCGCTACTGCGAGGCAGCGCGAGAGGCCGGGGTCTCGATCACCCAGATTGCTTCTGAGGCCGGTCTTTCCCGCCAGGGCGTTTACGACCTGCTGGCGGAGCGACCTTAGCCAGGTTGGCGTCGAAGTCGCCTTTGGTAGGGACGGGGATCTCAAGCCCTTTGGGAGTCTTCTGCTTGCGGCGTTCGTTTGCCATCTAAGTCAGACCAATGGAGCGCTTGCGGGCTGCGCTTCTTCTTCCGCTTCTTCGTGAGCTATCTGGGCCTTAATGCTAGTCGCCAGGTCCGCCAAGGAGGCGTCTACGGCTTCGTCAGCAGCCTTCCAGTCCGCCACTCCCTCAAGGTGCATCCTCTGCTGCTCCTGCTCGAACTTGATGGAAGCGAAATAGCGAAAGAAATCCTGGCGTCCCAGCAAGACAACCGGACAAAGTGGCGCAAAGATTGCGCCTAGTCGAAGCTTTTTACCGAGGAATGTTGCGTGAATACCTGGCTCATAGAGAAACTGGTCAGCCTTCCCGCCGGCAGTTCCGCCCTTGAATTTGAGTCAGTCTGCCACGTGGTTGATCCCGAGCCGTTCGGCCCATTCCAGCGGTAGCGTCGTTGAATCGCAGCCACTGTCGACAAGACCTACAGGCCGCGTGGACAAGATGTTCCCTGAGGGATCGACTAGGCCAATCGAGACGCCTGGTCGCAAGCAGCCGCCCCCAATGGTGCGGTAGCTAAAGGTCTTGTTGAGGGGCTTCTCAGTAGAAGCAGGCGGCTGCCGGGTCTTTTGGGACCTGGATGACTTCGACTTCCTGGCCCCCTTCCGCCTCGACTTGCTCAACAAGCTCTCCCAGCGTCGCCGCGCTTGCAATGACAGCCCGGTCGCGTATTGCGACCCACTTGCCAGCATAGGCGTCCAGAGCGAGTCCGAGCTCTCGCTCCTCGTTTAGCGCTTTGCTGAGTTCTGCGACGGTCATTAGTGGCTCCTTTGAAGAGACGGGGCCATATAGCATGCACTTCTACCCGTGTCAAGTAATTCGCTACCGCGATGGTATTGCACGATTCGGGCATAAGCAAGCGGGACGGACAATCTTTATGGATTGCAAACAAGCCGTCATAGCTCAATTGATCTGAATTTGGAGGCATAAAGCGACGGGTAGAGTAGTTTGCCGAAAAGACAAGGAAAGACTTTAAACGTTCCTAGATCCAGCCCATAGGGTTCCAGGCGATCTACGAACTAAGCCGGACGTTCAATTTCGATCTTGCGCTGCACAGTCCCTAGGCCCGGCACCTCGGTTTCGACAAAGCGCCCGACTCGCACCTCACCGGCCTTCCAGACGATCCCCTCAAATAGCTCGCCGGGATCGACTTCGAGCGCGGCGGCGAGCTTCGCGATGGTGTCCACGCGGGCCAGTCGAAGGCCGCGCTCTAGCTGGCTTATCTCGGTGCGGTGGACACCGGCCCGTGCGGCGGTCTCGTCCTGCGAGAGTCCGGCCAGCTTCCGCAGGCGGGCGAGGTTGGTTCCGAACTGCCGAGCGACGCTCACGGCAGTTCCAGCGCGCCGAAGCGAAGCGCAGCGGCCGTGGGCTGAATCGAGTCCCCCTGGCATTCGAGCAGGCCGACGCCGACTAGATCGCGCACGGCGCTCTCTACCGCGTCGCCGCCGATTCGGCGGGCTATCTCGGGGATCGTCAGGGACTTGGGATGCGCGTCGAGAACGAGGCCGAGAACGGCCCGTTCGACGCTAGGCTGATCGAGCATGGGAGTTCACCCTCCTGTGCCAGGCCGGGGGCGGTTCGCGCCGCGCCCCGGCCGCTTTCTTCTAGGTCGCAGAGAAAGCTAGGCCGCGAAACGGCCGGATTTCGCTTCTACAGAGAAGGGATAGGCGTGAGCGTCCTCACAGACGACCACGGTTCGCTGCGAAAAGCTGGCCGTCCAGCCAATGCACGACTTCATGGTCAAGCTCGCAGGGTTCCTCGGCCGTCGCCGCCATCTTGTCCTGTTCGCCTGGATCGGCGTCGTCGCGCTGGCGCTGCCGTTCGCCATGAACCAGACCGACCACCTCACCGGCGGCGGCTTCGACGTGCCGGGAAGCGAGTCGAAGGCGGTGAGCGACTCGCTCCAGCGCGACTTCGCCCAGGAGACCGGCGGCATCACCGTGCTGCTGCGGGCCGAGTCGGGTGCCGGCGCGGCAGCCGAAGCCGCGGCGATCGGCCGGGTGCGGCGGGCCGTCGCCGGTCTCGACGAAACGACGCTTCCCGCCTCGGCGGTTCTACGCGCGGAGGTCGCGCTGCGCCGCACCGGCTCCGCCCTGCTCCCTCTGCGCAGTGAACAGTCGGCTGACCGACAGACGGATTCGGCCACGATCCTGCGCGAAGACCTCGACCTCGGCGTCGCCGAGGGAGGCGTGACCACCTACCTGGCCGGGCAGCCGACCGTCTGGGCGGGGCTGCAGGAGCTCTCCAAGGAAGACCTCTCCAAAGCCGAGGCGGGCGGCTTTCCGATCGTCGCCCTGATCCTCCTCGTCGTCTTCGGCTCGCTCGCGGCAGCGGTTCTGCCGCTGACCCTCGGCTTCGTCAGCGTGATCGTCACCGGCGCCCTCATCTACTTCCTCTCGCTGCAGATGAGCACCTCGGTCTTCGTAACCAACATGGCCTCGATGATCGGGATCGGGGTCGCGATCGACTACTCGCTCTTCATCCTCGCCCGCTACCGCGAGGAGCGGGGGAAGGGACGCGACCCCGACGCCGCGCGCTCGGAGGCCCTTGCCACCTCCGGCCTGGCGGTGACCTTCTCCGGCCTCGCCGTGATCGTCTCGCTGGCGGGGCTGTGGATGGTCGACAACCAGGCCCTGCGCTCGATGGCGCTGGGGGCGATGACCGTCGTCGCGGTCTCGATCCTCACCGCGACCACCCTCCTCCCGGTGCTGATCGCGATGCTCGGCGACCGGGTGATGCCGGGTGGCATCGTCGCCAGGGTGCTGGGGATCTTCCGCCGGCGCGGCGAGCGCCCCGACCGCGAGGCGTTCTGGGTGAGGTGGACGAACCGTGTGATGGCTCACCCCTGGGTCGCCGTGATCGGGGTCTCCGCCGTCCTGCTCACGCTGGCGGCTCCGCTGCTCTCGGTCGAGACCGGCACGGGCGCGCTCGAGCAGTTCCCGAAGGACAGCGACGTGCGGGTCGGCAACGAGCTGGTCGCCGAGCAGCTCGGCGGCGCCGCCGACCCGGTCCAGGTCGTCGCCTCCTTGGATGGCCCGGGCCCCAGTCGCACCGACCGCGTCGCCGTCCTGTCCTTCTCGCACACCCTTGCCGGGACACCGGGCATCGACAGCGTCGCCCCGCCGGTGTACGCCGGCGCCGACGTCTTGGTCCAGGCGACCCCGAGCGCCCCCAGCGAGTCCGATGCCACCCGCGCCCTGGTCGGGCGGCTACGCGACGCCGTCATTCCCGCCACCGCCCTGAGCAAAGTCGCCACCGTCGACGTCGGCGGCGAGACCGCTCGCAGCGACGACGCGCGGGCCCAGATCAACGGCTCGATGTGGAAGATCGTGCTCTTCGTCCTGGCGCTCAGCTTCCTCGTCCTGGTGGTGATGCTGCGCTCGCTGCTGCTGCCGCTGAAGGCGGTGCTGATGAACCTGCTCTCGATCGGCGCCGCGTTCGGCGTCCTCGTCGCGATCTTCCAGTGGGGCTGGCTCGACGGCCTGCTCGGCTTTGAAAGCCTGGGGGCGCTGGACACGATCAACGTGCCGCTGATCTTCGCCATCGTCTTCGGCCTCTCGATGGACTACGAGGTCTTCCTGATGTCGCGCATGCGCGAGCGCTACCTCGAGCACGGCGACAACGAGCGCGCCGTCGCCGAAGGGCTGGCGACCAGCGCCCGCACGATCTCCTCGGCTGCGGCGATCATGACCGCGGTCTTCGGCGTCTTCGTCCTCACCGGCGTGCCCTCGATCAAGGAGCTGGGGGTGGGTTGCGCGGTGGCGATCGCCCTCGACGCGACCCTGGTCCGGCTGATCCTCGTCCCGGCGGCGATGAAGCTGCTGGGCGCCTGGAACTGGTGGATGCCCTCCTGGCTCGACCGCGCCCTGCCCGACCTCAGCTTCGAGGGCGGCGGCCGCGAGCCCGAGCCCGAGCTGACCTGAATAGGCTTGCGGCCATGAGCGATGACCTCGCCTTCGCGGGAGCGGCGAAGCAGGCGGAGATGGTGCGGGCGGGGGAGGTCTCCCCGACCGAGCTGGTGCAGCTCTACCTCGACCGGATCGCCCGCCTCGACCCCGAGCTGAACGCGTTCCGCAAGGTCTTCGCCGAGAAGGCGCTGCTCGAAGCCCAGCAGGCCGAGGCGCGGTTGAAGGCGGGCGAGGAGCGGCCGCTGCTCGGCGTGCCGGTTGCGATCAAGGACGAAAGCGCGATTGCCGGCGAGGTGACCGGCTTCGGCACCGACGCCTTCACCGAGCCGGCGACAGAGGACTGCGAGATGGTGCGGCGCCTGCGCGAGGCCGGCGCGATCGTGATCGGCCTCACGCTGCTCCCCGAGCTTGCGATCTGCGGCTTCACCGAGTCGGCCACCTATGGGGTGACCCGCAACCCGTGGGACTTCCAGCGCAGCCCGGCCGGCTCAAGCGGGGGTTCCGCGGCGGCAGTGGCCTCCGGCATGGTCCCGATCGCCTCGGCCGGCGACGGCGGCGGCTCGATCCGCCTCCCCGCCGCATCCTGCGGCCTCTTCGGCCTGAAGCCCTCGCGGGGACGGATCTCCTTCGCCCCCGGCCTCGAATACTGGAACGGCCTCGCGGTCAACGGCTGCCTCAGCCGGAGCGTGCTCGACACCGCCCTCTATCTGGACATCACATCCGGCGGCTCGAAGGAGCCCGGCGCCCCGCCACCGCCGGAGCGCCCCTTCGTCGAGTCGGCGCAGACGCCGCCCGGCAAGCTCCGCGTCGCCTACTCGACCCTGGCACCCCGCGCAGCCGCGCCCCCGACCGTCGACCGCATCGTCAAGGACGCCGTCGCCGACGCCGCCGAGCTGATGCGCTCGCTCGGCCACGAGGTGGCGGAGCAAGACCCCGACTGGGGCGGCATCGGCAACAACATCACCCCCAGGTTCCTGCGCGGCGTCTCGGAGACGGTCGACGACGTGCCCCACCCCGAGCGCCTCGAAAGCCGCACCCGCGGCTTCGGCCGCCTCGGCCGCCGCCTCCCCGACTTCCTCTTCGAGCGAGCCCTCCGCGGCCGCGACGCCGACGCCGCCCGCATCAACGCCCTCTTCGACTCCCACGACGTCCTCATCACCCCCGTGATGGGCGGCACCGCCATCCCGATCCGCCGCTGGGAGGGCAAGAACGCCATCCGCACCGTGATCGGAATGAGCCGCTTCTACCCCTACTGCGTCCCCTGGAACCACCTAGGCAACCCGGCGATGTCCGTCCCCATGGGCTTCGCCGCCGACGGCCTCCCCCTGGCGGTCCAGATCATCGGCCGCCCCGGCGACGAGTCGACGCTCCTCTCGCTCGCCGGCCAGCTCGAGGCCGAGCGGCCCTGGGCGGGCAAGCACCCACCAATCTCATAACCCGAAGGTCGCGGGTTCGAATCCCGACTCGACTCAGCCCTTTGGAGTGCAGGGGAAGGGATGGGAGATGGCGAGCACCGTTCCATCCTCGAACGAAGCCTGGCCCTTGGCCATCCAGATGCCGGTCGGGCAGCCCGCCATCAGGAAGCTCTTCTTCTTGCCTTTGTAGGTGTACCGGCGGCCGACTTTGACGTCGAACGCGGTGACCGAGCCGGAACCGCCGGCAATCTCAGGGACTCGCACCTGGATCCGCATGCCGAACCGGCCCTCGTTGATCTTCGTAACTTTTGCCTTGGTGACAATCGCGGTCGGCGCCGGCACATTGGCGTAGGCGTGGAGGAGGACGGTGGTGACCGCCCCTTTTACGCCGCCGTTGAAGAGGACGATCGGACCCGTCGCAGAGAACGGACTTTGTTCAGGGAAGGCGACCTCGATCTCGCCCTCCCCGGTGCCGACGATCGCGTCGCCACAGACTCGCTTCACGGTGGCGGTGTCGCTCGCCTCGATCTGGCTGGGCTTGCAGACCGGAAGACCCTTCGCATCGAGGTCGATCGTCTTGTCGATTTTCATCTCCACGGACTTGAACGCGGGAGGATGGGTTCCGTCGCGGGTGCTGATTTCGCCCTTCAGGCGGGCGGTGACGGGGGCCTTTCCGTGCCTTGGAAGTTTGGTTGGAAAGATGCCGCCGTCGTCAGCGACGCAGATGTTGCCGGTACACCAGATTTTCCGGTTCGGGCTGCCGATCGCGACGGCAGCAAGGATCAACGCCAAACCGGCCACGAAGGCGACGGCGAAAGCCGGGGTTCTGTTCATGGTCCGATCTTCCGCGGTACGGCGCGGCCACGTCCTCCTCGATTTGGGGCACCGGCGGCCGCGGACTGATCAAAATGGGAAAAGCGGGCGCGCTAGTCGTCGAGGCGCAGCGCGATCTCCAGGTCGGCCACCGAGCCCCTTAGGGGGCGGCCGAGGAGACCTTCGATCGTGCGAATTCGATTCCGCACCGTCCGGCGATCGACGCCCAGGGCGGCGGCGGTAGAAGAGACGTTCCGCTCGGCATCGAAGTAGACGCGCAGAGTTTCGCAGGCGACCTTGCCTCCATCCCGCGCCTGTTCGAGCGGCGCTAGGTAGAGCTGGCGCAGCGAGGCGGTGACCAGGTCGTCGCGGGTGATCGCGGCAAGCAGGGCAACGTCGGCGTAGCGCACGACCGGCTGGCTCCGGCGCTCGGCTATCGGCAGGGTGGCCTTGGCCTGGAGATGGCTGAACCGCCACCCCGGAAGACCCTCCCCTGGCTGTCCGAGGGTGACGAAGACGCCATCGGGGACCTCACTGGCGAAGGCCACCATCGCCTGCTCGGGCGTCAGCTGCCGGCGGCCACCCAGCCAGCAGGCCCAGACCGGCTCTTCCTCCCGCTGGACTGAGAGCAAGCGACGATCGACCGCCTTCGCAAAACGCCGCATCAGCTCACCCGCTCCCTCGCCTTTGGCCATCACCGCGAGGTGGTGGTCGTCGAGGTCGTAGCCGAGCTCCGAGTGATCGACGAGCTTGCCGGCGAGCAGGCTCTTGACGGTCTCCCGTCGCCGCTCAGCGGCGGTGGTCGGCCGGTTCTCCGCCCCACGAGCGTGCTCGGCGCTGACCGCGGCGAGCAGGTGATCACCGAGCGTCGCCTGCTCGCCCAGCAGGCGACGAAGGGCCGAGCTCGAAACCTCCTCCCGCTCCGCCTCTTCGACCAGGAAGTCGCCAAAGAGCGTGTTGCCGGCAAAGTAGCGCCGGAGGACGGTGTCGAGTGGGACGCCGTCCCGCGCCTCCAGCCGAGCCTGCACCAGCAGCAACGGTGGGACAGAGGGCGCCAGCCGTTCGCCGGCCTCGAGCACCGCGAGCCGATACTCGACGGCGGCAGCAAGGGCGCCTTTGAGACGGAGAAGGTAGGCGGGGTCAGAGACCTTGTGGGGGTCAGAGATCGAGTAGACACGGGAGGTGACTGCCGCTTGGATCTCCGGCAGGCGCTCGCGCAGGCGGGATGCTAGTGCCGAGCGAACCTCACCGAGAGAGCGTGTGTACGCCGATTCTCGACGGGGGCGCCCCGTGGTGGCAGAGCGCGAGCCGCTGCTACTCCGCTGCAGACCGCCTCCGTCCATGCGTTCACCTTAGTGCAGGCTGACGAGCCTGGTGAAGCACACACAGTTAGCAGAGCAAACCGCCTTCGCTGCACCGGAGATCAGGATTGAGAGCCCGCCTAGCCGCTCGTCCCGCGCTTCCACTTAGACTCGGCGCGATGATGGAGAGAACCTCCTGGCAGTCCGTGCGGTAAACCATGAGCCTTCGCACCATCTGGCGGGCCCTGCTCGTCCTCCTGCTCGACGCGCTGACGCTGCTGGCGCTCTCGGAGGTGATGCCGGGATTCGTCCTGGACGGCGCGCCTGCGGCGCTTGGCGCGGCCGCGCTGATCGGGCTCCTCAATGCCCTGATCTGGCCGACTCTCGCTCGCTTCGCGTTGCCGCTCACCGTCCTCACGCTGGGGGGTGCGGCGCTCGTGCTGAACGGGCTGCTCGTGACCTTCGCGATCGACGTCCTGCCCGGGGCGGAGATCGAGGGCGTCCTCGAGGGGGTGGTGGTGACGATCGCGATGGCGGGCGTCACCGCGATCGTCTACGGGTTGCTCGCGATCGACGAGAACGAGGCCTGGTACCGCTACGTCGTACGGCGCCAGGCGCGGCGCCGGGGGCGGGCGGAGCGGAGCGAGATCCCGGGCGTCCTCTTCCTGGAGATCGACGGGCTCGCCCACGAAGTCCTGCGCCGCGCGCTCAGCGACGGCAGCGCCCCCAACCTCGCCGCCTGGCTGCGCAGCGGCTCCCACCGGCTGGAGGGATGGGAGACCGACTGGTCCTCGCAGACCGGCGCCTGCCAGGCCGGGCTCCTGCACGGCAGCAACGAGGACATGCCGGCCTTCCGCTGGTGGGAGAAGGACCGGGACGCGGCGATCGTGACCAACCACCCGCGCGACGCGGAAGAGCTGGAGCGGCGCCACTCGAACGGCCGCGGCCTGCTGCATGCCGACGGCGCCAGTCGCGCCAACATCCTCTCCGGCGACGCGCCGCACTCGATGCTGACGATGAGCACGGCGCTGCGCCGCCGCCGGCCGATCGGCCGCGACTACGCGGCGTACTTCGCCCGTCCCTACGCGGTCGCCCGCACGCTCGTCCTCGTCCTCGCCGACGTCGGCCGGGAGCGCCGTGCGGCCCGCAGCCAGGTTCGCGACGACGTCCGCCCGCGGATCGCCCGCAGCCGCTCCTACGCGCTCGTCCGGGCGTGGGGCACCGTGGTCCAGCGGGACCTGCAGGTCGCCGCGGTCGTCGGCGACGTCCTCGCCGGCCGCCCTGTGGTCTACACCACCTTCCTCGCCTACGACGAGGTCGCGCACCACTCCGGCATCGAGCGCCACGACGCCCTCGCCGTGCTGCGTGACCTCGACCGCCAGATCGCCAGGATCGCCACCGCCTGCGCCGAGGCGCCGCGGCCCTACCGCCTCGTGGTGCTCTCCGACCACGGGCAGTCGCAGGGGGAGACCTTCCGTGACCGCTACGGCGAAACGCTCGGGGACCTGGTCCGCTCGGCCTGCGACCCCGACAGCACGATCGCCGCCGAAGGGGGCGACGAGGACGCGCTCTCCTATATGAGTGCCGGTCTGACCGAGGTCGCGCGCGACGACACCGTGGCGGCGGGCGCCGTGCGGATCGCGACCCAGGGGCGCCGCGACGACGGCGTCGTCACGCTCGACGCCGATGCCCGCCGCGAGGCCGAGAGGGCGCACGGCCAGGAGGTCCCCGAGATCTCCGTGATGGCCTCGGGCTGCCTCGGCCTGGTCAGCTTCCCCCGCGAGCCGGGACGGGTGACCCTCGAGCGGCTGGACGCCCTCTATCCCCGCCTCCTGCCGGCGCTCCGCGACCACCCCGGGGTCGGCTTCGTCCTGGTGCGCTCAGAGCGCTCGGGCGCCATCGTCGTCGGCAAGGGCGGGACCCGGTTCCTCGACGAGGACCGGATCGAGGGGGAGGACCCGCTCGCGGACTTCGGCCCCCACGCCGCCGAGCACGTCCGGCGCACCGATGGCTTTCCGCACTGTGCCGACCTGATGGTCAACAGCACCTTCTGGCCGGAGTTCGGCGAGGTCGCCGCCTTCGAGGAGCTGGTCGGCTCGCACGGCGGCATGGGCGGGACCCAGAGCTTCCCCTTCGTGCTCCACCCGAGCGAGCTGGCCTGGCCCGAGGACGACGTGGTCGGCGCCGAACGGGTCCACCGGATATTCCGCGGTTGGCTGGCGCAGCTGGGGCACTCGAGCTACGAGAGCGAGGTCGCCTCCCCGGGCGCCAGCACCCGCGCCTCGACCTGAGGGGCGAGGGCCCGCATCTGGGCGACGAACTCGCGCGGCGGCTCGCGCAGCGGGCCGGGACGAAACCGCGCCAGGCCGAGTGGGTAGAGCGTCCCCCAGTGGATCGGGACCACTGCCCGCGGGGAGAGCAGCGCCGCGGCCTGCGCCGCCCGCTCGGGGTCGAGGTGCCCGGCCCCGATGCTCGTGCCCCAACCCCAGATCGGCAGCAGGGCGAGGTCGAGCCCGCCGCCGCCGATCCCCTCCATGCCGTCGAAGAGGTCGGTGTCGCCGGCGAAGTAGATGCGCCGCCGTCCGCTCAGCTCGAAGCCCACCGCCCGCGAGGCCCGCTCGAAGCGCCGCCCCCCGGCCGGGTGGTTCGCCTCGGTGGCGGTGACGCGGACGCCGCCGACGCCGCCGGACTCGCCCGGGGCGAGCTCGTGGACGTCGCCGAAGCCGAGGTCCTCGAGAAAGTCCCCCGCCCCCGGCGAGGCGAGCACCGGCACCGCCCTGTCCAGCCGGCGCAGCGAGGGAGCGTCCGCGTGGTCGTGATGAAGGTGGGAGATCAGCACCGCGTCGACGCCCTCCGTCAACAGTGGGTCGGGGGCCTGCCCGTGGCGCCGCAGCGGGCCTACCCGGCTCCGCAGCACCGGGTCGGTGAGCAGGCGGACCCCGTCCATCTCGACCAGGACGGTCGCGTGGCCGACGTAGGTGACCCGCGCCGCCTCGGTCACCTTGCGGCTCGGCCGTCGCCGTGTCGGGGGCGCCGCGTATCGTCCTGCGTCCCGATGAGTCCAAGGCGCGCGATCCGAGGGCGGCTGCGGCAGCCCGGCCACGAGGGCGCGGCCCCCGAGGAAGAAGTAATCGAGATCGATCCCGCCGAGCTGAGCGGGATCTTCTCCGCTCCGGCTTGGCTGCGGGACCTCGGCTTCTCCGCCTGGCTCCTGGTCGGCGTCGCCGCAGCGCTGGTCGGCGCGATCTGGCTCCTCGCGCTGACGGAGACGATCGTGATGCCGGTGATCGTGGCCGGGATCATCGCTTCCGTCACCTCTCCGCTCGTCGACTGGCTTCGCCGCCACGGGATCCCGAGGGGGATCGGCGCGGGGCTCGTCTTTCTCGCGATCATCGCAGTCGGCGTCGGCGTCGGGCTGATCGTGCTGACCGGAATCGCGAGCCAGGCGGACAGCCTCTCCGCGAGGCTCAGCGAAGGGGCGAGCGAGATCGAGTCCCTCGTCAACGACCTCGGGGTGAACGCGACGACCGCGGCGAACGCGAACGCCGACGCCAGCGCTTCGATCAGCGCGGGCTTCGAAGCGCTGACCCACGGCTTGATCGGCGGGGTCGACAGGCTCGCGTCGCTCGCCGTCTTCCTCTCGTTCACCGCCCTCAGCCTCTTCTTCCTGCTCAAGGACGGGCCGGCCATCGGGAGCTTCGTCGAGCGCCATCTCGGCGTGCCGGTTCCGTTGGCCCACTCGATACTGGGTCGCGTGGCCAGCAGCCTGCGGGGGTATTTCCTCGGCGTCACGGCTGTCTCCCTCTGGAGCTCGCTGATCGTCGGCGCGGGGGCTTTGCTCCTCGGCGTCCCCCTGCCCGGCACGATCATGGCGGTCACGTTCGTCGGCGGGTACGTCCCCTACCTCGGTGCCTGGGCCGCTGGGGCCTTCGCGGTCCTGATCGCCCTCGGCGGCGCGGGGCCGGAGGCGGCGCTGGCCCTCGCGGTCGTCGTGCTGCTGGCCAACGGCGTCCTGCAGCAGCTGGTTCAGCCGATCGCCTACGGCGCGGCGCTGAAGCTGCATCCGCTGGCCGTGCTGATCGCGACGATCGCCGGCGGTTGCCTCTTCGGCACCGTCGGACTTGTGCTGGCGGCGCCGCTGCTCTCAGCCGCGGTACGGATCTCGGCCGACGTCAGCGCCGCCGAGCGCGAGGCGCAGGCCGCGCCCAGCGACCCCGCGCCTGCGTAGACCCGGCGTCAGCTCGGGAAGACTTTCCGCATCCGGGCCAGTTCGCGGACGGAGCCGCGGGGGCGGAGGCGGCGCTGCAGGACCATCTTCAGCGGGTTGTTGTCGGGCCTGCCGGTGGCGACGAAGTCGGCCCAGCTGGCCTCGAGGACGAGGTTGGGGTTGGGGGCTTCGCCCGGCTCGGCGTGGGTCGAGCCGTTGTCGATCACCAGGTGCCAGGGCTCGGCGTCGGTGAAGCGCCACTGGTAGACCAGGCGCGATCCGTTCGCCGCCTTCGGGTTGACGACGCGCTCGATCACGTCGAAGTAGAGGCGCTGCAACTCGGGTGAGCTCTCGGGCACGCCGTCGAGCGAGCCGAGGATGCCGCCCATCATCAGCTTCACTTGGCGCTCGGCGACCGTGCGCTCGTCCATCTCGGGGTCGAAGGGGAAGACGCCGGGCGGCATCTCCTCGATCGGGTAGCCGATCGTGCGCCAGCGCTGGCGGATCAGTTTGAGGCCGAAGGCGAAGATGTCCTCGAGCGAGAAGCCGTAGCACTCGGTGTACTCGCGGTCCATGTTCGGCGGGTTGAAGACCGCCGGCCCGTAGGGCAGGACCTCGCGCAGCAGCTCCACGACGGCGGCCCTGCACTCCTCGGCGCCTGGCTCCCCTTCCTTAAGCAGCTCGGAGAGCACCTTGACGCCGAAGCCGATGTGGCGCTGCTCGTCGCGGGAGACGTTGGCCATGCCGGAGCTGAAGCCGGGCATCGTCTCTTCGGAGGCGAAGAAGTCCTCGATGAAGTGCTGGCCGGGCTGGGCGAGCGAGCCCTCGACGATCAGGTGGTAGAGGGTGATCGCCTGCGCGTACTTGGGCAGCGAGCGGTCCTTGCGCAGTTCCTCGGCCATCACGTCGAGCCGGTCGAAGATGCCGCGGTAGCCCCAGTTGAGCTGCGGCAGGGTGGAGGCGAGGGTCTGCTGGATCGAGTCGCCGCCGACCCCGATCACCTCCTTGAAGAAGCGGTGGAAGAAGACCGAGTGGCGCACCTCGTCGACCTGCTGGGTGGCGAGGAAGTAGGACTGCTCCTCAGTTGGGGCGGCGGTGACGTAGGGGGAGAGCGTGTCGGCGACCCGGTCCTCGCCGTAGAAGAACATCGAGTAGATCCACATCGCCGAGCGCCGCTGGATGTCGCTGAGACCGTCCCAGCCCGCTTTGTCGCCGGAGAAGTCGATGTCGTAGGCGCTCCAGTTGCCCTGCTCCCAGCGGTGGTACAGGTCCTCGTAGGTGACGTTGTCCATCAGGCTCTGCGACGCGACGCTCATCTCTCTCCTTCGTTGTTCCTCCGGCGACTGCCGGGGAGGTTACCGCCAAACTGGCCAACCAGCCAGTTTATCCGTCAGTGACTTCGTCACACAGCTGCCGGCGGCTCGATCTCGCGCTTGAGGATCTTGCCGGTGGGGCCCTTGGGCAGGTCGTCGAGGAACCAGACGACGCGCGGGTACTTGTAGGCGGCGATCCGCTCCTTGACGTAGGCGCTGACCTCCTCGGGGGGAAGCTCCTCGCCGTCGTGGAGGACGACCGCGGCGCCGATCTCCTCGCCCCACTCGTCGTGGGGGACGCCGAGCACCGCGGCTTCGCGGATCTTCGGGTGCTCGAAGAGCACCTCCTCGACCTCGCGCGGGTAGACGTTGTAGCCGCCGCGGATGATCAGGTCCTTCTTGCGGTCGACTATGTAGAAATAGCCCTCCTCGTCGGTGCGGGCCATGTCGCCGCTGTGGAACCAGCCGCCCCGCATCGCCTCCTCGGTCGCGTCGGGACGCTGCCAGTAGCCCTTCATGATGTTGTGGCCGCGGATCACGATCTCGCCGACCTCACCCTGGGCGACCTCGTTGTCGTCCTCGTCGACGACTTTCATCTCAACCCCCTCGATCGGGGTGCCGATCGAGCCCGGCTTACGCTCCATGTCGGGGTGGTTGGAGCTGGATACCGGTGAGGTCTCCGAGAGCCCGTAGCCCTCGAGCACCTTCGCGTTGAAGGCTTCTTCGAAGCCACGCAGCACCTCAACCGGCATCGAGGCGCCGCCGGTAATGCAATTGCGCAGCGAGGAAGTGTCGAAGCTCTCCCGCTCGGGGTGGTGCAGGAGCGCGCCGAACATCGTCGGCACGCCGTAGAAGTGAGTGACCCTGTCGCGCTGCATCGTCTCTAGCGTCTCGCCGGGGTCGAATTTCGGCACCAGGGTGAGGCAGGCGCCGACCAGCAGCGAGGAGTTCATCCCGACCGACTGCCCGAAGGAGTGAAAGAGGGGCAGGGCGCCGAGGACGACGTCGCCCGGCCCGACCTCGCAGGTCGTCCGCGAGGAGATTTCAGCGTTCTTCAAGAGGTTGTGGTGGGTGAGCTCGGCGCCCTTCGGTTTGCCCGTGGTGCCTGAGGTGTAGAGGATCACCGCGGTGTCGTCCTCCGCCGTCTCGGCGATGCCCGGGGTCGGCTCCAGCCCCGCCAGCGTCGCCGCGAAGGCGGCGGGCTCGACCTCGATCAGCTCGGCTCCGGCCTCAGCTGCGCCCTCGCGCGCCTCCTCGGCGAAGCCGTGCCAGGCGAGCAGCAGCTTGGTGCCGGAGTCCTCCAGGTAGAAGGCGATCTCGCGCCGCTTCAGCAGCACGTTCATCGGCACCACCACGCCGCCGGCTCGCAGCACGCCGTAGTAGGCGACCGGGAATTCGGGCACGTTGGGCAGCATCACGCCGACCCGGTCTCCCGGCTCGAACCCCTTCTCGCCCAGCAGCGTGGCGAGCCGGGCGCTGAGCTCGTCGAGCTGTCCGTAGCTGAGCTCGTTGTCGCCGAGCCGGATCGCCGGGGCCTCCGGCGAGCGCTCGGCGCTCTCGGTCAGAAGCGATGCGAGGTTCAAGGTCATTTGCGCTGTCTCCGGGTCGCTAGCCCTTGATGGTGTTGTAGACCGGGAACTCTTTGATGTTCGGCGGGTTCGGCGGGGCCTTGTCGCCGAGCTCCTGGATCGCCGGCCCCAGCCGCTCCCCCAGAAAGCGGTCGAAGTGCTCGCGCGACTCCCAGAAGTCGATCGCGTTCCAGCCGCCCTCCATCGGCCCGGCGGCATGGAACACCAGGCCCTCGGGGGGGTTCTGCTCCACTCCCAGATGCGCGTTGACCGCGTCGTACTGCTCTTGCGTCCCGTCCGCGAAGCTGATCCACAGTCCTACCGCCATCCCATCCTCCTTTAGTCGACCAGTTCGGCCGGTGCGAGCATAACCGCGGCCGAGTCGATTGGCGAGATCCCAGCGAGGATATGCTCATGGCCATGGACGATCTAGGTGCACCGAACTCTCATCTCGTGCTGCAGGCGGGCGTGCCCGTCTACTCGAGCGACGGCAAGAAGCTGGGTGAGGTCGAGTACGTCCTCGCCGTGCCCGACGACGACATCTTCGACGGCATCGTGCTGGACACGAGCGCCCTGCCGGGCGGCCATCGGTTCGTCGACGCCCCGGAGGTCGAGGCAATCTACGAGCGCGGTGTGGTGCTGAAGATCGACGCCGCGACAGCGGAGACCCTGCCCAAGCCGAGCGCTAACCCCGGCTCGATCGAGGTCGGGCCTGACGACATGGTCAAGGGACGTAACGACAAACTCCGGCGCGCCTGGGACCTGATCTCCGGCAAGGGGTGAGCTCTCCCTCGGGCGAGGTTCACCCGATTTCGGGTGAACCACTCATGCCTCGGCCGGTTCCGGGCACGGCTCTTCGCCCAGTTCTTCCAGATCCGCGTTGCGGCGGCTCATCGCCCAGGCGAAAGCGCCGCCGGTGCCGAGCATGAACGAGGCGTAGACCGCGGCCGGGATGCTGACGTCGGCTGCGAGGGGGGCGGCTACCGCGATCGCCAGCGCCGAGTTGTGGATGCCGAGCTCGAGCGCGATCGCGGTCGACTGGCGGTCGCCGAGCCGCGCCAGCTTGGAGATCGCGAAGCTGAGCGACATCGCCGCAATGTTGAGGGCGAGGGCGGCACCTGCCACCTCGGCGACGTTCTCGGCAACCGTGTCGTACTCGCTGGCGATCGCGCCGCCGACGACGACTGCGAAGAGGCCGAGCGCGATCGCCCGCACCCGCGGGTAGACCGCTTCGACCTGCTCGGGCCGCCGCCTGCGCAGCTCCATCCCGATCGCGACCGGGACGACCGTGATCGCGAATACCCGCACCACCACCCCGAGCATGCTCACGTCGCCGATTCCGGTTGCGTCGAAGTGGTTGATGGAGAGCTCGAGGAAAAGCGGCACGGTCACTATCGCGCCGACGCTGCTGATCGCCGTCATCGTCACCGACAGCGCCGTGTCGCCGCGCGACAGGTGCGTCAGCATGTTGGCCATCATCCCGCCCGGCGAGGCCCCGAGCAGGACGAGGCCGACCGCCAGCTCCGGTGGCAGCGAGAACAGCTCCGCCATCGCGAACGCGAGCAGTGGCGAGATCAGGGCCAGGTTGAGCATCCCGATCGCCACCCCCTTCGGTGCGACGAGCACGCGCCGGAAGTCCTCGCGGGTCAGGGTCAGGCCGAGGCTGCACATGATCACGGCGATGGCCGCCGGCAGCAGGACCGCGGTGAGCAGCGGGTTGTCCACGCGGTGAGGGTAGAGAGTCGGCGGGGGGTCGGTCAGCCACCGCCTTCGCGCTCGGTCGCGTAGCATTGCCCGCCGTGAAGGCACTGGTGTTGACGATCGCGGCGTGTGCGGCCCTGCTGTTTGCCGCCTGCGGCGATGACGACTCGACCACCGAGTCCGACTCGACCGCCACCGCGACCGAGCAGGCCGAATCGGCTCCGGCGGGGAGCAAGACGAAGCCGAAGGTGACGGTGCCGAATGGCGCGCCGCCGAAGGAGCTGGAGATTGACGACCTCGAAGTCGGGAGTGGTGCCGAAGCTAAAGCCGGCGACACCGTCAGCGTCCAGTACGTCGGTGTCGGCTTCGACAGCGGCGAAGAGTTCGACGCCTCCTGGGGCCGCGGCGAACCGTTTGCCTTCCAGCTCGGGTCAGGGCAGGTGATCTCCGGCTGGGAACAGGGCGTGGAAGGGATGAAGGTCGGCGGCCGGCGCGAGCTGACGATCCCCCCGAACCTCGCTTACGGCCCGGCCGGCTCTCCGCCGGCGATCGGCCCCAATGAAACGCTGATCTTCGTCATCGACCTCGAGTCGATCGAGTAGCGTCTTCTGCGCCCCCCGCCGCGCTGAGATTCGCGGCGTCGCGTAAGATCATTGCGTGAATTTTCTCAGACTAATCGTGTCGATATGCGCTCTGGTGGCCGGCTTGGCTTTGGCTGCCTGCGGTGGGGACGACACACCGGTTGCCTCCGAGCCCACCGCCACCGCGGCGAAACCCGAGCAGACACCGAACACGAAGCAGCTGGGCTCCGGGATACGCGTGTATGCAGCCGAGGGGAGCTCCAATCCGAAGTTCGAAGTCGACGGTACGCCTGCCCCGCCGAAGGTGGTGGTGCCCCCCGGTCCCCCGCCGGGGAACCTCGTCGTCAAGGTCTTGAAGAAGGGGGTCGGGGACATGCGCGCGAAGTGGGGGCAGCGCCTCACGGTCCTCTTTGTCGGCGTCAACTACAAGACCAAGGACCGTTTCGAAGTCAAATGGGGGAAAGACCCCCTCCCTCCCGGCTCCTCCTTCTCCTTCACCTTCGGCTCGGGTGAAGTGCGCGACGGCTGGGAAACCGGCCTGAAAGGAATGAAGCTCGGAAGCCGGCGCGAACTGATCCTGCCCTCTAGGCTCGCCTACGGGACCGGGACTCTGCTCTACGTGGTCGAATTGATCGCGATCGAACCCTTAAAGAATTCGCCCTACGCGTCATAGGACGCTTCTTGCGCGTTAGCGCGATCATCCCCGCGTGACGACGCGCGTGGTGCTCGCCCAGCGGTTCGCCGCCCAGGGCCTCTCCGGCAGGCCGGAGCGGGGTCCGGTTGCGGTGGCGCGACGGCTGCTCGCGATCCAGGGCCAGGACCCGCGGGGGGCCCGCCTCGCCGTCAGGGTTCGAAGCGAGGGCCTCGGCGCCGCGGACGTGGACCGGGCGCTGAGCGAGGAGCGCTCGCTGCTGATCACCTGGCTCAACCGCGGGACCCTGCACCTGGTCCGCAGCGAGGACTACCCGTGGCTGCAGATGCTGACGACGCCGCCCTTGCTCACCTCGTGCAGCCGGCGGCTCCGCCAGGAGGGTGTCGCACCCGAGCTCGGCGAGCGTGCGGTGGCGACGATCGAGCGCGCCCTCGCCGATGAGGGCCCCCTGACCCGGCTGCAGCTGCGCGAACGCCTCGACTCCGCCGGTGTCCCCACGCAAGGGCAGGCCCTGATCCATCTCCTCTTCCTCGCGGCGGTGCGCGGGGTTGTCGTGCGTGGTCCGATGGTCGGCAAGGACCATGCCTATGCGCTCGTCCGCGACTGGCTCGAGCCGGCGAAGCCCGTCGACCGCGATGTCGCTCTCGCCGAGCTGGCGCGCCGCTATTTGACCGGCCATGCCCCCGCCGGCGATCGCGACCTCGCCAAGTGGGCCGGCTTGCCCCTGCGAGACGCCCGCGCCGGCCTCGCCGCCATTGCCAAGGAGCTGGTCGAACGCGAGGACGGCCTCGTCCACCTCGCGGCCAGTCCGCCGCAGGCCGAGGTGCCGGGACCGCGCCTGATCGGCGCCTACGACCCCGTCCTGCTCGGCTGGACCTCGCGCGAGGAGATCATCGGCCCGCACAACCATCTGGTCACCAGCAACGGCCTCTTCCGACCGTTCGCCATGGTCGACGGCCGCGCTGTGGCCACCTGGAAGCTGAACCGAGGCAAGGTGACGGTCGAGCCCCTCGGCCCGATCACCAAGAAGGCGACCGCCGCCCTCGAAGCCGACGCCGCCGACGTCGAGCGCTTCATGGGCTGAGGGTCAGCCCTCGGGTGCGGGCTGGGCCGGAGCCGGGGGCTCGTCGCCGAGCCCGGCATCGATCGGCGGACCGACCGGGCCGGTCGGGGTCCAGCCGCCGTACATGCGCAGCAGGGCGAGCAGGCCGAGGGCGCCGGCGAGGGCGGAGAGGCCGCCCGCGTACGCCAGCGTGCCGCGAGCGCCGATCGCGGCGACCAGCAGCCCACCGGCGGCGAAGGCGCCCAGCTCGGCGGTGTTGCGGATGCCGTTGTAGGCGGCGAAGGCGCGGCCGTGGAGGTGGTCCGGCACGCGGACGTGGATCAGGCTGCGGAACATCACGTTCTTCAGCCCGTGCGAGAGCCCGCCGAAGAACGAGCAGGCGAGGAAGAAGCCGAAGCTGAGCCAGAGGGCGGGCAGCGCCAGGGCGGCACCCTGGGTCGCGGCGGCGAGAAGGCCGACGGTTGCGACGGCGACCGCGGCGACGCGGCGCGAGAGCAGCATCGCGCCGAGCGCCATGCCGACGGTCCAGATCGAGAGCATCGCGCCGTAGGCGACGTCGCCACGGCCGAGCACGTCCTCGACGAAGAAGAGCTCGCCGACCCAGACCGCGGACATGAAGAGCAGGGAGGCAAAGGCGACGGTCATCACCAGCGCCAGGACCCGGTCGCCAAAGAGGAAGGCGATGCCGTCACGTGCCCGTGGAGTCCGCTCGCCCTCGCCCAGCTCCTCCGGCCGCCGCCTCACCTTCAGCGAGAGGGCGGCGACGGCGACGAAGGCGAAGGTCGCGGCGTCGACCAGCATCGCCAGCTCGAGCCCGCCGGCGGCGAAGAGGAGGCCGCCGACGATCGGACCGGCGCCGAAGCCGATGTAGCGGGCGGTCTCAATGTGGCCGTTTGCCTCCTGAATGCGATCGTCGCCCGCCAGCGGGGGGACGAGGGCGAACTCGGCCGGCTGCGAGGTGGCGAAGACGAGGCCGATGACCGCGGTCAGGGCGAGCACCGGCGCGACCGCACCGGTGAAGGCGACCACAACAGCGGCGAGCGTCCCGATCGCCGAGACCGCGGCGAGCAACCGGGTCGCCTCGATCCGATCGACCAGCAGGCCGACGTGCCCGGCGACGAGGACGGAAGGGCCGAAGAGGCAGACCCAGAGAGCGGCGACGGCGAAGCCCGAGTCGGTTGCCTCCTTGATGTGGAGCCCGAGCGCGACGATCGCCACCCAGTCGCCCAGCGCCGAGACGCCGATCGAAGCCGCGACGAGCCGGAAGTCTCGATCGCGGAAGAGGCTGGGGCTCACGGTGGCAGGATAGGCCGAGGAAGATCTCTCTTGCGAGAAGATCAGGGTTCGACAAGCCGCGACAAAGGAGACACGCGATGGGACAGCCAGTGGTCCACTTCGAGGTGGTCGGCAAGGACGGCGAGAAGCTGCAGAGCTACTACGCCGAGCTCTTCGACTGGGAGGTCAACGCCGACAACGAGATGAAATACGGCCTCGTCGACCGCGAGGCCAACAGCAACGCCGAAGGCATCGGCCTGGGTGGCGGCATCGGCCAGGGCCCCGAGGGCTACGAGGGCCACGTCACCTTCTACGTCGAAGTCCCCAGCGTCGAGGAGGCCCTGAGCAAGGCCGAGTCCCTCGGCGGCACCCGCGTGATGGGTCCCGAGACGATCATGGGCCGCATGGTCCTCGGTCAGTTCACCGACCCCGAGGGCAACGTGATCGGCTTGATCGAGGGCAGCTCTTAGCCGGCGAGCTTCGGGCTCTGCCAGGGCTGGGTGAGGCGGGCGGCAAGGTCGTCCGCCAGCTCGGCGATCGGGACTCTGGTCTGCTCCAGGGAGTCGCGGTCGCGGAGGGTGACGGTGTCGTCTTCCATCGTCTGGTGGTCGACGGTGATGCCCCAGGGGGTGCCGATCTCGTCCTGGCGGCGGTAGCGCTTGCCGATCGAGCCGCCCTCGTCGAACTCGGCGGGCATGCGGCTGCGCAGCTCGTTGAAGATCTCGCGGGCCTTCTCGGGCATGCCCTCCTTGGAGACGAGGGGGAGGACGGCGACCTTGACCGGTGCCAGGCGGGGGTGCAGGCGCAGCACCGTGCGCTGGCGGCCCTCGACTTCCTCGACGTCGTAGGCGTCGACCAGGAAGGCGAGGGTGGCGCGGTCGGCTCCCGCCGCCGGCTCGATCACGTGCGGCACGTAGCGGTCTTTGGTCTGCTGGTCGAAGTACTCGAGCTTCTCGCCGCTGAACTCGGCGTGCTGGGTGAGGTCGAAATTGCCGCGGTTGGCGATCCCCTCCAGCTCCGACCAGCCGATCGGGAAGAGGTACTCGACGTCGCTGGTGCCCGAGGAGTAGTGGGAGAGCTCGTCGGCGTCGTGGGGACGGACGCGGAGGAACTCCGGGCGGATGCCGAGCTCGACGTACCAGCGCTCGCGCTCGGAGATCCAGGTCCGGTACCACTGCTCCGCCTCGGCCGGGGGGACGAAGAACTCCATCTCCATCTGTTCGAACTCCCGCGTGCGGAAGATGAAGTTGCCCGGCGTGATCTCATTGCGGAAGGACTTGCCGATCTGGGCGATGCCGAAGGGCGGCTTCTTGCGGGCGAAGGCCATCACGTTCTTGAAGTTGATGAAGATGCCCTGCGCCGTCTCCGGTCGCAGGTAGACCTCCGAGCCCTCGCCCGCCACCGGGCCGACGTGGGTCTCGAACATCAGGTTGAACTGGCGCGGCTCGGTGAGCTCGCCGCCGCATTCCGGGCAGCGCAGCTCGGCGGCCGGGTCGCCGCCCTCGGCTTCGACCGCCTCGCGCAGGTGGTCCTCCCGCCAGCGCTTCTTGCACTTGCCCAGGCACTGGACGAGCGGGTCGGTGAAGCCCGCCAGGTGGCCCGACGCCTCCCAGACCCGAGGGTGCTGGAGGATCGCCGAGTCCAGGGCGACGATGTCGTCGCGCTCCTGCAGCATCGCCCGCCACCACTCGGCCTTGACGTTGTTCTTCAGCAGCACCCCGTAGTGGCCGTAGTCGTAGGTCGAGCCGAGCCCGCCGTAGATCTCCGAGGACGGGAAGACGAAGCCGCGCCGCTTGCAGAGGGCGACGATCTCATCCATCGAGACCTCGGTGGGCGGTGCTCCCTGCTCGGCGGTTCCCATGCCGGAACCGTATCGGGTGCGATAATCCCGCATCCCGTGCCCATTTACGAGTACAAGTGCGAGAAAGGTCACGTCTTCGACGTGATCCAGCGGATGAGCGACGATTCGCTCACCGAGTGCCAGGAGTGCGGCGCTCCCGCCGTGCGCGTCCTGCACCCCGTCGCCGTCCACTTCAAGGGCTCCGGCTTCTACAACACCGACTACGGCAAGAAGAAGAAGGGCGGAGCCGCCGGTTCGTCCGGGGACGGTTCCGGAGAGTCGAAGGGATCGAGCGATTCGAAGCCCTCCGAGTCGAAGTCGAGCGACGCGAAATCATCGACCGACGCGAAGCCCAAGGCGTCCGCCACCAGCGAGTGAACGGTTGACCCACCTATAGGGTGGTCAACCGTTCAGTCGTCAAGCTGGAGGCGGATGGAGCCGGTGATGGGAGCAGATAGGACGCTTCACGGCGAGCCGGCGCGGTTCGAGCGCGGCTTTCAGCGGGTGGGAGACGGCACCTGGGCCTGGCTGCAACCGAACGGCGGGCTCGGCGAGTCGAACGCCGGGCTGATCGCCTCCGGCGAGCACGCCCTGTTGGTCGACACCCTCTGGGACCTGGCGCTGACCCGGCGGATGCTCGCGGAGGCGCGCGGGCTGGTCGACGCCGCGCCCGAGACCGTCGTCAACACCCACTCCGACGGCGACCACGTCTGGGGCAACCAGCTGCTCGCAGGAGCGCGGATCGTCTCGACCGCGACCGCGAAGGACCTGATGGCCCTCGACACGCCGCGAGACCTGCGCCGCCTCAAGCGCCTCGGGCGGGTGCTGCGGCCGCTGGGCCGCGAGATGGCACCCTTCGACTGGAGCGAGGTCGAGCTGACCCTGCCGAGCGAGACGTTCGACGGAGAATTGACCCTCGCGGTCGGCGATCGCAAGGTGGAGTTGATCGAGGTCGGCCCAGCCCACACGGCGGGAGACGCGGTGGTCTGGGTACCCGACGTCTCGGCTTGCTTCGCCGCCGACATCCTCTTCATCGGCTGCACGCCGATCACCTGGGCGGGGCCAATAGCCGCCTGGCTGGCGGCGATCGAACGCATCTCCTCGCTCGGCGCGACCACGTTCGTGCCCGGCCACGGCCCGGTCTGCGACCAGGCGGCGGTCGACCTGCTGCGCGAGTACCTCGAGTGGGCGCAGGTGGAGGGGGCGAGGCGGCTCGATCGCGGCGTCGCCCCGGCGAAGGCGGCGCGCGAGATGCTGTTCAGCCGCGAGTTCGAGTCGCTTCCCTGGTCGGGTTGGGACGACCCGGCCCGCCTCGTCATCACCCTCAGCACGGAGCGCTTCCGCCGCGAGGGTGGCGAGGGTCACCTGACCGGTTTCGGTAGAACGAGGGCGATCATGCAGATGCAGCGGCTGAAGGCAGACCTCGAGCGCCGGGTGGGAGGCGGGCGATGAGCGACCGGGACGCCCCGGCGGCCCCTCCGCGCTGGCACGAGCTGCCCGACCGCACCGAGGACCCGAGGATCAAGCGCTCACCCCTGCACCGCGGCCTGATCGCGCTCGCGAAGCGCCTCACCAAAGGCCGCAGCTACCAGTTCATGCGCGTGGTCTCGATCGACCGCCGGCTGTTCCGCCCCTTCCTCGCCTTCAACATGCGGTTGATGCCACGCGGCAAGCTCGACCGGCGCGAGACCGAGGCGCTGATCCTGCGCACGGCGTGGCTCTGCGGCTCCCGGTACGAGTGGACGCAGCACGAGGCGATCGGCCGCCGAGTGGGCCTCTCGAGGGAGCAGATCGAGGCGATCGCTGCCGACCCGCAGAGCGAGCTGCTCGGCGAGCAGACGCGGCTGCTCCTGCGGATCGTTCCCGAGTTGCTCGAGAACCATGCCCTGAGCGAGGCCACCTACGAGGCCCTGGCGCAGCGCCTCCAGCCCTCCCAGATCCTCGAGGCGGTGATGCTGGTCGGCAACTACGCGATGCTCGCCGGCGCCCTCAACACGTTCGGCGTGCCGCTGGAGGATGCGTGGGGGGAGAAGAGGTAAGTCGTTGGGGTCGGGGGTGGATGGCGGGTGCCCCTCCCCAAAACGCGCGGCAGGAGCCGCGCTTGAGTGTTTTGGGGAGGGGCACCCGCCATCCCCTCTCGAGACATCACAAGCTCCAAAGCTCCACGATTCGAAGCGCCGTCTCGGCTTGAAGCTTTTTCCCAAGCTTGAGAACCCTGATCCCGGCCCGGCAGCCCGAGCGTCACCCGGTGACGTGTCGATAGGGAGCTTGGTCGTCCTCCAGTCGAATGTCGCGAAGCGGGCGGAAATGCAATCCGGCGATTGCGCGGCCGCTTAGGCCGCGCTCCAGGTTGCACCGCGCTTACGCGCGGTGCTCAATTCGACTGGAGGACGACCAAGCTCCCCCTACCCACCCAGCAACCGGTCAACGGCCCGCTGCCGGGTCGCGTCCGGCACTTCGACACTTCCTTCGGGGCCTTCGCCGCAGCCCGAGTTGGCGCCGGCGCAGAGCACGTCGGTGGGGGCGCTGCCGCCGATCGCGGCGGCGAGGACCAGCTGCGGCATCGTCAGGAAGCCCATGTCGCTGACGAAGGCCTTGGGCGCGTCCCAGCCGATGATCGGGCCCTTGACGAAGTTGTAGGGGATGCGCAGGGGGTCGGTGAGCCGTCCCTTGATCCCGTTGATCACCTCCTGCTGGGCCTGCTCGCGGTCGAAGTCGCTGTAGCCGAACGTGTAGTAGCTGCGGCCCGGCCCCGGGCATTCGCTCACCTTGCGCACCCGCGCGTATGCCAGCGCCTTTTCCCCGTTCAGCGTGCTCTCGCCCTTGGGCAGTCGCAGGCTCACTCCCCCCTGGCCGCCGCCGGCGCCGCCGGAGATGTCGGCGCAGAGCTTGTGCTTGAGGTCGACCTCGACCCCGCCGACCGCGTCGATCAGGTCTTCGAAGCCGGTGAAGTCGACGATTGCGACGTGGTCGACCTCGAGGTCGAGGAAGCTCTCGACCGCTTCGATCTGCGCGGCGCCGCCGCCGTACGCGTAGGCCGCGTTGATTTTCTGCGGGCTCTGGCCGGGGATCTCGGCGTAGGAGTCGCGCGGGATCGAGAGCTTGCGGAAGGCACCGCCGCCGGCGCGGATCAGCATCAGCGTGTCGGCGCGGAATTCGCCGACCGAGCAGGGATCGTGCGGAGCGTCGCCGTGCGCCTGCTGTTCGAAGCACTCCTCCGCGGGCGCCGCCCCCGGCTCCTGGGTGTCGGGCGGGCGGGCGTCGGTGCCGATCACGAGGATCGTCTGCGCGCTCGGCAGCAGCATCGGGTTGCCGTGCAGGACGTCCTTCGCTTCGCCGGAGAGCTTGAAGGACTGCAGCTGGGCGGAGACGGCGAAGGCGAGGAAGCTGAGCCCGATCCACCCCAGCGCCGCCAGCCCGGCCCACTTGAGCACCCGCTTGCGCGTCCAGCGGCGCGCGGGCCCGGGACGGTCGGGCTGCTCGGGACGGTCGCGCTTGTCGCGTCGCCACGGCTTCGGCGCATGCGGCGTCCGCTCTCTGAGGCCCGAGAGATCTGGGGACCGCAGCCTCGACAGAAGGCCTTTCCGGGACCGGTAGACCTTGTACTCGGGCGGCCCGGAGGGCTGCTGCTCGCCGTCAGTGGGCATGAAAGACTGCGGGAATCATGCCTATGTATCCGGTCGACCGCCTCTCCCCGAACCGGAACCTCGCGTGAGTGCAGGGGAAATCATCGGAGTTGACCTTGGGGGCACGAAGATGCTGCTGGGCGTTCTCGACTCCGCGTCCAACGTCCACTGGGAGAGTCGCGAGGCGTCGACCGGGCAGACCGAGGAGGAGCTGGTCGAGCTGCTCGTGCGTGAGGTGAACGAGGCGCGCGCGGCCCGTCCTGGCGTCACCGCGGTCGGCCTCGGCATCCCGGCCACGATCGACCACGGCAAGGGCATCGCGATCTCCGCCGTCAACCTGCCGCTCGACGACGTGCCGATCCGCGATCTCGTCGCCGAGCGGACCGGCCTGCCGGTCTTCGTCGACAACGACGCCAACGTCGCCGCCCTCGCCGAGCACCTCTACGGCGCGGCGAAGGGCGCGGAGAACGCGGTGATGCTGACGATCGGCACCGGGATCGGCGGCGGGCTGATCATCGGCGGTGAGATCTACCGCGGCTCGACCGGCGCCGGCGCCGAGCTCGGCCACACGGTCATCGCCATGGACGGCCCTCCTTGTCAGGGCAACTGCCCGGGACGGGGCTGCGTGGAGACGCTTGCCTCGGGCACGGCGATCGGCCGTGAGGGAGTGGCGGCCGCCGAACGAGAGCCCGACTCGGTCCTCGGCAGGATGCTCGCCGACGGTGAGCCCATCGACGGCAAGGTGGTGACTGAGGCGGCCCTGAGCGGGGATCCGACGGCCCGCGCCGTCTTCGACCTGGTCGGCCGGCGGCTGGGCGTGGCCCTGACCAGCTTCGCCAACGTCTTCGAGCCCGAGGCGATTGTGATCGGCGGCGGCGTGATCGCGGCCGGCGACCTACTGCTCGACCCGGCCCGGCGCGAGCTGGAAGCGCGGGCGCTGCCGCCGATGAACCGCACGCCCGTCCTCGCCGCCGAGCTGGGCGGCGACGCCGGCATGATCGGCGCCGCGGCGATGGCGCGGATCGAGCTCGCGGAGTCCGAAGGGGGCGGGAGCTGATGCCCGGCCACCTGATCGTCTGCCCGACCCCGATCGGCAACCTCGACGACGTCACTCCCCGCGTCCGCGACGCCCTCGTTAGCGCCGACTGGATCGCCTGCGAGGACACCCGCCGCACCGGCGGCCTGCTCGACAAGCTCGGCATCCGCCCGGCGCCGCCGCTGGTCTCGAACCATGAGGGCAACGAAGCCGCCCGCGCGACCGAGCTGGCGCAGCGGATCGAGCGCGGCGACACCGTCGTCCTCGTCTCCGACGCCGGCATGCCGGCGATCTCCGATCCCGGTTTCCGGTTGATCCGGCGTTGCATCGAACGCGCCCTCGACGTGACCGTTCTGCCCGGCCCCTCGGTGGTCCCGGTCGCCCTCGTCGCCTCTGGCCTGCCGACCGACCGCTGGCGCTTTGAGGGCTTCCTGCCCAAGCGCTCCGGCGAGATGGAGCGGGTGCTGCGCTCGGCTGAGACCGTGGTCGCCTTCGAGTCACCGCGGCGGGTGGGGGAGTCGCTGGCGGCGCTGGCGGCGATCGCGCCCGACCGCCCCGCCGCCGTCTGCCGGGAGATGACCAAGATGCACGAGGAGGTCGCCCGCGGCTCGCTGGCGGAACTGGCCCGCCGCTTCCGCGGCGACGTCAAAGGGGAGATCGTGTTGGTGATCGGGCCAGCCGCCGCCGAGGACCACGACCGCGACGTCGGCTTCGCCGTCGACGCGCTGCGCCACCTCGTCCAGTCGGGGGCCAGGCCGCGCGCCGCCGCCAGCGTCGTCGCCGCCCTCACCGGCACCCGCGCCAACGACCTCTACCGGGCGCTGACCGGTCGCGAGCCCCGCCAGTGAGCGTCGACTAGCCTGGCCCGCAGCATGAGCTACTACGTCACGACCCCGATCTACTACGTCAACGCGGAGCCCCACCTCGGCCACGCCTACTCGACGCTGGCCGCCGACGTGCTCGCCCGCCACATGCGCCAGCGCGGCGAGGATGTCTTCTTCCTCACCGGCACCGACGAGCACGGCGAGCCGATCGAGACGGCGGCTGAGCGCGAGGGAATCTCACCGCAGGAGCTGGCCGACCGCAACGCGGAGAAGTTCCAGGCGCTGATGCCGATCATCGACGCGACCAACGACTTCTTCATCCGCACCTCCGACCCGCGCCACAAGGAGAAGGTCGCCGAGATCATGCAGCGGGTCTACGACAACGGCTGGGTGACCAAGGGCACCTACGAGGGCTGGTACTGCCCGCGCTGCGCCGACTTCAAGACCGAGCGCGAGCTGGGGCCCGGTCAGACCTGCGCGATCCACGAGATCCCGCTGGAGCGGGTCCGCGAGGAGAACTGGTTCTTCCGCCTCTCCGCCTTCCAGGAGCGCCTCGAAGCGCTCTACGAGGAACGGCCCGACTTCGTCGTGCCCGAGTTCCGCCGCAACGAGGCGGTCTCCTTCATCAAGGGGGGGCTCGAGGACGTCTCGCTCTCGCGGCCGACGCTGAAGTGGGGGCTGCCGCTGCCCTGGGACCCCGAGCAGCGCATGTACGTCTGGTTCGACGCGCTGCTCAACTACGTCACCGCGCTTGGCTTCGCCCGCGAGGGCGAGGACCTGACCGAGCGCTACTGGCCGGCCGCCCTGCACGTACTGGGCAAGGACATCCTCAAGTTCCACGCGGTGATCTGGCCGGCCCTGCTCTGGGCCGCCGACCTCGAGCCGCCGCGGCGGATGACGATCCACGGCTACCTGCTGATGGGCGAGAAGAAGATGTCGAAGTCGCTCGGCAACGTGCTCGACCCCTTCGAGGCGATCGATCGCTTCGGCGCCGACGCGCTGCGCTTCTACTGCTTCCGCGAGGTCAGCTTCGGCCAGGACGGCTCGATCTCCACCGCCGGCTTCGAGGCCCGCTACGAGACCGAGTTGGCCAACGACTTCGGCAACCTCGCCAGCCGCATCCTGGCGATGGTCGAGCGCTACCGGGCCGGCGTCGTGCCGGAGGCTGCCGTTGACGCCGTCTTGGCTGAGGACTTCGAAGGCGCCGTGTCGCGCTTCTGCGAGCTGCTCGACCGGGCCGAGCTGACCCAGGCGCTGGAGGTGGCCTGGGCGCTGGTGCGACGCCTCAATCGCTACGTCGAGGAGACCCAGCCGTGGGTGCTGGCCAAGGACGAGGCAGACCCCGAGCGCCTCGACGAGGTCCTCTACAACCTCTGCGAGGGCCTGCGGGTGACGACCCTGCTGCTGGTTCCCTACCTACCGAGGACCAGCGAGCACCTGCTCACCACCCTGGGCGAAGGCTCCCGCGAGTTGGCCGAGTTGGGCTCCCGCGCCGGCGGTCAGCAGGTCGAACGCGTGCCGCCGCTTTTCCCGAAGATCGAGACGCCCGCCTAGCCGTTGTTCGACGGCCCACGTCGCCCGCAGCGCGCGGCGACGATGCCGTGCAGGAGGCGACGGGCGACGCCGCGCAGCGTCTCGTTCCCGTAGGCCGTCGAGGGGTTGTGCTCGCTGAGGATCGCGAGCCCGAGCCGGCAGCGACCGCGCTCGAGGAAGGCGACCTGGTGGCTGACGGTGCCGACCCCGTCGTCGTTGATTCCCCAGCCGCCCTTGAAGTAGAGCCGCCAACCACGAGGCCGGACGTCGGCGATGCCCCAGCGCTGCCAGGAGACGACCGAGCCGAGCAGGTGACGGGCGAAGTGTCTGTGGCGGCCGGGCACGTAACGCTCGTAGCGCAATAGGAAGCGTGCCTGGTCGCGGGCGCTGATCTGCGAGAGGCCTCCGAGCCAGCCCGGTTCGTAGACCCACTGGAAGTCGCGCATCCGTGCCGCGCGGGCGAGGCGCTCGACCCTGCCGTCGCCGAGCAGGGCGGCGACCTGTATCCCGGCAGCGTTGTCGGAGACGCGGATCATCGGTTCGAGCAGGGCCTTCTCGTCGGCGTGGAGGCGGCGGTCGCGGACCGAGCGCTGCCGCAGGTAGGCGACGAGCAGCATCGCCTTGATCACGCTGGCCGCCGGAGCGGTGCGGGCGCCTTGAAACGAGCGAAAGCGCGAGCGGCGGCCGACGATCGCGAAGCTGACGTCGCCAAGCCTTGCGCGGGCGTAGCGGCGCGCCCCGGCGACAGATGGTTTCCAGGGCCGGCTTTTTGCGACTTGCTCGGTCTCCTGCCCGAGGTTTGGCGCCGCCGGCAGCAGGAGCAGGGCGAGAAGCGCAGTCAGTCCCAAGCTCGCCATTCCCGCCGGGAATGGCCGCCGGGTCAAGTCGCGCCGCCCTCCGCGATCGCCTCGGGCCCGAGCTGGTCCGGGCTCGTGTAGCCGCAGAGCGCCATCGTCAGGTCGAGCTCGGCGAGGACCATCTTGAGAACCGTTTCCACGCCCTGCTGGCCCTCCAGGGCGAGGCCCCAGACGTAGGGGCGGCCCAGGCAGACGGCGTCGGCGCCGAGGGCGAGCGCCTTGATCGCGTCGCCGCCGCCGCGGATGCCGCTGTCGAAGAGGATCGCGAGATCGTCGCCCGTGGCCTCGGCGATCGCCGGCAGGGCGTCGAGCGAGGCTATGGCGCCGTCGACTTGGCGCCCGCCGTGGTTGGAGACGACGATGCCGTCCAGCCCGCGCCGGACCGCCTCGCGGGCGTCCTCGGCGTGCTGGATGCCCTTGACCACGATCGGCAGTGAGGTCTGCTCGCGCAGCCAGGCGAGGTCGTCCCAGTTGAGAGCCGGGTTTGCCTGGATGCCGAGAAAGTGGCCGGTGGCGGCGCCGACGTCCTCCTCGGGCGTCTTCTCGAGGGCGGCGCGGAAGACGGGGTCCTGGAAGTAGTTGGCGACGCCCATCCCGTTGAGGAAGGGGAGCCAGGCCTGCTGCAGGTCGCGCGGCTTCCAGCCCGGGACGAAGGTGTCGACGGTGAGCACGATGGCGCCGTAGCCGGCCGCCTCGGCACGGTTGACGAAGCTGGCGGCAAGCGCCCTGTCGTTGGGCCAGTAGAGCTGGAACCAACGCGGCCCCTCGCCCCCCGCCTCGGCGATCTCCTCCAGGGCGCAGGCCGAGGCGGTGCTGGCGATCATCGGCAGGCCGAGGGTCGCGGCGGCCCGCGCCGTCGCCAGCTCGCCGTCGGGGTGAACGACCTTCTGCACGCCGATCGGAGCCAGCATCAGCGGCGCCGGCATCGCCGTCCCGAGGACGGTGGTGGAGAGGTCGCGCTCGGCGACGTCGCGCAGCATCCGCGGCACGATGCGACGCCGGCGGAACGCCTCGCGGTTGGCGTCCATCGTGTCCTCGCCGCCGGCACCGGCGTAGACGTAGTTGGCGGCCTGCTCGTCCATCGCCTCCGCGGCACGCCGCTCCAGCTCGGCGATCGAGACCGGGATTGAGGGTGTCTCGCCCCCGAGCCCACGAGCGTAGATCTCGCGGTAGTAGTCAGCGAAGTCCGCCATGCGGGAGAAGGCTATCCGGGAGCGGAGCCGAACCCGCTCTCAAGGATTTGCTGAGTATTCAGCAGTTCAACAAATGCATTACCCAATTTCAGGTAGCTCCCAGTAGATCAAACGCTTGCCCAGCTTGCCTGGTCAGCCCGACGAGAGGAGGTTCATCGCATGAACGAAACCGCTGCATTCCACGGACCTGGCATCCTCCAATCGCGGTCCTTCTGGATCGCTCTATTCGTCTCACTGCCCCTGCTCTTCGCCGGCTTCTGCGAATCGGCCTCGGCCAAGCCCCATCCGCTGGTGGGTGGAGACGGCAAGATCCACGCCTGCTACAGGGTCAAGGGCAAGCCGAAGGGCAATCTGCGAGTGGTGCGCAGTCACAAGGCGCGATGTCGCCGGGGCGAGCGCAAAGTGGCCTGGGCGGTTGCCGCCGTGAGCGGAGCGCCCGGTTCTGAGGGCACCCCGGGGACCGCGGGAACGGATGGTGCAGTGGGGACGCAGGCCAGCGTCAGCACGACACTGACGGAACAGGTCGATTCGCTCACGAGCCGGGTCGACAGCCTCGAAGCGACCCTGGCCGGGATCACCAACGCCGACCTGCTGGCCGTGGTCGACTCGCTGCCTACGATCGACTCGCTCTGCGAACAGAGCGAAGCCCTGGCCGAACAGGTGAACCTGCTCCAGGATGTAATCGGAGGCCTGGGCTTGGAGCCTGCTCTGGAGCTGATCGGTCTGCTCGAGATCCCACCCCTGCCGAACGAACTCGAACTCGGCGAATTCGGCTGCTCGGCTCCGTAGGTCAGCGGCATCTGTGGGGCGGCCCGCCTCCTCTGGAGCGCGGGCCGTTTCGCGTTCTGGCCCGGGGTAGTCTGAGACCGTGATCGACTCCCACACCCACCTCTTCCTCTGCGAGCGACCCGAGGCCGAGCTGGTCGCGGCGGCGCAGGAGGCGGGCGTCGTGCGGATGCTCAACGTCGGGCTGACCCCCGATTCGAGCGAGCTGGCGATCGCCGCCGCAGAGCGCCACGAGAGCGTCTACGCGACCGCCGGCTGTCACCCGACCGAGGCTGCCGGCTTCGACGACGCACGCGCCGATGAGATTGCCCGGCTCGCGGCCGAGAACGAGAAGGTGCGGGCGATCGGCGAGACCGGGATCGACTACTACCGCGAAACGGCGAGCCGGGCCGACCAGCGGCGCTCCTTCGAGGCCCAGATCGAGATCGCCCGCGATCGTGGACTGCCGATCGTCATCCATGCCCGCGACCCCGACGGCGAGACCGGTGCCGTCGACGACGTCTTCTCGATCCTCGACGAGCGCGGGAACGGCGTCAAAGTGATCCTCCATTGCTTTCTCGCCCCCTGGCGCGTCCAGGATGCGATCGACCGCGGCTGGCACTGTTCCTTTTCGGGGATCGTCACCTTCCCCAGCGCCGGCGAGTTGCGCGAGGCCGCCGCGGAGCTGCCCGACGAGCTCGTCCTGGTCGAGACGGACGCTCCCTACCTGGCGCCGCAGCCGGTGCGCGGCAAGCCCAACGAGCCGGCCCACGTGGTCTCTACGGCGGCGCTCCTCGCCGATGTCCGCGGCGTCTCCTACGGGGAGCTGGAGCGCACGGTCGAGGCCAACGCGCGGACTTTGTTCGGCTGGTAGCCGATGGTCCGGCTTGGGCAGAACTTCCTGTCCGACCCCAACCTGCTCGACGCGATCGTGCGCGACGCCGAGCTGGGCCCGGGAGAGGTCGTGCTCGAGGTGGGCGCCGGGGAAGGCGTGCTGACCGAGCGACTCGCGGCCGCCGATGCCCACGTCCACTCGGTCGAGATCGACCGCCGGCTGGAGCCGGCGCTGGCGTCGCTCGCTGCCCGCCCGAACGTCGACCTGCATTGGGGCGACGCGCTCGAGCTGGACCTCGCCGGGCTCGATCCCGCCCCGACCGCCGTCGTCGCCAACCTGCCCTACGCGGTGGCGACGCCGGTGATCCTGCGCACGGTCGCCGAGTTGCCCTCGGTGGCGCGCTGGACGGTGATGGTGCAGCGCGAGATCGCCGACCGGCTGCGGGCGGGGCCCGGGAGCCGCACCTATGGATCGCCGAGTGCGACCGTGCAGCTCGCCTGTGAGGTGAAGCTGTTGCGCACGGTCGACCCGGCTGTCTTCCGGCCGCGGCCGCGGGTCGGGTCGGCGATCCTCGATCTGCGCCGCACCGGGCCGGGCGCCGACGAGCCGACCCGCGAGCTGATCCGCGCCGCCTTCGCCCACCGCCGCAAGTCGCTCGCGCGCTCGGTCGAGCACGTCCGGCCCGGCACCCTCGCTGCGACCCGGGCGGCGCTGGAGGAGCTTGGCCTGGATCCGGGCGCGCGGGCCGAGTCGCTGGCTCCCGAGGATTTCGCCGCTCTATCCGCGAAGCTGCGGTCCAGCGCCTAGGACACTAGCCTCGCCGATGCAGATCCACGCCCCCGCAAAGCTCAACCTCTGCCTCTACCTCGGCCCCCGGCGCGAGGACGGGTTGCACGAGCTCTGCTCACTCTTCGAGCCCTTGGCCCTGGGCGACCCGATCGAGGTCCAGGAGGCCGAGCGCGACGAGGTCGCCTGCCCGGGGGTCGAGGGCGAGAACCTGGCGGCGCGGGCGCTGAAGGCGCTGCGCGAGCAGGGCTGGCAGCGACCGCCGCTGCGGGTCGAGATCGAGAAGCGGATCCCGGTCGCGGCCGGCCTCGGCGGCGGCAGCGCCGACGCGGCGGCGGTATTGCGACTGGCCGCCGGGGAGGTCGCGGACCTGGAGGAGATCGCGGCCGGGCTGGGGGCCGACGTGCCCTCGCAGCTGACGCCGGCGCTCTCTCTCGTGCGCGGCGCGGGGGAGACGGTGGAGCGCCTTCCTGAGCCGGCGCCGCATGCCGTGATCCTTCTGCCGGGGGGCGGCGGTCTCAGCACCGCGGCGGTTTTCGCCGAGGCCGACCGGTTGGGCCTCGGCCGCGACGCAGGAGAGCTCGACGGCCTTGCCAAGCGACTTCGCCAGGCGGCCGGCAGTGGCGCGTCGCCGCTCTCCTATACAGAGCTGCTCTTCAACGATCTCGAGCCGGCAGCGCGATCCCTGCGACCCGACATCGGCGAAGCGCTGGAAGCGCTCCGCGGCGTTGGTGCCCAGCACGGGCTGCTCACCGGCTCGGGCCCGACGGCGTTCGGTCTCTTCGAGAGCCTCGAGGCGGCCCGGGCCGCCGCAGCCGAGCTTGGCCGAGCCGACGCGATCGTCTGCGAAGCGGGGAGGATCTCGTGAAGCTGCCGGGGGAGGGGAGGGGCAAGCGCAAGCGCCTGCTGCGGCCGCTGGTCGTCGCGGCGATCGTCGGCGGCTACTTCCTCGTCGGCCGGGAGCTCGGGGACATCGACCTGCAGGAGCTGCTGGAAGACATCTCCGACACGCTCGGAGCCTGGACCTACCTCCTGGTCGGCGTCTTCGCCTTCGCCGAGACCGGGGCCTTCGTCGGCCTGGTGGTCCCAGGCGAGACGACGATGCTGCTCGGCGGCGCCGTCGCGGGCCAGGGGGCGATCGACGTCTACCTGCTGATCGCGATCGCCTGGTTCACCGCCTGGGCGGGCGACACCACCAGCTTCTTCATCGGGCGCCGCCTGGGCCGGGAGTTCGTGCTTCGTCACGGGCCGCGCGTCGGGATCAGCCAGGAGCGCTTCGAGCGGGTCGAGGACTACTTCTCCCGCCACGGCGGCAAGACGATCTTCATCGGCCGCTGGATCGGCATCGTGCGGGCCCTGGCCCCGTTCATCGCCGGCAGCTCGAGAATGCACTACCGCGCCTTCGTCCCCTACAGCATCCTCGGCACCGGGCTCTGGGCCAGCGTCCACATCCTGGTCGGGTACTTCTTCTCGCGCAGCATCGAGAGTGCCGCGCACTACGCCGGCCGGGGGGCTTTCCTGCTGGCGAGCACGATCGTCGTCGTGGTCGGCATCGTGTACGCCGTCCGCCGTCTCCGGGTCGAGCAGAACAGGCGGGAGATCGTCGCCTGGATGGAGCGCCACGCGGCGAGCGGCTGGGTCGTCGATCTCTCTCGCCGCTTCCGCCCGCAGTTTCAATTCTTCTGGGAGCGGGTGACGCCGGGTGGAACCTTCGGGCTCGAGTTCACCTCGCTGATGGCGATCCTCGCCGTCTCCGGCTTCGTCGTCGTCGCCTACACCGTGATCGTCGGCGCCGAACCCGGGCCCACCCCCGGCGACTCCACCGCGGTCGACGTGGTCGAAAGCCTCGACGCCGGCTGGTTGGTGGACATCGCCAAGGTCTTCACCGACCTCGGCTCCTTCGCCGTCGTCGGCTCGCTGGCCTTCGTCTGCGCCGCCCTCCTCGCCGCTCGCCGCCGCTGGGCCGAGTTCGGCGTCCTGGTCGTGGGCATGACGCTGATCTTCGCCGGCGTGCACGAGCTCAAGGCCCTGGTCGACCGGCCGCGCCCCGAGGGGGGCCTGGTCGACGTCTCCGGCTTCTCCTTCCCCAGCGCCCACGCCGCCTACTCGACCTTCTACGTCTGGCTGGCGGTGACGATCGTGATGCGGCTGAGGCAGGGGATGGCGCGCGGCGCGGCGGTCGTCGCCGGGGGGATCGCGCTGACCGCGCTGGTCGGCCTCTCCCGCGTCTACCTCGGCGTCCACTACCTCAGCGACGTCAACGCCGGCTGGGCGCTGGGGACCGCCGCGTTCTCGCTCTGCGCCGCCGTGGCGCTCACCATCACGACGGTTCGTCAGAATGGGGGGCGTGCTGCTGCTGGCGCTGGAGAAGATCGAACATGAGTACGTCCTGTTCGGTGTGGCCGGGTTCGTCACGCTTGCGGCCTTCGTCGGCCTGATCCTGGTTCCGGCGGTCGGCGCCTACGGCCGGCTTTGGGAGAAGGCCGCCGCCGGGGTGCTCACCGTCTTCGTGCTTGCCGCCCTCGTCCTGGTCGGCGTCGTCCTCGGCCTCGCCGTCGTCTACTACTACGACAACTTCCTCAATCTCGTCAACGGCACTTAGTCCTCTCAGGGCCGGCTGGGGATAATGGGGCCATGCCAGCGGCCTCAAAAGGGCAGGAAAAGCCCGCAAAGAAGGGAGAAGTCGGGACTCTTGACGCGCTCTCGGACGCGGTCGAGTCGGGCGCCGGCCTGCCCGCCGTGGCGCGTGCGGCGGCGCGGGTGCTCGACGCCAGCGTCGCCCTGATCGACCGCTCCAGCGCGGTTTTGGCGGTCGCCGGGGCCTCGCCGGACCAGGAGCGGAAGTTGCTCGCCGGGGGCGAGGGCGTGACGAGGGTGGAGCTGCGGGTCGCCGACAGCGCCGTGGGCGAGCTGCGCTACCGCGCCGCCGCTCCGCCAGAGGCGGCGATCGCGCGCATGGTGACGACGCTGCTGGCGCTGGAGCTGGAGCGCTCGCGCTCGCCGGAGTGGGAGAGCGAGGAGGTGGCGGGCGCCTTCGTCGCTGCCGTGCTCGCCCGCGAGGTGACCGACCGCGGCGACATCGTCGCCCGCGGCGCCGAGCTCGGCGCCGACCTCGAGCAGGGCGCCGGGGTGCTGATCCTGCACGCGGCGCCGCGTGCCGCCCAGACCGGCGAGTGGCGCGCCCGTGTGCTGACGCTCACCCAGCGGGCCCTGCGCTCACTGGCGCCGGGATCGCTGGCGGGCTCGGACGGCGAGGAGGCGGCCGAGATCGCCGTCATCGTCCCCGCCGAGGACGAGGCCCGGGTCGAGCGTGCCGCCGCTGGGCTCGGCCGCGAGCTGGAGGACAGCCTCTCGGGGTTCCACCTGACCATCGGCCACAGCCGCCGCGCAGCCGACCCCGTCGACCTCTACCGCGCCGGCAACGAGGCGCGGCTGGCGGTCAACGTCGGCGAGGCCGAAGGCCGGGCGGTGCTGTCCTTCGAGGAGACCGGTTCCTACCGCCTGCTGCTGCCGGCGATGAGTGAGGACCCGCGTGAGCTCGAGCGCTTCTACGCCGAGACGATCGCGCCACTCTCCGCCTATGACGAGCAGTACGAGACCGAGCTGGTGGCGACGGTGGAGGCCTACCTCGACAACGACGGCAACGTCGCCGCCACCGCCAAGCAGCTCTTCACCCACCGCCACACGATCCGCTACCGCCTCGAGCGCGTGAAAGAGCTCTGCGGCCACGACGTCTCCGCCACCGAGGGCCGCGAGAAGCTCGGCCTCGGCCTCAAAACCATGCGCGTCCTCGGCATCGCCTCGCCGCGCGGGCCCGCACAGGAGCCCGGTGCGGAAGCGGGGAAGGTGCCGCGCGGCAGCGAGGAGTAGCGAACTCGAACAATTCCGGGGGGAGGATTTGAACCCGCCTCTTCTTGGACCAAAGCCAAGCGTGCTTCCGATTACACCACCCCGGATCGCAAGCCGACCTTACCGCCTGCACCTAGCGAAATGTTCTGTCTGAGGACCGAACTAATGTTCGGTTATGCCCAGATACGACGAGGCGGCAGTCGAAGTCTCTCGCTCCTATAGCGAGGTCTTGCGCCGCCTAGGCATGCGACCCGCGGGCGGAAACCACAAGCTGCTGCGCAAGTACGTTGACGAGGCCTGGCAGATTCCGACCGGCCACTTCGATGCGGGCGGGTCCTCGATTCGCAATCTGCACAAGGCGCCCATTCCACTCGAGGAAGTCTTGGTTGCCGGTTCGACCTACTCCCGCGGCAAGCTGAAGGAACGGTTGTTCGAGGAGGGCTTGAAGGAGCGCCGCTGCGAGCAATGCGGCCAGGATGAAACGTGGCGCGGTCGTTCGATGTCGCTGATACTCGATCACATCAATGGGGTCCCGGACGACAACCGGATCGAGAACCTTCAAATCGTCTGCCCCAACTGTGCGGCCACGTTGGATACGCACTGCGGGCGGAAAAATCGCCGTGGGCCAGTGATACGTGGGTGCAAGAATTGCGGCAAGCAGTTCACCGCGAAATACCGGACGCTGCTGGATGAGATTGAGGTAATGGGCTTTGTCGGCGTTGGCTGCAAGTACGGCGTCTCCGACAACGCCGTGCGCAAGTGGGTGCGCTTTTACGAGCGGCAGATCGAGCGGGAAGGCGCTGAGAGAGGATGAGGCGGCCCGGCAGGGTTGAACGCGTCCGCTGGGGCTCTTAGGGTCCTCGGCATGGAGATGAGCGGAGTGCAGATGGACCCGGAGGTTCGCGAGGGGCTGCGGCGCAGCTGGAAGGCGCTGATGACCGTCGGCGTGCTGGCGATCCTCGTCGGCTGCGTGGCGATCGTGGTGCCGGCCGTCGCCTCTGTCGCGACCGCGATCTTCGTCGGCTGGATCCTGGTCATCGCCGGCGCGTTCCTCGTCGCCGGCGCGTTCACGGCGCACTCGATCGGGACCGTGGTGCTGCGCCTGCTCTGGGCGCTGCTGACCGTGATCGTCGGCCTCTGGCTGATCGTGGAACCAGACAACGGCACGCTCACCCTGACCGTCGTGCTTGGCATCTACTTCCTCTTCATGGGCCTTACCCGCACCGCGGTCGCCTTCGCCGCCCGCGGCCAGGCGGGCGCCGGCCTGGTCGGCCTCAGCGGCATCGCCGGCCTCCTGATCGGCATCCTCATCCTCGCCAAGCTCCCCAGTAGCGCCGACTGGGCAATCGGCCTCCTAGTAGGCATAGACCTGATCTTCGCCGGCTGGACCCTCACCAGCGTAGCTCTCGTCGGCCGCGATCTCTCGAAGAGCTGACGGTCTCCCCAAGCTGACGCAAGGCCACTGGCGCGGCGGGTCCTGTCGCCGATCTGGTGCCACCACCCCTGCGGTCGCTAAAGCGTCCTCGGGGTGGTCCCCCAGATCGCCGCCACCCACCGCGAGTTGCCGTTGCGGTCGACGGCATGACGAGCGGGCTGCGTGGGAGAGGGCGGGGTGCCCCTGGAGCGCGCGGCGTCCTCTTTTCGCCGCGATATCCCATCCGAGCGACCGGCTCCCATGACGGCGAAAACCCAGCAAGCGGAAGGGGCACCCCGCCCTCTCCCATCCCGTCTACGATCTGCTGGTGGAATCTCCCTTGGTGCTGGTCATGGCTGCCGGCGAGGGAACGCGCATGCGTTCCGCGACGCCGAAGGTGTTGCACCCGGTTTGTGGCCGCCCGATGGTCGCCTGGCCGATCCTTGCTGCGCGTGAGGCGGGAGCCGGGCGGGTCGCGGCGATCGTCTCGCCCAGCCAGGACATCGTCCCCGGCCTGCCCGACAAGGTCCAGATCGTTACCCAGCCGCAGCCGGACGGCACCGGCGGCGCGGTGCGGGCGGCGTTGCCGCTGATCCGGGAGGCCGAGACCGTTCTCGTCCTCTCCGGCGATCACCCGCTGATTACTGCTGACAACATCACCGGCCTGCTCGACACCCACGCAAAGGGGGGGGCGGCGGCTACGTTGCTCACGATCGAGCTCGATGATCCTGGCTCCTATGGCCGCATCGTGCGTACCCCGGGCGGAGAGGTGGAGCGGGTGGTCGAGGCGAAGGCCAGCGGCGACGCCACCCCCGAGCAGCTGGCGATCCGCGAGATCAACGCCGGCACCTACGTCTTCCAGGCGGCACCGCTTGCCGAGGCGCTTGCCAAGCTCTCCAATGACAACGCCCAGGGTGAGTACTACCTGCCCGACGTCCTGCCCGCCCTGCGCGCGGCAGGCCACGCCGTGGCCGGGCATCTCGCCGACGACCTCGCCGTGACGATGGGCGTCAACACCCGTGCCGACCTCGCCGCGGTCGAGGCCGAGGCGCGCCGCCGCATCCTCCACGCTCACATGCTCGCCGGGGTTACGGTCGTCGATCCCGCCTCGACCTGGATCGACGCCGAGGTCGAGATCGAGCCCGACGCCCGGATTGAGCCGGGCACAAGCCTGCGCGGCAAGACGACGGTCGGGTCGGGTTGCGTGGTCGGTCCGCTCAGCACGCTGACCGACACGGTGCTGGGCTCCGACGTCTCCGTTCCGCACTCCTTCCTGGTCGAGTGCAAGGTGGGCGACGGCGCCCAGGTCGGTCCCTTCACCCATCTGCGGCCCGACGCCGAGCTCGCGCCCGGTGCCAAGGTCGGCAGCTTCGTCGAGGTGAAGAACTCGCGGATCGGCGAGGGCGCCAAGGTGCCCCACCTCGCCTATGTGGGCGACGCCGAGGTCGGCGCCGGCAGCAACCTCGGTGCGGGAGCGATCACCGCAAACTACGACGGTTTCCGCAAGAACCGGACGACGATCGGCGAGAACGTCCGGATCGGCGTTGACACGATGCTGATTGCGCCTGTAGAAGTCGGCGACGGCGCTTACACTGGCGCCGGAGCGGTGATCAAGAGCGATGTGCCCGAGGGCGCACTCGCCGTCAGCGAGAACGAGCAGCGAAACATCGAGGGCTACGCCGCCCGCAAGGCCGCCAAGATGCAGGAGGAGCAAACCCCGTGAGCACAATCGAGGAGCGTCCCGAGACGGCGGCGGCAAGCGCCATCACCCACGACTACTCGAAGCGCCTGATGGTCTTCGGCGGCCGCAGCTCGATGGAGCTGGCGGCCAAGGTCGCCGGCAAGCTCGACCTCGACCTCGGCCAGGTGACGCTGAAGACCTTCGCCAACGGCGAGGTCTACTGCCGCTACGAGGAGTCGATCCGCGGTGCCGACGTCTTCCTGGTCCAGTCGACCTGCGCCAACGAACACTCGGATATGACCCCCAACGACGCGCTGATCGAGCTGCTGACGATGATCGATGCCGCCCAGGGCGCCTCCGCCCACCGCATCATCGCCGTCATGCCCTGGTACGGCTACGCCCGCCAGGACAAGAAGTCGGCGCCGCGCGAGCCGATCTCCGCCCGCATCGTCGCCAAGTGCCTCGAGGGCGTCGGCGTCGACCGCGTTCTCACCATGGACCTGCACGCCGGCCAGGTGCAGGGCTTCTTCCACGTCCCGGTCGACCACATGACGGCGATGCCGATGCTGACCCAGTGGTTCGCCGACCAGCACCGCGCCGAGGACTTGGTCATCGTCTCCCCCGACGCCGGCCGGGTGAAGACGGCGCGCAACTTCGCCCGCCGCATCGGCACTCACTGGGCGGTGATGGAGAAGGAGCGCCCCGCCCAGCAGGTGGCCGAGATCGGCTACGTCGTCGGCGACGTCAAGGGCAAGACCGCTGTCCTGGTCGACGACATGATCGACACCGCGGGCACTCTCTGCGCGGCCGCCCAGACCGTGCTCGACGAGGGCGCCGCGCGGGTGATCGCCTGCGCCACCCATGGCGTCTTCTCCGGCCCTGCCTACGAGCGGCTCGCCTACGAGAGCTCGGGTATCGAGAAGATCGTCGTCAGCGACACGATCCCGCTGCGGCCCGGGGCGCCGGACAACATCACCGTGCTCTCCACCGCCGGCACCTTCGCCGACTCGATCCGCCGCATCTTCACCGACGACTCGGTCTCCGAGATCTTCGCCGGCGAGAACCAGCTGTTCTGATGCCCGACGGCCTGCGGCTGGTCGGCCACAAGGGCGCCGACCTGATCGCCCCCGGCAACACGGTCGAGAGCTTCCACGCCGCGGTCGAGGCGGGGGTCGACACGATCGAGCTCGACGTGCTCTGGCTGCGCGACGCCCACCTGCCGCTGGAGCAGCGGGCGCCGCTGGTCGTCGCCCACGACTGGCACGACGCCGAACGGCGCACGCCGCTGACCCTGACCGAAGCGCTCGACGCCTTCATGGAGCTGCCGCTGGACCGGGTCGAGATCGACATCGACATCAAGCTGCCAGGGCGGGAGGAGGAGATCGTGGATGCCCTTCAGGAACGCGGCCTGATCGAGCGGGCGATGGTCTCGACCATGGAGATGTACTCGCTGGGCCGCATCCTCGAGCTGCAGCCGGCGCTGCGCCGCGGCTGGACCTACCCCAAGGTGACCAAGGACTGGACCTCGAAGCGCTGGGCCAAGGCGCCGATGCTGGCGGCCCTGGTGGCGATGCGCCAGCGCCTGCCGGGTCTCGCCGCCGAGAAGCTTCCCAAGCTCGGGGTGGAGGCGATGTGGGTCTATCACCCGCTGATCAGCCGCCGCCTCGCCCGCATCACCGAGATCGCCGGGGTAGAGCTGATCGCCTGGACGGTCGACGACCTGCCTCGCATGCAGAAGCTGGTCGCGGCCGGCGTTCGCGGCATCTGCTCGAACGACCCCCGCCTCTTTAGCCGACTGAGCGATCGACCCCACCATGGTGGGGTCAATCGCTCAGTCGGCACTCAGACCGTGCCGGGCGTGGCCGTCGGTGGGGCGTTGCGGCCGCCGCGTGGCTTCACCGCAGACTCGAGCTCCTCGGGTGTGAAGCCACCGACCGCCTCGCCGTCGAGGGCGTAGCGGTAGAGGGCGACGCCGAAGATGTTGCTCAGGGCGCTGGAGATGAGCATCGAGATTGCCAGGCCGATCACGCCCAGCACCAGCAGCAGCGCGCCGGCGAAGCTGGCCGAGGCCCAGATCAGGAAGCCGGCGAAGATCAGCAGGGCCGAGGGCAGGACGCCGAAGAGGAAGACGGCGCCGCCGATCGCGATGTTGCCTGTCACCTGCGCGCCCCAGCGCGATTTGAAGAGGCTGGCTGAGCGCTTCAGCGTCTGGAAGGGCCCGGTGCCCTCGAGCGCGATTACGGGCACGGCGAGGAAGGTGATCAGCGACCAGCCGATGGCGAGCACGCGGCCGACGATCTGACCAATGGCGCCCTGGTTCTCGAGCGCGCTGAGCGCGACGCCGAGCGTGGTCGAGAGTGCCGCCCAGCCGGCGATCTGGGAGAAGCGCGCGCGGGACACAGCGAGCCCGTCGCCGACGGAAGCCTGTTGGCCGCGGAAGATCATGTCGGCGGCGGCAGCGAGGCCAACGCTGAAGTAGGTGCCGATCACGGCGAGCAGGTAGAAGCCGATCACCGCCAGGGCGCCGCCGAAGACCGCCTGGTCGTCGTCGATCAGGTAGATGCCGGGTCCGACCACGATGATCGCGCAGACGATCGTCGCCACACCGCCGTAGAGCGGGAAGCGCAGCAGGGCGGGGTTGTCTCGCAGGAGCCCCCAGCTCTTCTTGGTCAGTGCCCAACCGCGTTTGATCCTGCTCATCGCTGCCCTCCTTCAAGGGACCGCTCGACAATCGGCGTCTGCACCACGCCTCTTCCCTCGAAGTACTCCCACTCCTCCTCGCCCAGCTCGGTCGCCGGCGGGTCGGCGTAGATCCACTCGCGCATGATCCGGTGCCAGTTGCGCTTCGCGCGCAGCTGTCCGAGCACGGCGACTACGCCGATTTCCATCCGTCTGCCCATCAGCTCGTCGCCGGGCAGCGACTCGCGCCGCATCAGGTCGTAGTACTCCGAGCGCGGGTCGTGGGTCGACTCGATGATCTTCATCACCCGTCGCGCGCTGATCTCGATCTCGCGGTCCTCGATGAACCAGCCGCTGACCGCCATCGTGTGCTCCAGCAGCCTTTCGGCGTCGAGCTTGGACGGACTCTTGACGAAGCCGAGCTCGTGCAGGGCGTTGCGGAAGCGCTCCGGGTCGTCATGGAAAGCGGCGTCGAGCGCCCGCTGCTCGAGCAGGATTTGCTCGTTGTCGAGCTTCTTCGTCATGCCGAAGTCGAGGAAGGCCACGCGGCCGTCGTTCATCAGGATGTAGTTGCCGGGGTGGGGGTCTGCGTTGAAGTGCTGCAGGTGGTAGATCGAGCCGAAGCTGCCGCGGAAGACGATCTCGCCAAAGCGGCTGCGCTCCTCGTCGGGCAGCTCCTTGATCTGCTCGAACTTCATCCCCTCGACCAGCTCGGTGACCAGGACGCGGCGGCGCGAGAGGCGCGTGATCACGTCGGGCACGTAGATGAAGGGGTGGTCGCGGTAGGCGCGGGCGAAGCTACGCTGGTTCTGCGCCTCGTACTCGTAGTCGAGCTCCTCCATCACCCGCTCGCGCAGCTCCTTGGCTATCTCCTTGGCGTCGAGCCCGGGGGCGAGGGCACGGGCGAGCCGGACGATCGTGCCGGCGTTGCGCAGGTCGGCGTCGAGCGCCTCGGCGATCCCCGGGTACTGGATCTTCACCGCCACCGCACGCCCGTCGAGCAGCTCGGCGCGGTGCACCTGACCGATCGAGGCGGCTGCGAACGCCTCCTTGTCGAACTCGGCGAAGAGCTCGGAGAGCGGTTCGGAGTCGTACTCGTCCTCCAGCACCTTCTCGACCTTCTTCCAGGGCATCGCGGGCGCTTCGGTCCGCAGCTTGGAGAGCTGCTCCTGGTAGATCTCGCGGTACTCGTCGGGGAGGAATTCGGTGTCGATGAAGGAGGCGAACTGCCCCAGCTTCATCGCCGCGCCCTTCATCTGGCCCAGCGCGCCGACCATCTTCATCGCCGTCTCGATGTGGCGCTGCTCCAGCCGCTCCTTGCCCTCCTCTTCGGAGCGGGCCACGTTGGTGGCCTTGGTGCCGGCGTAGCGGGCGCCCTGCATGCCGACGATCGAGCCCAGCTTCGCGGAGCGCCGCAGTCGCCCCTTGGGGATCTTCGAGTCCTCGGACACGAGCGAAACGATGTCACAGGTTGCGCTTTCGCTCGTTTCTCTATCCTCTCGGTCCGCATGGCCCGTGGACGCGAAAAGCTGAAGGCAGCACCCCGAGCCGAGTTCGGCTCCAGGATCTCCCGCCGCCTGCGGCGCGAGGGCCTCGTGCCGGGCGTCGTTTACAGCGGCGGCGCGGATGCCCGTGCCTTCCAGGTCGCCGAACGCGACGTTCGCAGTGTGCTGGGCGAAGGCGCCGCCCTCTTCGACCTCGAGATCGAGGGCGCGGAAGCGGTACCGGTCGTGGTCAAGGAGCAGCAGCATCATCCGGTGCGCGGCAGCCTCCAGCACATCGACCTGCAGGAGGTGCGGCTCGACGAGGCGATCCAGGCGGAGGTCGCGGTCGAGCTCGAGGGCGCCGAGGTCTCCCCCGGCGTCAAGGGCGGCGGCGTGCTCGAGCACGTCACCCGCGAGGTCACGGTCGAAGCGCTCCCCACCGAGATCCCCGACCGGATCGTCGCCGACGTCTCGGCGATGGAGGTCAACGACACCCTTCAGCTCTCGGCGCTGGTCGTGCCCGAGGGCGTCACCCTCATCGCCGACGACCCCGACGAGGTGACGATCGCGACCCTTTCGCCGCCCCGTGTCGAAGAAGTGGTCGAGCCCTCCGTCGAGGAGGAGGCCGAGCTGGTCGGCGAGGAGGGCGAGGCTCCCGCCGAGGAGGACGGCGAGTCCGCGGCCGATTCGGGCGAGTCCGGCGGGGAGTAACCGCTGTCCCTCTTTCGCCGCCGCCGAGCCGAGCAAGGCCAGGGCGAGCAGGGCGACCGCATCCTGATCGTCGGCCTCGGCAACCCCGGCCGCCAGTACGAGGCGACGCGCCACAACGTCGGCTTCGAGGTTGCCTCGGAGCTCTCACGCCGCTGGGACCTGCCGCGGGCAAAGAAGAAGTTCGGCGGCCTGATCGCCGAAGGCCGTTCCCGCCCCGGCGGCCCGAGGGTGGCGATCCTGCTGCCGCAGACCTTCATGAACGTGGCCGGCGACTCGGCCGGGCCCGCGCGCGGCGCGCTGAAGGCGCCGCTGGACCGGGTCGTGGTCCTCCACGACGAGATCGACCTTCCCTTCGGCGAGGTGCAGGTGCGCCAGGGTGGGGGACTGGCCGGGCACAACGGCCTCAAGAGCCTCAAACGGGGTTTCGGCGACACCGAGTTCTGGCGTGTTCGCGTCGGCGTCGGCCGTCCCGACTCGACCGACCCCGAGGTGGTCTCCGCCTACGTTCTCGGGCGCTTCCGCGAGCCGCGTGAGGAGGTCGCGACGCTGATCGAGAGCGCCGCCACCGAGACCGAGCGGTTGGTCGAAAAGCTGGACGAATAGATTCCCCGCCGTGAGTGCTCCGGCCGAGGTGACGAGCTACGAGGTGAACGAGCAGGGCGTGGCGGTGCTGCGCCTGATGCGACCGAAGTCCCGCAACGCGATCGACACCCAGATGCTGGTCGAGATGCTCGAGCACTTGGCGGTTGCCCGCGCCGAGGAGGCCGTGCGCGTGCTCGCGATCAGCTCCTCCGACCACATGGGCCTCTCCGCCGGCGCCGACGTCAAGGAGGAGCTCGACGAGGGGGGCAAGGTCCGGCGCATGCAGCTCTTCGCCGACCTCTACGACGCCATCGTCGCCTTCCCCAAGCCGACCGTTGCCGCCTGCCACGGCGACGTCGTCGGGGGCGGGGCCGAGATCGCCGTCGCCTGCGACATGCGCGTCGGCGGCTCCAACCTACGCATGCGCTTCCCCGGTGCTGCTCTCGGAGTCCCGGTCGGCCCGGCCCGCCTGGTCACCCTCTGTGGCCTGGCGACCGCCAAGTACCTGCTGCTCACCTCGCGCACGGTCGGCGCCGACGAGGCCCTGCGCCTCGGCCTGATCAACCGCGTCGCGCCGGCCGCGTCAACCGAGGAGGCGGCGCTGGCCCTCGCCGCGGAGGTTGCCGCGCACCCGGCCGAGGCGGTCGCCCGGCTGAAGCGGATGCTGCACGAGTGGGACGACGTCGAGGGCCGCTCGGCCAAAGAGGGCGTCGGCCAGGTCGAGTGGCAGCGTTCGGGGCCGGGCCTGCCGTTCGGCGCTTAGCTCTTCGGCTACGTCTACGGCAACCCGCCGATCCCCTGGATAGGGTCGCGCCGTACTCGTCCGCTCGCCTGCCCTGGAGGGTCGCTTGAAAGTCTTCGTCTCGCTCCTGATTGCCGCCTGCAGCCTGCTCGTCCTGCCCAGCGCTGCAGTGGCGGTTCAGTACACCGTTGACAGCACGCTCGACGAACCGGACGCCAATCCCGGCACCGGCGGCTGTCTCACGGCTGGCAACAAATGCACTCTGCGCGCGGCGATCCAGGAGTCAAACGCCTCGACTCTCGTGGTCGACGAAATTCACTTCGACATAGCCTTCAACGGCCAGCTCGCCGACACGATCACGCTTGGCAGTCTGCTCCCGCCGATCACAAACCCGGTCGAAATCAACGCGGGCTCGTGCCCGACTCAGGCGGGCCAGAGCGGTCCGTGTGCCGGCATCGAAGCCTCGGCCCTGAGCTACGGCCTCAGCGTCGAAAACACCGACACGGTGGCGATCGCGGGCCTGGCGATCACCGGTGCGACCACCGGGATCAGGGTCGTCAACAGCTCGAAAAGCTTCGTCGCCCGCAACAACTGGCTCGGCGAGAAGCTCGACGGCGCCAGCGGCTCCGGCGCCAACACCGGGATTTGGCTCGACCCCGAATCGGACAACGCGACGATCGGGAGCACGACGGCAGGGCAGGGCAACGTCTTCGTCAACAGCGCTGCCGAGGGCCTCGACATCGAAGGGGCCGACAACGCCGACGTGCTCGGCAACTACTTCGGCGTCAAAGCCGACGGCGTCACCAAAGCCGCCAACGGCAAGAACATCGAGATCACCGACACCGCATTGATCGCCGCAACCGGCAACGAGGTCGGGACGACGATCTCGGGCGCGGCGGCTCCCTGCGACGGCGGCTGCAACGTGATCTCGGGCGCAACCACCTCCGGCGTCGACCTGTTCGGCAACGGCGGCAACGAGAAACCCGCCACCGGCCCGACCACGATCCACGGCAACTACATGGGCCTCAGCGCCGCCGGGACGACGGTCGTCGCCAACGGCGAATACGGCGTCTTCACCGGGAAAGCCGGCGAAGTCACGGTCGGCGGCCCGGCGAATGGCGATGCCAACTTCTTCGCCGGGCTGGGGACCGGGATCTTCTACTCGAGCGGCGAAGGCTTCAAAGCCCAGGGCAACATCTTCGGCAATGGTCCCACCGGCCTCGACGTCACCCCACCGAATATGGCGATCTTCGTCTCCACCCTGGAAAACAGCCTCCCGGTGACGATCCTCGGCAACGTGATCCGCATGGAAGGCGGGGTCGGGATCGAGGCGCGCTTCGGTGGAACCGAGATCAAGAACAGCTTCATCGAAGGGGCGGAACTCGGGATCTGGACCAAGGTCTCCCCAGGGGCCGCGGGGGCCAACCTGATCGAAGACAACGTGATCGGCGAATCCACCGCCAACGGCATCCGCATCGAAGACAGCGCCAACCTGGTCTTCGGCAACTCGGTCTACAAATCCGGGGCGGCTGGGATCCGAATCCAGAACCCGACCGGATTCGAACTCGTCAACGCCACCGAAAACCAGATCGGCGGCAACTCGGCCGATCGCGAAAACAACATCAGGGAAAGCGGCGGCGATGCGATCGAGATCAACAACTCAGGCGGGGAAGGGGCCAGCCAAAACGAAGTCGCCCGCAACAAGGGCGAGGAAAATGCGGACCTCTTCATCGACCTGATCGGGCCGAACACGAACGCGGGCATCCAGCCGCCGCAGATCGACAGCGCGAAACTCGACGGCGCCAGTGGCAGCGGCGCCGAGGCAGGCGCCAACGTCCGCGTCTTCCGTAAGGAAACCGCCGAAGCGGGCGAGGTCGAATCTTTCCTCGGCGAAGCGATTGCCGACAGCAGTGGCGACTGGAGCGTGAACTACGCCGCGGCGCTCCCCGGCGAAACGCAGATAGCCGCTACACAGACGAGTCTCGAAGGCGCCACCTCGGAGCTGGCGTTCGCGAAAACCGAGCCGGAGCCCAAAACCGGTGGTGGAGGGGGCGGTGGTGGTGGTAGTGGCACCTCCACCGACGAAACTGCCCCTCAGACCAAGATCACCAAGGGGCCGAAAGCCAAGACCCACGCGACCACGGTCAAGTTCAGGTTCTCCTCCAGCGAGGCCGGCTCGACCTTCCAGTGCAAGCTCGACCGCAAGCCGGTCAAGAGATGCAGCTCGCCGAAGAAGTACAAAGGCCTGAAAGTCGGCAAGCACGTCTTCAAGGTCTGGGCGACCGACGCCGCCGGCAACAAAGACCCGACCCCGGCGAAGAAGAAGTTCAAGATCCTCGGCTAGCCGGCCGAGGATCGCGAGGGGCTACCGGGGCCTGGGCCGCTGCCTCGCCCACCCCGGCGGCGACCGCCATGATCGAGACCTGGGGGTTGACGCCGGGGCAGCTGGGGAGGATCGAGCCGTCGGCGACCCAGACGCCGTCGACGCCGCGCAGGCGGCCTTCGGGGTCGACCGGGTGGCGCGAGGGGTCCGAGCCGGCGGCGGCGGTGCCCGTCGGGTGGAAGGCGGCGAGGCGCAGGCGGCGCACGTCGAGCCGCTCGATCGCGGCCTCGATCTCCGACTCGTCTCGCACCGTGGGCGCTCCGCCGCCGAGTTCGACGTCCTTCGCACCGGCGGCGAGCATCACCCGCGCCATCGCGCCCACCGCGATGGCCAGGCGTCGCTCGTCGGCCTTCGCAAGGCGGTAGGAGACGATCGGCGCGCGGGTGCCGAAGACGCGGCCCGAGGGCGCGTCGGCGATCATCGCGCCCAGCGTCGCCGTGTTGGCGGCGCGCTCGAGGCGCTGCAGCAGGTGGGTGCCGTAGCCGGGGGCCGAGACCGCGCCCATTCCCGGAGGGGTCGAGGTCGCCTCGAGCAGGACCCCCTCGCGCTCGTGCAGCTCTTCGATTCCGACGCTCTGCATCACACCCTCCCAGGCGACCACCTCCTCCTCGAAGCTCGCGGTGATCCCGGTCGCGGGGTGGATCGAGAGGTTTCGGCCCAGCCTCGGGTGCCCCCCGAGGCCGCTGCGGCGCAGCAGCGGCGGGGTCGGTATCGCGCCGGCGGCGACGACGACCAGCGGAGCCGAGATCCGTACCTCGCTGCCGTCGGGCCCCCGCCCGGCCACGCCCACGGCCCGTCCGCCCTCGACCAGCACCTCGGTCACGTGCAGTCCCGAGACGATCCGCGCGCCGCCCTCGCACGCCTGCGGCAGCGCGTTCAGGTGGACGCCGCCCTTGGCGTTGTTGGGGCAGCCGATCGCGCACTGGCAGGCGCCGCGGCAGCCCGGAGCGTTGCGGCGCAGCGGCGCGCTCTTCCAGTCGAGGGCGGCGGCGCCCTCGAGCGAGAGTTCGCCGTTGCGCCCGAGCACCTCCATCGGCGCCGGGGCGACGCCGATCGTCGCTTCGACGTCGGCGACCCTGGGGCCGAGCAGCTCGGGATTGGCGAGCGCCAGGCCGTGCTTCTCGAACCAGTCCCGCGCGACGGGCGCAGGGGGGCGGTAGCAGGTGCCCGAGTTGATCACGGTCGTGCCGCCGACGGCGCGCCCCAGAGGCAGGGCGATCGGCGGGTTGCCGAACGCCATCGTCGTGCCGCCGTCGCGATAGATCGAGGCGAAGCGATCGAGCGGGTGAGAGTTGCGGATGCGGTCCACGGTCCAGCGCTCGCCTTCCTCGACGATCACCGTGTCGAACCCGGCCCGCGCCAGCGCCCGGGCGGCGAAGGCGCCGCCGGCGCCGGAGCCGATCACCACCGCGTCGCAGCTGCTCGTCGCAGGCCACTCGGTCGCGGGGGTGAGGTTCATCGCGCCATCGGGCCGCGAGGGCTCGTGGCGCGAGCCGACCGCGGCGATCTCCTCCGCGAAGGTGTCGGCGCCGTGGGCGAGCATCACGATCGACTTGACCGTGTCGAGGGCGGGAGTGCCGCCGAGCCTGGCGAAATCGGCCAGCAGCGCTTCGCGTCGCTGGGGCGAGCCGGCGCCGAGACGGCGGCCGGTGCGCGCGACGGAGTAGGCCTCGAGGCCGACCAGCGCTGCGGCGAGCCCCGCCTGCGAGACGGCGGGCATCCGGTCGATCATCCGCCGGGCGACGCTGGCCACCCGCTCGGGATCGGGTCCCCCGGCCTCGGGCGGCAGGATCGCCGCCGCCACGTCTCCCAGCGCGGACATGACGGGGATACTAGGTTGTCCCGAGATGAGCTTCGTGATCGACCCACCGCTGCTGGTCGCCTCGGGCGCCGCGATCGAGGCGGTTGCCGGTGAGGACGAGGCGACAGCCCAGCGCCTGCGCGGCGGGGTGGTCGCCCTCTTCGTGCTCGTCTCACTCGCCCTCTACGCCAACGTCCCGGGTCTCGGCCGCCTCTGGCGCCCCTTCGGCTCACGCTCGGGCCGCGAGTTCATGCTGACCTCCGGCCTCGCCCGCGTCGACGAGAGGCGGATCGAGGTCCGGCAACATGCCGGCGCCCTCTCGCTCTTCCTGCTCTACCCGCTCTGGGTCAGGCTGGGCGCTGCACTGGTTCGCGCCGCACGCTCCTAGGCCCAGCTGGTCGCATCGAGTGCGGTTGCTCCGGCGAACCTCTCCGGGTGCGCGAGCACGTGGTCGGCGACCTCGTCGCAGCGGGCGACCCGGAGCTGGTCCTGGCTTGCCGCGAGCCGGTCGAGCAGCGCGGCCAGGTTCTCGTCGCCGAGCCAGCCGAGCATGAAGGGGTGAAGGACGATTGCGAGGTAGCCGCCGGCGCTCACCAGGTCGTCGATGGCCCGCAGCAGCGAGACCAGGAAGGCGGCCGGCTCGACGGGGTCGGGCGACCCGGTCATCTGCTCGCGCGCGCCGGCCAGCGGCGGCAGTACGCAGCTCGCGTCGACGTGGCGCCACTGGAACGGCAGCAGGGCGACGCTGCCGTCCTCGCCGGCCCCGGCCCCGGCGGGGGAGCAGTAGCACAGGCCGGCATCGCGCAGGACTGCCGTGCCGCCGGGGCCGAGCCGACCGCCGGGCGGACGCAGGCCGGAGATCTCGAGCCCGATTCGCTCGAAGGCGGCAACGCCCCGCGCCAAATTCTCGCTCTGCCCGGCTGCGCTCATTCCGTCCCACTGCTCGTGGCGCCAGGCGTGGTAGGCGACCTCATGACCGCGCGCGACGATCTCGCGCAGCAGGTCCGGGTAGAGCTCTGCGTTGAGGCCCTCGACGAAGAAGGTCGCCGCGAGCCCCCTCTCCGCGAGGTGGTCGAGCAGGGCCGGCACCACCTCGATCGCGGTGACGTGCTGGCCCAGCGGCGCATCCGCGGCCAGCGCACCCATCTCCAGTTCCGCTGCCTCGCCGAGGTTGTCGAAGGTGAGCGAGAGCACCCCCCGCTCGGCGCTCATTCGCGCAGCGCGGGGCTCCAGCGCTCCGGTTCGCGCTCGGCCTGCTCGCGCGCCCAGCGGAAGTGGTGCTGGGCGGAGGCGAGCAGAATCGGGAAGTTGAGCAGGCCGAGCGCGGCGAAACGCCGTGACCCGGGCCGGTTCGCGGCGGGCAGGCTGAGGGCACTGCAGACGAGCCAGAACCAGAGCACCGCGTTGTAGGCGGGCAGCTGGTCCTCACTCAGGCCCTCGGCTTCGTCGAGCATCGGCACCCCGCCGTGCAGCGACCAGGGCCAGGCCTTGAAGTGGACCGCGACGCCCGCCACGCCGATCCCGGCGCTGAAGGCGGTCAGCCGCCGCGCCATCTCGCCCTCGCGCAGGGCGGCGGCGAGCATCAGCGGGAAGTAACCGCCCCAGAGGGCGTAGGCGCCGCGGCGGCCGATGAAGGGCTCGAAGACCAGGCCGACCCCGGCGCGGGTCTCGAAGGCGTTGTGGGCGAGCAGGCCCAGCGCCGAGCCGGCCGCGAGCAGTTTCCTCACCGCCGGGCGCCGATCTGGTTCGAGAGCGTGCCGATTCCGTCGATCTCCAGCTCGACCGTCTGCCCCGGCCCGATCCAGCGGTCGAGCTCGAGCCCGCAGCAGCCGGGCATCGTCCCAGTCGAGATCACGTCGCCGGGCTCCAGCCGCTCGCCGGCGGCGGCGTAGGCGAGCATCTCGCCGACGTCGTGGGCGGGGTCGGCGGTGGAGCCTTCGCACCAGACCTCGCCGTCGACGCGGACCCGTCCGCGGGCGGCGGTCCAGTCGGGCATCTCCTCGGCGCTGATGACGTCGCAGCCGATCGAGTTGGCGAAGGTCTTCGACTTCACCGCCGGGCCGAACACGCCGTGGCGGACCTCCTCCGCCTGCACCTCACGGGCGCTCCAGTCGTTGAGCACGAACCAGCCCCCGATTGCCTCGCGCGCCTCCGCCGGGCTCGGGTCGGCGAGCGGGCGGGCGAGCACGAAGGCGAGCTCCAGCTCGAAGTCGAGGTAGCCGGTGTGCGAGGGCCAGGGCATCTCCTCGCCGTCGGCCAGCATCGCGGCGTGGTTGCCGACGTAGAAGGCGGGAACCTCGTAGAAGCGCTCGTTGGGCTTGAACCGGGGAAAGGTCCTGCCGGTGAGCCGCTCGTAGCCCGCGGTGAGCCGCCCGACTGGCTTCGGGAAGAAGCGCTTGACGAGCATCCGGGCCGAGCCCTCGTAGTGCGACTCCCAGAGGCTGAAGGCGCGCAGCGAGCGTGCCGCGAAGGGGAGGCCCGCCGCGGCCGGGTCGACGGCGGCGCTCTCATCGCCGGCCACCGACTCGATGTGGTCGGCGACCTTGGCCCGCGCCTCGGCGCCGCCGGCGAGCAGCGAGAGCATGTCGGTGGCCCCCGGCAGCGGGACCCAGCGCCCGCGCTCGGGGTCCTCCGCGATAACTCCCTTGGGTGTGGTCCTCAGCTTCATCCGCGTGCCGCTCGGCATCGCAGTGTAGGCACGTACGTCTGTTGGTATGACTGGTATGGTCTTTCTACCAGTCCTACCAGAAAGAGCCATGAACTTCCTCAAACGCACGCTTGTCGACGAGTACACGCGGGTCAGCGGCAGGCACGACGACCCCAAGATCTACGGCGGTCCGGCGGGCGACCCCGGTCTGATCGGGCCAGGAAGCGTTTCCTGGGAGCTCCACTCCGACATGTCGGCGGTCGGGCTCGCCGGGGTGGCGGCGATCACGATGGAGATCCTCCACCCGTCGGTGATGGCGGGCGTCCACGACCGCTCCAACTACCGGACCAAGCCCTTCGAGCGCGCCCGCAACACCGCCGGCTATGTGTTTGCGACGACGTTCGGCAACACCGAGGCCGCCGAGGCGCTGATCGCTCGGGTGCGCCGCATGCACGAGCGCGTTGAGGGAGTGCGTCCCGATGGGACTCCCTACCGGGCCATGGACCCGACCCTGATCGGCTGGGTGCACACCTGCATTCCCTGGGGGGTGATGCGGATCTTCGAGCGCTACAACCGGCCACTCGATCCGAGTGAGCGGGACCGCTACCTGGCCGAGCAGGCGATCATCGGGCGCAAGGGCGGGGCCGGCGAGATCCCGGTCACGGCGGCCGATCTGGAGGAATACATCGAGGCGATGCGTCCCCAACTGGCGGTCAACGAGCAGACCCGTCAGTTCTTCGAGTTCCTGCTCGAGTCGCCGCTCGGCGCCAAGGGGCCGGCGTCGCTCGCAAGGCAGATCAACCGCTTCGACGTGCACGCGGGGATGAGTGTGATGCCCGAGTGGGCGAGGCAGTTGGCCGGCTTCGACCACTCGCCCCGCTTTCAACGGCTGGCGGTCGAGCCCTATCTGCGCACGGTTTCCCGGTCGCTGCGCTGGGCCTTTGGCGTCCCACCCTGCCGGGTGATGGCAGAGGCGCGCGCCGCCGCCGAGCCGGCGTCGGCGCAGCCGGTTCGCGTCGCCAGTCTCGCCTAGGTCGTGGAGGCCCAGCTCGCAACTCTCCTCGACCGCGCGATCGCCGCGCGCGACATCCCGGCCGGGGATGAGGACCCGACCCGCACGCGCATCCTCGACGCGGCGCTCGAGGAGGCCGCCCAGGTCGGTCTCGAGCGCCTCACCGTCGAGCAGGTCGTGCGCCGGGTGGGGCTCGGGCGGATGACGGTCTACCGTCGCTTCGCCCGCCGCGACGATCTGGTCGAGGCACTGGTGGTGCGCGAGGGAAGGCGCTTCCTCGCCGCTGTCGCCGCCGGTCTGGACGGCGAGGTCGAGCCCGCCGACCGTCTCGCGGGCGGGTTCGTCGCGGCGATGCGCTTCGCCCGCGACCACCCGATGCTCGAGCACCTCGCCCATTCCGACCCCGGCTCGGTGACCGCGACCGTCGCCGCCAACGACTCGCTCCTCCTCGAGATGGGCTCGGAGTTCATCGCTCGCACGATCCTCGGCGAGCACCCGGCCGCGCCGACCCGCACCGCGCGACGGGTCGCCGACCTCCTCGCCCGCCTCTTCCTCACCTACATAGCCCTGCCGCCGCGCGACCCGGACCCGCACGACGACGAGGCCCTGCGCGCCTTCGCCCGCGACGTATTGGCTCCTTTCGCCGAGTCGGCCCTCCAGGCCTAATCGGGGTCCTGGAGATCGTCATGCTGCGTCCTCGGTCGCTCACGTGCAGAGCACGCTTCGCTCCCTGCGTCCTTGCCTGACAATCTCCAGGACCCCGATGTCTCTCAGGCCCCTGATCGAGATAGCCGCCGAGAACGAGCGCGTGCACGCTCTCAGCGGCCGCGTGCGCGACGCCGTCGCGGGTGGGGAGAAGGTCGAGGTGCCGGTCTCGGCGATGCTGAGGCCGCTGTTGCTCGCGGCCCTGCTCGAGGACGATCGCGGCCTCGCCGGCAGCCCGGCGCTTTTGGTCGCCGCGGACGACCGCTCCGCCCGCGACCTCGCCGCCGACCTGCGCGCATATCTGGCCCCGCGCCGGGTCCGCCTCTACCCCTCGCGCGGCACCGGCTTCGCTTCGCACGTGACGCCGCCGCCGCACCTGGTCGGGCTGCGGATCGACGCGCTCGACGCCCTGGGGAAGGAGGAGGACGCGGTCGTCGTCGCCAGCGCCACCGCTCTGGCCGAGGCCGTCCCCGACGCCGCCCTGCGGCCGGCCGGGTTCGCGATCGCCCAGGGCGAGGAGATCGACCTCGGCGGTGTCGCCCGCGACCTCGCCGCCGCCGGCTACGAACGCGTCGAGCAGGTGGAGGAGCGCGGTCAGTTCGCCGTCCGCGGCGGCATCCTCGACGCCTTCGGCGCCACCGTCGAGCGCGCCGTGCGGATCGAGCTCTTCGGCGACGAGGTCGAGTCGATGCGCTGGTTCTCGACCTTCACCCAGCGCTCCCTGGGCGACGCCGAGCGGGTCGAGCTGGCCCCCGCCGCCGAGCTCGATGCGGAGCATCGCGAGCTTGCGGAGCTGGCCGCGATGGAGGCGGAGGAGGAGGGCCGGGAGGCGCCGAGTCTGGCCGAGGTCCTTCCCTTGGAGCGTTTCGGCCCGCCCCTGGCCCTGGTGCCCGGCTCCGCGGCGGTGCTCCTCGCCGCGGCCGGGGAGATCGAGCCGGCGCTGCGCGACCACTGGGAGGACGCGACGACGGCGATGCACGCCGAGGATGCCCGGCACCTCTACGTCGACGTCGCTGCGCCCCTCGCCGAGCGCGCCGCACTTTCTTTTACCGCTGCCGGCAGCGACGACGAGGACGCTTTCCGTGCGGCCCGGGCCGAGTCGCCGGCCCGCAGCGTCAAGGAGGCCGAGGCCGAGCTGGAGAAGCAGGTGCGCTCCGGCTACCGCACGGTGGTCGCCTTCGACGATCGCGGCGAGGCGGAGCGGGCGCGCTACGGGCTCGACCGGCTCGACGCCGCCCTGCTTGAGGGCGGCCGCCTCTCGCCCAATCCCGGGCTGACCTTCGCCGAGGCGCGCATGCGCGAGGGCTTCGTCAGCCCCGAGCTGCGGCTCGCCGTCTACCCCTTCCGCCGCCTCGTCCACCGCCGTCGCCGCGCCGAAGCCCGCGCTCCCGGCGCCGGCCGCACCCGCCTCGCCTTCAGCGACCTGCGGGTCGGCGACTACGTCGTCCACGAGGACCACGGCGTCGCCCGCTTCGCCGGCTTCGAGACGCGCGAGGTCGGCGGCGTCACCCGCGACTACCTCTACCTCGAATACAAGGGCGAGGACCGCGTCTACGTCCCCACCGACCAGCTGGCGAAGCTGAGTCGCTACGTCGGCGCCGGCGGCGAACCCTCGCTCTCCGCCCTCGGCGGCAAGCGCTGGCAGAACATGAAGGCGCGGGCGCGCAAGGCCGCCGGCGCTCTGGCTGGCGAGCTGCTCAACCTGTATGCGGAGCGACGGACCCGCAAGGGTCACGCTTTCGGCGCCGACGGCGAGTGGCAGATGACGATGGAGGCTGCCTTTCCCTACCGCGAGACCGCCGACCAGGTGGAAGCGATCGAGGCGGTCAAGGGAGACATGGAGGCCGAGCAACCGATGGACCGGCTCGTCTGCGGCGACGTCGGCTTCGGCAAGACCGAGGTGGCGCTGCGGGCCGCGGTCAAGGCCGCCGCCGACGGCAAGCAGGTGATGATGCTGGTGCCGACGACGATCCTCGCCCAGCAGCATTTCGGCACCTTCCGCGAGCGCCTCGCCGACCTGCCTTTCGTCGTCGAGGGGATCTCGCGCCTGCGCAAGCCGGCCGAGGTCAAGGCTGTTCTGGCCGACTTCGAGGCGGGCAAGGTCGACGTTCTGATCGGCACCCACCGCCTGCTCTCGCGCGACGTGCGGGCCAAGGACCTCGGCCTCGTCATCGTCGACGAGGAGCAGCGCTTCGGGGTCAAGCAGAAGGAGCTGTTGCGCCAGCTGAAGCTGAAGGTCGACGTCCTCTCGCTCTCGGCGACGCCGATCCCGCGCACGCTGCAGATGAGCCTCGCCGGACTGCGCGACATCTCGACGATCGAGACGCCGCCGGAGGGCCGCCGCCCGGTCCGTACCTACGTCGGCCCCTACGACGAGGATCTCGTGCGGCACTCGATCGAGCGCGAGCGGGAGCGCGGCGGCCAGGCCTTCTTCCTGCACAACCGGATCGACTCGCTGCCGGAGACGGTCGAGCGCCTGCGCGGCCTGGTGCCGAAGGCCCGCTTCGCCGAAGCGCACGGGCAGATGGACGAGACGCAGCTGGAGGAGACGATGCTCGGTTTCCTGCGCGGCGACGCCGATTGCCTGGTGACGACGACGATCATCGAGTCGGGGCTCGACATCCCCAGCGCCAACACGCTGATCGTCGAGCGCGCCGACCAGCTCGGCCTCGCCCAGGCCTACCAGATCCGCGGCCGCGTGGGCCGCTCCCGCGAGCGCGCCTTCGCCTATCTGCTCTACCCCTCCGCCGAGGCCCTGAGCGAGGAGGCGGCGGCGAGGCTCTCCACCCTCGCCGACCACACCGAGCTCGGCTCCGGCTTCAAGATCGCGATGCGCGACCTCGACATCCGCGGCGCCGGCGACCTGCTCGGCGAGGAGCAGTCCGGGCACGTCGCCGCGGTCGGCTTCGAGCTCTACTGCCAGATGATCGACGAGGCGGTCGGCGCCGCGCGCGAGGCGGCCGGGGAGGAGGAGGCGCCGGAGCCGGTCCGGCTCGACGTCGCGGTCGACGCGTTCCTGCCGGCTGCTTTCGTTCCCTTCGAGGCGGCCAAGATCGACGTCCACCGACGCATCGCCGCGGCCCGCGAGCCCGGTGAGCTGCGGGCGATCCGCGACGAGCTCGACGACCGCTTCGGGCCGCCCCCGCCCGAGGCCGAGAACCTGCTGGCGCTGCAGCGGGCCCGGATCGAACTGGGCCTGGCCGGGGCGCGCAGCGTCGAGTTCCGTGGCGGGCGCCTCAGCGTGACCGGGGTCGAGCTCGACTCCGACGGGGCTGCGGTCCTCGCCGAGAAGGTCGAGGGAGCCCTGTATGAGTGGCGCGAGAAAACGGCTGCGGTGCGGGTTCCCGACGAGCCGGAGGCGAGGCTTGCCGCGGTCCTTGCGATGGCCGCGGCGATACGCGATGCAAGGCAGGCCCAGGAGCCGGAAGCCGCGCCGAGCCCCGCAACCTGACGCGGCGCCGCTTGGGCGCTGGCATTTGATCTATGCTGCCCGCTCGGTGGCGTCGAATCAGCGGCAGAGGAAAGCGGCGGGGCAGAAACGTCTCCTCCTGGTCGGTTTCGCGGCCCTCTTGGCTCTTCTCTTCGCCGGCATCGCGATCGCCGACGGGATTGGCGATCCCAGCATCCCCTCCGGGGCCGTGGCCCTGGTCGAGGACGTTCCCGACGACATCGGCACGATCACCGACGAGGAATTCCGGCGCGCCGTCGTCCAGGCCGCGGCCGCGGCGCAGATCAGCCCCGTCCCCAAACCGGGCGACGAACAGTACGACGGCCTCAAGGAAACCGCGCTCGGCGAACTGCTCGACTCGATCTGGATCCAGGGCGAGGCGGCGGAAATGGACTTCACGGTCACGCCGCAGGAAGTCTCCGCCGAACTGGAGAAACTCAAAGAACAGTCTTTCCAGACGGAAAAGCAGTACCAGGAATTTCTCAAAGAATCCCGCTACACGAAAGAGGACGTCGACCGGAGGGTGACCCTCCAGATCCTCAGCGGGAAAATCCAGAGCGCGATCCAGGAAGACGCGCCGGCTCCCAGCAGCAGCGAAATCGAGGACTTCTACGAAGCGGCGAAGGCGAGCCAGTTCACGACCCCCGAAAGCCGCGACATCCGGATCGTCGTCAACCAGGACGAGTCGAAGGTCGAGGAAGCCAAGGCGGAGCTCGAAAAGGACGACTCGATCGAGAGCTGGGAAAAGGTCGCGAAGAAGTACTCGACGGACCCGGCGACGAAAAACAAAGGCGGGCTCCAGACGGGCCTCTCCGAGGGTGGCGTGGCGGAACCCCTGAACGCCGAGGTCTTCGGCGCCGAGCAGGGCGAGATCGAAGGACCGCTGAAAGAAGACCGCGGCTTCGTGGTCTTCGAAGTGGCGAAGATCACGCCCGAGAAAGTCCAGGGGCTCGAAGAAACCGAATCGCAGATCCGCAGTCAGCTGGCCGAACAGATGGCCCAGCAGGACTTCGCCGCCTTCCTGCGCAGCTACAACAGCAGATGGATCTCGCGCACGTTCTGCACGGCGGAGGTTCTGATCTCCCGCTGTGCCAACTACGAGAGCGACGGCCGGCCGACCGAAGCCAACCCCGCCTGCTTCGAAGCCGACCCGTCGGAACCGCCCGAAGCCTGTCCGGCGTTGATCACCCCGATCAAACCGGCCCAGCCCGGATCGGTGAGCGTGCTGACCCCCGAAGGGCAGCAGCTCGCCCAGCGGCCCCGCCCGTCGAAGCTCGAATCGGCAGCCGCGCCCGGGGCCACCGAACTCCCCGCCGGGGTCGCCCCTGAAGGCGCCCCGGAAGCTGCGCCTGAAGGCGAATAGCGCCCGCCGGGCTGAACGCGGCTGGTCGAATGAGTGGCATCTCTTCCATTCACGCCCGTCAGGTTCTCGACTCTCGGGGCAACCCCACCGTCGAGGTCGAAGTCGCGCTCGAGTCGGGCGCCCGCGGCTTGGCCGCGGTGCCCTCCGGCGCCTCCACCGGCGAGTTCGAGGCGGTCGAGCTGCGTGATGGCGGCGACGCCTGGGCCGGCAAGGGCGTCTCGCGCGCGGTCGCCAACGTCAACGGTGAGATCGCAGAGACGCTGAAGGGACTCGATGCGAGCGACCAGGCTGGGCTCGACGCGAGGATGATCGAGCTCGACGGAACCGCGAACAAGGGCAGGCTCGGCGCCAACGCGATCCTAGGCGTCTCTCTGGCAGCGGCCAAGGCCGCCGCCATGGTCAACGGCGAACCCCTCTTTCGCTACCTGGCCAGGCTTTACGGCGGCGATGAGCCGACCGTGCTGCCGGTACCGATGATGAACGTCCTCAACGGCGGGGCCCACGCCGACAACTCGGTCGACTTCCAGGAGTTCATGGTCGTTCCCGCCGGAGCGGCGAGCTTCTCGGAGTGCTTGCGGGTGGGCACCGAGGTCTTCCACGCGCTGAAGAAGAGCCTCGCGGCGAGCGGCCACTCGACCGCGGTTGGCGACGAGGGCGGCTTCGCGCCGAACCTCGAGTCCAACGAGGCGGCTCTGCAGGCCGTGCTGGCCGGCGTAGAGGCGGCCGGCTACACGCCGGGCACAGACGTCTTCATAGCCCTCGACCCGGCCACCAGCGAGGTCTTCGAGAGCGGCGCCTACGTGCTCGAGCACGAGGGTCGCTCGCTCTCGCCGGAGGAGATGGCGTCCTACTGGGAGGACGCCTGCTCGCGCTACCCGATCCTCTCGATCGAGGACGGCATGGACGAGGAGGACTGGGACGGCTGGAAGCTCTTGACCGAGAAGCTGGGGGAGCGGGTCCAGCTGGTCGGCGACGACCTCTTCGTCACCAATCCGGAGCGCCTGCGGCGGGGGATCGATGCCGGCGTCGGCAACTCGATCCTGGTCAAGGTCAATCAGATCGGCACCCTCACCGAGACCTTGGAGGCGATTCGCATCGCCCGCGATGCCGGCTACACCGCGGTGATCTCCCACCGCTCGGGCGAGACCGAGGACACGACGATCGCCGACTTGGCCGTCGCCACCGGCGCCGGCCAGATCAAGACCGGCGCCCCCTCGCGCTCTGACCGGGTTGCCAAGTACAACCGCCTGCTCCGCATCGAGGAGGAACTGGGCGGCGCGGCTGTGTTTCCCGGCCTGCAAGCGTTCCACCAGCGCTCAGCGTAGGTCGGGCACCATGAAGGAATGCGGGCCCCGACCGCGTAGCAGCGGGCATGGCAGCGCGCGCGCAGGCGAGGAGAAGGTCCGCCGCGCCGCCCAGGCGCCGCCCAGCCGCTCGCCGTCCTGCGGCGCGGCGCGGCGCGAGTCGCGTCCACTGGGACCGTGTCGGCCGGGTCGCGCTGACCCTGGTGCTCGCGGCCGTCCTCTACTCCTACCTCAACCCGGTGATCGACTTCGTCAAGACCTACACGGCGACGACGGCCGCCAAAGCCAAGCTGCACGAGGTGCAGGACGAAAACACCCGCCTGCACTGGCAGGTCCAGCACGCCGACGACCCGATCTACCTCAACGGCAAGGCACGCGCCCAGGGCATGGTCGCCCCCGGCGAGACCCCGATCGTCGTCCACGGCCTCTAGCCGTCCTCAGCAGGGCATCCGGTGGTTAGCGCCGGCACCTACATCCTCGGAATCCTCAGCCTGGCGGCTGTCGGCCTGTCGCTGGGGTTCACGGCTTTCCGTTTGCGGCAGCGTCTGCTTCCGGCTTGGGACGGGGCGCCGGCGCGGCTTGTCGAGAGCGTCGTGGCGATTGCCCTGCTCGTCTGGCTCGGTGAGATCCTCGGCACGGTCGGGCTCCTCTACGCCTGGACCCTCGTCGGCTCGTCGATTCTGCTGGCGGGCCTCGCGTGGACGCTCCGGCCGGCGGGTCCTGTCGCCGCAGGGGACCCACCGCCCCTTCCGGTCGCTAAAGCGTCCTCAGGGGCGGTCCCCCCTACGACGCCACCCGCCGGAGGGGCGTCTTTGCTCGCTTGGGTCGTGACCGTCGGGGTCATTGCGGTCGTCTTTGCGCATTGGGGGCTCACGACCAAGGATGCGCTGGACCGGGGGATCTTCAACTTCGACTCCCTCTGGTACCACATGCCGTTCGCGGTGGACATGGCCAAAAGCCACTCCACGACGGGCCTCCACTACACCGAGACGGTCTTCACCAACTGGCTCTATCCCCTGAACTCGGAGCTTCTGCACGCCGAGGGGATCCTGCTGACGCAAAGGGACACGCTGTCCTTGTTTTTGAACTTCGGCTTCCTTGCGATCAGCTTCCTAGCCGCATGGTGCATCGGCCGGCCGTATGGGCGGGGGCACCTGACGGTTGTGGCAGCGGCGATCGTCCTTGAGTGCCACACGCTCGTCGTTCGCGAGCCCGGAGCGGCCAAGAACGACCTCGTAGCTGCCGCGCTCCTCCTAGCTGCCGTCGCGATCTTGATCACTGCCTGGACACGTAGCGGCCCGCGGGTCCTGTCGCGGGGGGAGGGGGGCACTGCGGGCGGGCCACGGTCCGTCCTCGACCCCCCTCCCCCCACGCCACCCGCGGGAGATGCGTCTACTGGCGTGGGTTGGGCAGTAGCAGCCGCAGGGTTGGCCGTGGGGTTGGCCGTGGGCACAAAGTCGACTGCGGTAGCTATGGCTGCGGCTCTGACGCTTGCGGTGCTTGTGTTGTCCCCAGCGGGGAAGCGCTGGGCTGCAGCAGGCTGGTGGCTGATTCCCGCCTTCCTGGGCGGCGGCTACTGGTACCTGCGCAACCTGATCGTGGCGGGAAATCCGCTTCCACAGGCAACAAGCATTGGGCCGATTTCGCTCCCTCACCCCGAGCGGCTGCAGGAGGGGCGACCGGACTTCAGCATCGTGCATTACGCGACGGATACGGGCGTCTGGCGGGAGTACTTCGGCCCCGGCCTGGACCAGGCTTTCGGTGCCCTCTGGCCGGTTGTAATCGCAGCAGCTGTTGCCGGTGGCCTGCTGGTGCTTCTCCGTGGCCACGATCGGGTCCTGCGCTGGATGGGAGCCGTCGCCCTCTTCGGTCTACTGGCCTACCTGTTCACCCCCCTCAGCGCCGCCGGTGCCGAGGGCGCCCCGGTCGGCTTCGGCATCAACATCCGCTACGCCGTCCCAGCCATCCTCCTCGGCTTGAGCCTCCTGCCCCTAGCCTTCCGGCGCCTAGACGGCTGGCGCGAATGGACCCTGCTGGGCTTCTTGCTCGCCGTTCTGGTCATCACCAACCGCACCGACGCCGTCCTCCGCGACCCAGCCCGCGTCTTCGGAGTCACGCTGGCATTTCTAGTAGTCGTCGTTCCAGCAGCACTCCTCTGGCTCAGCCGTGGCGGTTCGATAGCCAGACCGATTCCTCCCGCGGGTGGCGCTGTAGGGGGGACCGCCCCTGAGGACGCTTTAGCGACCGGAAGGGGCGGTGGGTCCCCTGCAGCGACAGGACCCGCGGGCCGACCCCGCCTGTCCCTGGTGATCACAGGCTTCGCAGTCCTTGTCTTGCTGATCGCCGCGATCGGCTATCCAATCCAGCGCGACTACCTCCGCGACCGCTTCGCCGCGGGCTCGGAAATCCCCGGCCTGGGCCTCGACGCCGCCTACCAGTGGTCCCGAGACCGCGAGGACACTCGCATCGGCCTCGCCGGCACCACCGCCGGCTTCCTCCAATACGGTTTCTACGGCACCGACCTCTCCAACCACGTCGTCTACCTGGGCGAAAAGGGCCCCCACGCCGCCTTCAACGCGATCCCCACCTGCGCGGCCTTCCGCACCGCCGTCAACGAAGCCGACCTCGACTACTTGATCACCAGCCCCTTCCTCAACTTCCTCCACCCCGACGCCCCAATTCCCTCCCCAGAGCCCCGCTGGCTCCGCGAAGACAAAGCAGCCACCCCAATCCAGCGCAACGGCGAAGTCACCGTCTGGAGACTCCACGGCAAGCTAAACCCGAAGGCGTGCGGCCCAGCCAACGCCCCGCTCCGCCAGATTCCCGATACCCCTCAGGCTCAGTAGCCCTCCCGACGCTCCTCCCGCGGGTGGCGCTGTAGGGGGAACCGCCCCTGAGGACGCTTTAGCGACCGGAAGGGGCGGTGGGTCCCCTGCAGCGACAGGACCCGCGGGCCGTGCCGGTTCGCGAAGCTTGGCTCTCTAGTCGTCTGAGTCGGCGGAATCGCCCGAACTGCCGGGCTCAGGCGCCTCGCCAGCACGCCGAATCACGATCTGATCGGCGTCGATCCGCACCGTGACCTCCCGCTTGCCGGCCCAGTGCTCGGCATACACGGGGTTGTCTTTGACCGCCGGGTCGAGCCAAAGGCCGTAGCCGTCGGTCTCGCCGTGGTCGAAGCTTGCCTCGAGGTCTTTGCGTCGCCCGCGGCCTCCGCGGCGGCCTCGGCGGCGCCTGCGTTTCGGCCTGTCCCCGCCCGCGTCTCCTGAGCGCTCCTTCTCCTCGCCGTCCTCGTCGGCTTCGGACTCGGGCTCGTCTTCGTCTTCCTCTTCGGGTTCCTCGGCAGCCGCGGCCTCGATCTCGGCCTCGATCTCGTCGCGCAGGTCGATCTCGCCCGCGGCGGAATCCTCCTCATCGGGCGTGAAGCCGTGCTGTTTGCGGAACTCGCGTAGCTCGGAGGCGCTGACTTCGAGCTGGTGGGCGATCCAGGCGTCGGTCCGACCCTGGCGCACCCAGGCGCGGATCTGATTTAGCTGTGGCTTCAGCGAACGTCTTGCCATCGGCGCGCGAGTCTATTCAACCGAGAGGGTCGGGCGCAGAGCGCTACGCCATCAGAAAGGCGAGCGCCTCGAACATGGATACGACTACGACGACCACGGTCACCGTGAGGCAGACGGCGAGGACGCTGAAGCGCACCTTGCTCTCCTGCTCGCTGCGGGTGATCCGCCGCGCCCGCGAACGGTTGGCGGCTCGCCGGCGAAGCTGCTCGCGGCGGCGACGCTCGAGTGATGTCTCCTGCTCGAAGGCCGTCTCGAACTGGGAGATGCTCTGACGCATGCGCATAGTCGGGTGGCCCAGGGCCGCGGGGGACCGTAGCAAAGGCGAATGAGCGCTTGCAGGGGCAGGAACTGTGCGATTCGTCACGACGGTCACGGCGCGCAGTCGCCCCAGAGCCCCCGTCCCGCCCGTGCGGCGCTCAGCTCGAGCCTTCGCAGCAGCGGCGCGAAGCGGTCGTTGGGCGGGATCGTCAGGGTGCGCGCCAGCCCCCGCCGGACCAGGCTCGCGTTGACGAACCGGCGCCCCAGATACACGTAGGCGAGCAGCCTCCCGTAGGTGTCACGGCGCTCGGCGCCGAAGACCAGCCGCACCTGTCGGCCCTCGATCAGGCGGTGGTTGAAGGCCGAGGCGCGCGGTCCGAAGCACTGCACCGGCGTCCCGGGCTTGACCGTCTCGGGCGTGTCGACGCCGATGTAGCGAACGTCCTCGATCTTCCCGTCGATCCGTGCCTCGACCGTGTCGCCGTCGACCACCCGCGTCACGAAGGCGACAGCCGCCGCTGGGCCTTCGCCTCCCTCGCTGCTCTCCCAGGGTCTCAGGATGAGCAGCGCGACGACAGCCAGCAAGAGCAAGCTGCCAAGCGATCCCCTATTCATGAAAGGCGCCGGCTTGCAGGCGCCTACGGGATGCGCCTCACAGATGACAGAAGTGTCTCCTTGATCTGGGCGATTATCTCGAGCGCGTCGTTCCACTCGCGCTGCCAGACGTTGCGGCCGAAGATCACGCCCGAGCCGCCCGCCTCCATCACCTCGCGGGTGTTGGTCAGCACGGTCTCGTCGTCGACCTTCGAGCCGCCCGAGAGCACGACCAGCGAGCGGCCGGCGGACTCGACGCACTGGCGGATCGCCTCGGCCTCGTCGACCTGCATCTCGTTGTAGGGGGCCGGCGCGTCCTTGTCCTTCTCGGGGTTGATCTTCGGCATGTTGAGCTTGACCACGTCGGCGCCCATCTCCATCGCCATCCGCGCTGCGTAGTCGATCGCGTAGAAGGAGTTGGCGCTGCCCTTCGCGTCGACCGCTTCGCCGCGCGGGTAGGACCAGACGATCAGCGGCATCCCGAAGCGGTCGCAGTCCTCGCGCACCTGGCGCAGCTGGGCGAGGTCCTCGTCCTGGCGCGGCGAGCCGACGTAGAGCGTGTAGCCGACCGCGTCGGCGCCAAGTCGCACCGCGTCCTCGACGCTGGCGTTGCAGGAGGAGAAGGCGTGCGCGGAGGAGGGGATGTCGGTCTTGCCGTTGACCTTGAGGATCAGCGGCACCTGGCCGGCGTAGTCGGGGTAGTACTTGGTCGCCATGCCGATCTGGCAGGCGAGGGCCGAGTACCCGGCCTCGGCGGCGAGCCGGAACTGGTAGTCGGGGTCCTTCGACGCCGGGTTGGGGAAGAAGTCACGTGGGCCGTGCTCGATGCCCTGGTCGATTGGCAGCAGCATCAAGGTGCCGTTGCCCGGTCCGAACTCGAATAGCAGGCGCCTCAGGCGCGCTCGTTTGCCGGGGGCAAGGGTCGCCAGCAGCGATTTCTGCTCGGTCAGGCTCTTCAACTCCACGCTTGTTTCCTCCTAGGATCCACTGGAAGACGGGTGCAGCCCCAGTATGTCACTGCGGCCTGTCCTCAAGCGGTTTCCAGCGGGCGGTTATCCTCGGATGACCATGAGCGAGACTGAGCTCAGCGTCGTCTGCAAGAACTGCGGTTCGGAGGTCAGTCCCTACGTAACCGAGTGCCCCTACTGCGGCGCCCGCCTGCGCAAGCGCGCGCCGAAGCTGGAACGTCGCGGGGATGGGCTTGAGCCCAAGCCTCGGCGCCGCGCCCGCCCCAAGCTTCGCCGCCGCAAACGGCCCGACCGCCCGCCGCGCCCGTTCCGCCCCTACGCCACGGCGGCGGCGATCCTCGGTCCCGCCGCGATGCTGCTGGTGCAGAAGCTGACGGGGGACCCGATCGCCACCTTCGGCGGCCTGATCGTCCCGTTCGAGGACCAGTGGTGGCGCTTCCTCACCGCGCCCTTCGCCTACGTCGACGTCGGCTACCTCTTCGTCGTCGCCGTCGGCCTGGCGATCTTCGCGACCAGCCTCGAGCGCCGGCTGGGCACTCCCGCCACGGCCCTCCTGCTGATCGCCTGCGGGTCGCTGGGGATGCTCGCCGCGGCCGGCATCGCCAACGCCACTGGCGACGCCGAGGTGATCGCCGGCGGCAACGGCATGGCGCTCGGTGCGCTGGCCGCCTGGTTTGCGATCCGGCGGGCCGAGACCCACGACGCGATCGACGCCGACTACGACGGGGTCGGGGTTCTGGTCGCCGCCGCGGTCCTCCTGGCCCTGCCGGTCTTCGAGTCCACCGCCGATCCCTTTGCCGGCCTCGTCGGCGGTGCTGTCGGCGGCCTCGCCGGCCTCGCCGCATCCGCGCTCCGAGAGTAGGCGGAGCCAGGGCGGCTAGGCTCCTCGCCGTGCCCCCCGACGAGAAGCAGCTGGACGCCGCGATCGAGCGGCTGGTTGACGCCGAGCGCTTCGCCGAGGCGGAGCGCATCGTCGCGCGCGCCGCGCCACAGCTGCAGAAGGTCCTCGCAGCGGCCCTCGCCGAGGGAGGCTGGTTCGGCGAGTCCCACGAGGCCGAGTCGCTGCGGGCCGCGACCGTGCCGGACCCCGACGAGCGCGTCGCCGCGGTGCGCTCGCTCCTCGCCGAGGAGGCGAGGATGGGGATGATGGTCGGGGTCGCAGTCGGCTGGGCACTGCGTGAGGAGATGACCGAAACCGAGAACCAGGAAGGGGAGCGTTGAGAGATGGAGATCCGATTTCACGGCCATTCGTGCTTCGAGCTGAGCGAGGGAGACATCAGGGTCCTGGTCGACCCCTTCCTCAAGCCCAACAATCCGGCGGCGGTGGCAAGTGCCGATGACGTCGAGCCGACCCACGTCGTCGTCTCACACGGCCACGCCGACCACATCGCCGACGCGGTCGGCGTCGCCACCCGCACCGGCGCCGAGTGCATAGCGATCGTCGAGGTCGCCAACTGGCTCGAAGAGCAGGGCGTGGAGAAGGTCCACGACCCGAACCTCGGCGGCACCGTCCGCTTCGACTGGGGCTGGGTGAAGCTGGTCCCGGCCTGGCACACGAGCACGATCGCCGGCTCCGCAGACGCCCCCTACAGCCCCACTCCGGGCACGGTCACCGGGACGCCGGCCGGCCTACTGATCGAGATCGGCGGCGTCACCGTCTACCACGCCGGCGACACCTGCCTCTTCGGCGACATGAAGCTGATCGCAGAACGCAACCCGGTTGACGTCGCGCTGCTGCCGATCGGCGGCCACTACACGATGGACCGCCACGACGGGGCCCTCGCGGCCGAGTTCGTCGGTGCCGGCACGGTGATCCCGATGCACTACGACACCTTCCCCCCGATCGCGACCGACGCCCAGGCCTTCAAGTCAGAGGTCGAGGCGAAGACCTCCTCGCAGGTCGTGATCCTCGCCCCGGGGGAGTCCCACTCGGCCGGCTGAGGCGCCGCTATTCCTCTTCTGGGGCGACCTGGGAGGCGGCGGGCGGTGTCGATTCGGCCGGGGGCGGCGTGCTTTCGGCCGGAGGAGGCGGCGGCGGAGGCGTGCTTTCGGCCGGTGGCGCAGGAGCCGGTTCGGGGCTGGTGGCGCCCACCGTCACCACGACGGTGCCGCCGCCGGCCGGTGCTCCGGCGCCCGTGGAGGGTGCCGCTCCGTCGATCCCGGTCGAGGTTTTCGTCGTGTCCTCCGCCTCGGCTTCCCCGCCGCCGCTGCCGCCCGGCACGCCTTCCTCGGCGGGTGCCGTGGTTGCCCCCGCTTCGGTTGTCACGGTTTCCGCCTCGGGGGCCGGGGCCGGTTCGGGGGCGGGCACTGCGGCCGGCGGACTGTCGGTGGCGATCGCCGCGGTGTGGGCGGGCGCGACAGCTGTCTTCGGGCCTGGCTGGACACGCGAGATCTTCGCCGGCGCGCTGCTCACCGGCGTCGGCTCGGTCTGATGCTTGACCTCGACCGCACCGGCGGTGATCACGGCTGCGGTGACGACGCCGGCCACGGCCTTCGTACCGATCGCGCTGCCCACGGCGCCGATGCCTCCGGCAGCGCTACCGCCGCCGAGAGCGGCGCCGACGCTGCCGACTGCGCCGGCCCCGGTGGCGCCGGTTCCCGTTGCGGTCGCGGCGCCACCGGCACCTGCTCCTCCCAGGCCAAGCTTGGAGAGGATGAAGCCTTTGAGTGCGATCAGCGGTCCCACCGGGACCAGCGCGGCGAGCACCTTGTCGTTGGAGCGGAGCTGGGAGCGGAAGTCGGCGCACTCCTCGCAGTCGCGGACGTGGCGGCGGACCGGACCGGAGAGCTTGCGCAGCCCCTCGGCAGCCTCGGCGAGGTCGATACGGACCTCGCCGCAGGTCAACTGGCGCGCCTGGCTCGCCTCGGCGAGCGAGATGCGCGCCCGCACCAGCAGCGACTTGACCGAGGGCACGCTGGTCTCCATCGCCTGCGCGATCTCCTCGTAGGACATCGCATCCATCTCGCGCAGCAGCAGGGCCGAGCGCTGGGTCTCGGGAAGCTTGCCGACGTCGGTGAGGAGCTGGCGGAACTCCTCGCGGTTGTGGACCTTCTCTGCGGTCGAGGAGGCCTCGACCGCCGGCACCATGTCCATCGATTCCTGCGCGTCGGCGGTAGGCTTGCGCAGGTGGTTGAGGCAGCGGTTGCGGGCGATCCGGTAGAGCCACGGGCGCAGGTTGATCTCGCGCTCGTCGGCGAGCATCGCCCGGTAGGCGTTGACGAAGACCTCCTGCAGGACGTCTTCGGCGTCCTCGGTCGAGCGGAGCATCTGGCGGCAGAAGCCGAGCAGGCGGCCCTGGTAGCGGTCGACGATCGCCTCGAATGCACCGGGGTTGCCGGCGCGGGCCATCGCGATCAGGCGGTCATCGCCCTGCAGCTTGAGAAGTGGGGAACGCCGGGCGAGAAGTCCGCGGCGACTGGCGTGGGTTAGAGCTGAAGCCTCCAAGCGTTTCCTCCAAGAGAACCAGGGAAGGCGTTGTCTTCTAATTCAGAGACACCGTAGCACCGGGGTAGTTGCGGTACCTCAACAGTTTTTAGTGCGACTTTATGAATCCAAGAATGAGTGCCCGGGGCGGGACTCGAACCCGCAAGCCCCCCAGTGGGGCAACGCCTTTTAAGGGCGCCGCTTTTGCCAATTTCGCCACCCGGGCAAGGCGATGGTAGCCGGGAGCGACATATAGGCTCAATCCATGGAGCATGGCGGGCGGATAGTCGCGAAGGCCTTGAAGTCCAGGGGGGTCTCGCACCTCTTCACGCTTTCTGGGGGCCACCTGTTCTCTATATACGACGGCTGCAGGGCGGAGGGGATCGAGATCGTCGACGTTCGCCACGAGCAGACCGCTGCCTTCGCGGCCGAGGGGTTCGCCAAGGCGACGCGGGGTGTCGGAGTCGCGGCGCTGACGGCCGGGCCGGGGGTGACGAACGGGATCAGCGCGATCGCCGGCGCGCAGGCGAACTGCTCGCCGGTCTGCATCCTGGGCGGGAGGGCCCCGGAGCTGCGCTGGGGCTCGGGCTCGCTGCAGGAGATCGACCACCTGCCCTTCGTCTCGCCGCTGGTCAAGTCGGCCGAGACCGTGAAGGACCCCGGCCAGATCGCCGCCCGCACCGCGGCCGCGCTCGACCTCGCCCTCGCCGCCCCCAGCGGCCCGACCTTCGTCGACTATCCGCTGGACGTCGTCTTCACCGAGGGTGACCCGGAGGTGCCGGCCGCACCGCAGGCCGACGTCCGGCCGGCGGAGGGGGTCGAGGAGGCAGCTGCCCTGCTGGCCGCGGCCGAGCGCCCCGCGATCATGGCCGGTACCGGCCTCTACTGGGGCCAGGGCGAGGACGAGCTGAGGGCGCTCGCCGAGATGCTCGGGATCCCCGTCTTCCTCAACGGCCTCGGCCGCGGCTGCCTGCCCGCGGACCACGAGCTTGCCTTCAGCCGTGCCCGCGGAGCTGGGCTCGGCGGCGCCGACGTGGCGCTGGTGATCGGCGTCCCCCTCGACTTCCGGCTTGGCTTCGGGGCCTCCGTCGCCGAGGAGGCGCAGCTGATCCGACTCGATGCGGCGCCGAACGCGCTGAGCGCCAACCGTGCCCCCCAGATCGACCTGGTCGGCGACGTCGCCGCCAGCCTGGCCGCGATCCGCGAGGCGGCCGGAGGCGGGGGAGGGCGCACCGGTCCCTGGCTGGCGGAGCTGCGCAAGATCGAGGACGAGAGGCGCGCGGCCGAGCAGGAGGAGCTGAACGACACCCGCTCGCCGCTGCATCCGGTTCGCATCTACAAGGAGCTCGGCGAAGTGCTGGAGCGCGACGCAATCGTCGTCGGCGATGGCGGCGACTTCGTCTCCTACGCGGGCCGCTTCGTCGACACCTACCAGCCCGGCTGCTGGATGGACCCGGGGCCGTTCGGCTGCCTCGGCGCCGGGCCCGGCCAGGCGATCGGGGCGAAGCTCGCACACCCCGACAGGCAGGTCTGCCTGCTGCTTGGCGACGGCGCCTTCGGCTTCGCGGGGATGGAGTTCGACACGATGGCGCGGCACGGGATCCCCGTGGTCGGCGTGATGGGAAACAACGGCATTTGGGCTCTGGAGCACCACCCGATGAAGTTCCTCTACGGCTACTCGGTGGCGGCGGAGCTGCGGCCCGAGACGCGCTATGACCAGATGGTCGAGACGCTCGGTTGCGACGGGGCGCTGGTGCGCGAGCCCGGTGAGCTGCGTCCGGCGCTGGAGCGGGCCTTCGAATCGGGCAGGCCGACGCTGGTCAACGTCCTCACCGATCCCGAGGTCGTCTACCCGCGCAAGTCGAACCTGGCCTGATCGCCGGTCGACTCGGTCCCGGACGAGAACCGGCCGCCATCGCTGGCGGCCGATTCAAGGTGGTCCCTCAGGACGGGCAGGGGTACGTCTTCAGGGACCAGTTCTTATTCGGTGGACTCAGACGGCGGGAGGCGCCATTGTGCGGCAATCGCCTGAGTCCCATATCGAGTCTGTGGTGGTATCCCCACCTCTTTCCCGATGTGCCGATTATGTGCCTGCCTATCCGCTACGTCTAGTTGTCTCCTTCGCGACTACTAGAAAACAAGTAGGGGAAGCCTACCAAGTTTTATGGGTTCGACCCCTTTCTTGACCCATCTGTAGTCCCAGAGCAGCCTCGTCTGGCCGCGAGGTATCACGAATTACCCCAAAATTGAGAATACGGGGTTACCCGCGGTCCAGAGCCGATACAGCCGAGATTGCGGTGCCGTAGAGGATGTCGTGCTCGGAGACCTCGACCTGTTCGAGGCCGAAGGCGCGCATCGTCTCGACCAGGATCACCACTCCGGCGACGATGTTTGGCGCCCTGTCGGGGTGCAGGCCGGCTATTTCGACCCGCTTGGACAAAGGGGCAGATGCCAATTGCGAGAGGAGCCACTGGATCGAGGTGAGGGTGAGCGTATGGCCGTGTACTTGCTTGGGATCGTAGGGCTCGAGGCCCTTTTCGACCGAGGCCAGCGAGGTCGGGGTGCCGGCGACGGCGATCGCGGCCCCGGCGCGGGCGCTTGGCTCGCCGGCGACCGCGCCCTCTATGAGGGTCCGCACGTCCGCGGCGAGCGCCTCCAGCTCCGGTGCGGTCGGCGGGTCGCTGGAGATGTGGCGCTCGGTGTGCCGCACGACGCCGGCCTGCAACGAGGCGTGGAAGGCAATCTCCTGGCCGGTGCCGACGATCAGCTCGGTCGATCCGCCGCCGATGTCGACCACAAGCGTCGGCTCGCTCGGCGGGTGCTCTGCGGTCGCCCCCACGTAGGTGAGCCGCGCCTCCTCCTCGCCGTCGAGCACGCGGGCCGCCAGCGCGAAGCGCTCGCGCAGCTCGGCGACGAAGGCGTCGCCGTTGGAAGCGTCGCGGACGGCACTGGTGGCGATCGACTCGATTCGCTCGACGCCGGCCTCCCGGCAGATCGCCATGTAGTCGGCGATCGCCGCGCAGGCCGCCTCGATCGCCTCGGCGGCGAGCTGGCCCGAGAGGTCGACCCCGCGCCCGAGCCGCGTCACCCGGCTCTGCCGCTCGACCTCCGACACCCGCCCCGCGGCGACGTCGGCGATCAGCAACCGCGTCGAGTTGGAGCCGATGTCGACGACCGCGACCCTGTGGGATTCCCCCGCCACCCGCGGCACTCTAAAGAGAGCCGCCCGGCAAGAGCGCCTGCATAGCTGCTGCAACGACTTCCGCCCACCCCCCGCACGTTGCTAGCATGGCCAAACCGCCGCGGGGTGGAGCAGCCAGGTAGCTCGTCGGGCTCATAACCCGAAGGTCGCAGGTTCGAATCCTGCCCCCGCTATAGGAGAAAGCCCCGCTTACGGGGCTTTTTTCGTACAGGAGTCCCTCCTGAGATCTGACGGCGGGTACTAAGCGGGTACTAAGTTCGACGCTTGTGGTGCATTGACTGGCTCGCGCCTGGCGATGCACCGCCTCCAAAACCGGCGATTCCAGTTTCGAGTCCTGGCGGTGGAGCTCGGCGCTTGTCGGACAACTCCGTTGCCCTCTACGTCATTGGAAGCGAGCGAAGGGCACCTGCTCCTATGTGCCGCCCCGCCAATGGCCGAATCGGGGAAGATCGAGAATCTTCGTAGAAGACTCGCCGCTTCGTCATTGGCTGGACGGCTTACAGTTATGCTGATCGCTCTGACTAGTTTTGCTCTAGCCGAGTAATGGTGCCAAGGCGGAGCGAGAGGCCCAATTGGATCAACAGGTACGTCAGCTTTGGAGTGAGTACCGTAGCGCCGCGCGGGCGCTCTACGAGGGGTCCGACGATCGCCTGCGGGTGGATCTCGAGGGCGATTCGGAAAGGGCATTGGAGGCTCTCGTCCGGAAATCGGACGAACTCACGAGTGCGCTCTCCGAACGACTTCCGGGCAACGGCTTCGAGTCCGGTGAGGGCATGGAGCCGTCTGGCGAGGGTGGCGACCCTGACCACGAGACCGTCGCGGCAGCCGCCGCGGCGATCGACGCCGCAGTCGCCGCGGACGTGCTCGACGCGGCCGAGGAGGAGAAGGAGCGCGCCCGCTCCAGAGGCGTCACGGTTCCGTCGCTGGTCGAGCTGGCGGTCCCGGATCGCTCTGAATGGGAGTCGGTACAGGCGCTGCTGGAAGACGCCGACGGTCTCTTTCCCGAGGGCGAGGTCATGCGCGGCTCGGCGCCGTGGCCGCCGCATGCGGACGAAAAGGCCGACGTGGCGATCGACCGCCTGTTGGAGAGCGGAACCTCGGTTGCCGGCCCCTGCTGCGTTGGCCTCCTGACGCTCGGCGTAACTGACCTGATCAGCACCATCGGCGGTTTCGGGGCGCTGGAGACAATCGCGCGGTCGGTCGGCAGGCGGGTGAGATTCGCACTGCGCTTGCTCAGGAGTGCGGCCTCGAAGATCCTTGCTCTTGTCGGGACGGAGCGCCTAATCGAGGCCGCCGTCGACTTCAGCGCCGACGAGGGGTTCGACAGCTTGACGATACGTTCGGGAATCGACAAGTGGGCCGTGGGCGCCGTGGTCAGGACGGGGCAATCGGCAAATCAAGTCCGGGAAATCCTCGCGAGCCACGTGCCGAACGAGGCGAACCTCGAGACCCTGCTGGAGGATCTCTGCGGGAACTACGACAAAAACATGAAGTGGGGAAGGAGGTACGTGAAGAGCTTGAAGTTCGCCGCTCCCGCGGTGGTACTGCTCGGTCTTGGCCCGCCCGGTGCCGCTGGGATGGCGGCGGCGAACGGGATCGGGCTCACGTATGGGCTGTTCAGCCTCTCCGACCGCCTTGACACCAATCCCTTGGTATCGAGGGTGGACGGTGTACCGACCCGGGTTCGCAACTCTTGACTCGCGAGGCGGCTCAGTCGAAGTCGATGAAGCCGCAGCCAAGGCAGCGGCAAGAAGCATCGTGTCCTGCTCGGGCGCCGCAACGGACGCACTGATCCGGGGCAGCGGTAGCTGCCAGAACCGGAACCCGAACTGGCGCGGGCAGTTTGGCGTTCAGATGGGAGGCGATCTGCCCCATCGTCCAGCGGCTGGCAGGGTCGATCCTGATCGTCCCGTCGATCAGCGGTGAGAAGAACGCTCCGAACTGGGAGTCATCTCCCGCCATCACCCCGATCCCGGTAAACCAGGACGCCAACGCCCCGACCGACCATGCATCGGCCGCCGCCGTTGCGCCAGCCGGGTTCAGATGGACCTCGGGAGACGAGAAACGGGGGGTCCCAAAGGTGGCATTCGGCGAGGTCTTGATCTCGTCGAGGCCGCTTGCCTTCACCAGGCCGTAGTCAGAGAGGACCCAGTGTCCGTTGCCCAGGCGCATCAGATTCACCGGCGAGACGTCGCGATGAACGAAGCCGTAGGCGTGGCTGTGCATCAGTGCGCCGGTGAGCGAACTGAGCGCCACGCGCAGCTGCTCGCAGTCGAAGGGGTTGCGCTGGTGCAGGTCGGCCAGCGAGTAGTCGGCAAGCGGCATCGCGTACCAGCGGCGGCGCCGGTCAATCTCCAAGATCGGCATTACGTGCGGATGGTCGAGCCGCTGCAGGACGTCGATCTCGCGCAGAAATCGCGGTGCCCCCAGCGGGCCGTTCTTCGGCACCTTGATCGCGGCTTCCCGGCCGCTCTCGCGATGGATGCCGAGATGGACGCGGGCCATCCCACCCTCACCCAAGAGCCCCTCGAAATCGTAGAGACACCCGTCCATGCACCGATGGTACTCCGGCCCCAAAAGGCAAACCGCTGGTGCCTCTGGATCCCCTCGCTAGAGATCATCGCCCCCCCGGGGGGAAACTGCCCAACTCTGGAAGCTGCGCCTAGTCCCCTCCTTCGGCGGCCTGTCCGGGCGGCGTGATGCCTCCGGCGTCAGCTTCCTTCGCGGGTACCCAGCAAGTGCCGATGCTGACCCGCCTTGGGCTCGCTGATGGAAGTCGCCCTGAGCCTGGCAGCGGCCGGCGCCGCTACAAGGCCCGCGGAGCGGGCCTCGCTGACGCGCCCTCGCTGACGCTCGGGTTCCGCGCCGCCTGATCCGCTGCCCGACGGCTCGACGTCTTCCGTCAACGAGCCCAGGAGGTGCGCGATGAGCGCCACCGCAGTTCAGTCCGATCCGGCGCAGCTCAATGTCCTCGGCCACTACACCGTCTCCGACGAGGCGCGTGTCCTGGTCGGCCGCCGCATCGAGGGCGAGGTCTTCGTCTACGACTATCCGGGCGACGGCCACGGTCGTCGCTACTTCGTCGAGTCGGGATTCGAGTCCAAGGTGGAGCTGGCGGTGCTACTCGTCGACTACCGACGACAGGCCGAGCGACTCGGCGCTTGCCCGATGAGCCGCGAGGCGACTGAGCGGGCTTTCGAGCTGGCCGCCCTCGCTTAGCCGGCGCCCCGCATGGTCGCACGCTCCGCGTGCGGGGGCGGGGGCACCGGCTCCCGCATCGGGCGGAAGCAAGGACAAAGGAGCACCCCATGAGTGACCTAGCGACCCCTCTACTCGAGGTCGACAAGATCGAGGTGGTCGAGGGCTTCAACCCTCGCACCCACATGGACCCCGACGCGCTCGCTCGGCTCGCCGGCAGCCTCGGCAAGACCGACGTGGTGCAGCCGCTCACCGTCCGGCCCATCGAGGGTGGCAAGTTCGCGGTGATCGCCGGGCACCGGCGCCTGGAGGCGGCGAAGCTGGCCGGCATCAAGAAGGTGCCGGTCCACGTTCGCAGGAACGGCAACGCTCGCGCGGCAGCGCTGGCCGAGAACCTCCACCGCGAGGACCTCGACCCAATCGACACCGCCCGCGGCCTCACGGAGCTGGCCGCCGAGCTCAACCTGACCACCAACAAGAAGATCGCCGAGGAGCTGGACGTCTCCGATACCTGGGTCAGCCAGCACCTCCGGCTGCTGAAACTCCCCGAGGGAGTCCAGGTCTACATCGCCGAGGGCCACGTCCCGGTCGAGGCTGAGCGCGACCTGCGCGGCATCGCCAAAGTCTCGCCGCGGATCGCCGAGTGCATCTGCGAGCTGGCGAAGCGCCGCAAGGTCAAAGGCCGCGAGTTCGTCGTCAACTTCGGCGACCTGTTCGAGGCCGTCGCCCAGGCGCGCTTCGAGGACAAGCCGACGATGATCGACCCCGGCGCAGTTCGTCTCAGCGACGTCATCGCCGACGAGAAGAAGCGCCGCGACCTCGGCGACCGCCACCTGGCCGCGAGGCCCTACACCCACACCGACAATCCGACGCTGAGGTTCGGTGAAGCCGAGATCGACGCGGCGCGCGCCGCCGGCTGCCTGGTCGAGCACGAAGTCGACCACGGCGAATGGACCTCGACGGTCGCATTCATCACCGACGCCGAGTTCGCCGCCGACCTGGCCGAGCGCCTGGTCGAGCGAATCGTGAAGGAGGAGGCGGAAAGGAAGAAGCGGGACGAGGAATGGCGCGCTCAGTCCGAGGGCCGCGAGCCGCTCACTCCCGAGCAGAAGAAAGATGAGCGGAAGGCCGCCTACAAGGAGCGGCAGGAGAAAGCAGCGGCCGCACGGACCTGGAACGGAACCGTCGGCGGCAACTTGCTCAAGCGTCGCGGCAGCGCCAGCCGCAAGCAGTTCGCGCTCGCCAGGGTCAAGGCGATGGCAATCGCCCTCATCACCGACAACCCGACCCTCGCGGCGCGGGGTCTACGGCTTGTCACCTCGCAGTTGCAGGAGGTAGAGGTCAAACAGCTCAAGACGACCGGCAAGACGAAAGAGAAGGTCAGCTACGCCGACGCCGAGCAGTCCACGGCCTATCTCGTCAAACGGGTCAACGACGCCAGCTCGGTCAACGAGGTCGCCGAGATCGTCGGTGACGCGATGGTTGCTTCGCTGCTGGCCGACGAGAACGAGCTGCCCCAGTCAAAGCGGGTGCGTGGTGGCCTCCGCGCTTCCGCTGAGGTGGAAAAGCTGCTCTCCGCCGACATCAAATCGGTGCGTCCGCGGCGCCAGCGCCGCAAGGGGAGCAACTAGCCGCATCCGGGGAAGGGTCCGCAGGTTGGGCCCTTCCCCAGGTCGGTGCTCCGGGCCGCGGCTGTGGATTGGTCCCGGCCCGGACGCCTAGCAGACCTCCTCCAGCCCGGGCTTCGCCCGAACCTCCCCCGGCCCGCTCTGGCTGGGCCATGACCAATCCACAGCCACATCCCAGCAACCCGCCAACCCGCAAACAGATCAGCTACCTGCGCGACCTCGCGCTCGGCCGGGGTCAGACCTTCGCCTATCCCGAGACGTTCGAGGAGGCCGACCGCGAGATCAAGCGACTCCGCAAGGTGAAGCGAACGAGTCGAGCAGATCGGCGGCGCGAAGCTCTAGCGGTCGGCGTCGACATGGCGCGTGGCGGCGACGCCGCGAGTGTTCGCAGTCACGAGCTGGGCGGGTACGGCTCAAGCGCTCACTGGCGCTAGTGGTGAGACGGCGGGGGGTAGTTGAGATTCGAGCAGCTTCGCGACGATGCCCTGGGCGCCACCTTGGCGGCCGAAAGCCTCGACCAGAAGCGTGCCATCCTTCTCGTTCATCAGGTCGAGGTAGGCAACGAGCGCCACGGTCAGGGTCAACGCTTTCAGCCGAAAGCTATCGACGGCGACGCCATGTCGGAATGCGTTACCACGACTGCCGTATACCTGGCGACGTAGGAAGGCGAGCAAGTCCTCCTCGAGACCCAACAGTTTGAAGACCTCCTCGGCGCTGCCGACGTTGCCGTGCTTGCCGCTCGCCTCGGTGTAGGCGATCTTCGTCTTTACCCGGCGCACCAGCTCACGCCGCTCGGCCTCGGCGGTGAAGGCGCCCTCAAGGGCAACGATCATCAGCGGCACCGCAAGCTCGTAATCGCCCTCACGCACATGAGCGAGGCCCGCCTCAAGTTGCCTGCGCTGGGGGGAACTGAGCGGGACGGCGCCGAGACCCTCGCGGCACGCAGCGATAAAGGTCGGGTCACGCAGGGCTTCCTCCATGAAGTCAAGGACAGCTCCGTCGATCTCGCCATCAATCGACTCGTCGAGGAGGATCACTAGCGCCATCGCATTAACAAAGTCGAGGCGCTCGATCAGGTAGGCCCACTCAGAGTTGCCCCAGCGCCGCTCCAGCTCGGCCAACCGCGGCTGCAGCAGAGCGATCGTCATAAGGCCCGCCGCCACCTCGGCGATTCCCTCCCGGTGTTCGGAGATCCAGCCGCCGACCCTTACTGCCATCTGCCGGATTGCCTCGCCGCCCGCCGCCAGCAGCTCGGCGAAGGCTGGCAGCTCCTCGCCCTCGCCTTTCCGGTGCTCTTCACTCATCGCCCCGAGTTTACGGCCGTGAGCCGGGCGCTCGGTCGTGGCGATAGCGTCTGGGAATGGGCCAGATCCTCGAGGGGCAGGTGATCGCCTCGACCCATCGCGACCGCCACGGCGAGCGCCTCAGCAAGGCCGAGCTCGAGCAGCTCTTGGCAGGCATGCCCGAGCAGCGCCTGATGAACTACAACCACGACCCGCGCCGGCCACCCATCGCCCGCGCCTTCAACGACCGCCTCGAGCGTCTGGACGACGGCGAGTACGCGATCCGCTCGGACATCGAAGTGCTAGACGAGGAGGTCTTCCCGACGATCGGCGGCGTCAGCATCGCTTTTACCCGGATACCCCTTGCCGGGCACGACGAGCCCGAGCCCGAGCTTGAGATCTCCTTCAACCCCCGCATGGTCGAGCGAGCTCGCCTCGAAGAAGCCCTTGGCGGCTGGGATCGCCTTGAATCCAAGGCCGCGCTCTCAGAGCGCTCCGAGAAGGCGGCGGTCGAGACGATCCTGTTGATCTGGCTAATCGTCGCCAACGGGTTCTGGTCGGAGCTCGGCGCCGACGTCTATCGCTTCGCCAAGTCGCTGATACAGGAAACCTTCTCGGTCGACAAGCAGACTGAGGTTGCGGTCGAGATCAAGACCGGCCGCGACGAGCCCCAACTAATCCTCACGGTGGACGCCGACTCGCCGGAGGAGCCAGTGCTGGATGTCGGCGGGCTGATCGCCGAGGCCCGCGCCCTCGCCCCGGCAAACGAGATCGTCAAGGTCGTTGCCGAGATTGGCCCCGACGGCGAAGCAGTGATCGTTTACGCGGTCGACGCTGCCGGAACGCTTCTCGGCCGCGTCGGCCGCTAGCAGCGCCGAGCCACCGAGTCACATCACTAGCTTGCCGCGGCCGTGCGACGCCTCCCGATGCTGGCACGGCTCCGCCGTGCGTCGGGTCGGCGATCGCCCGCCAGCGGGGCGGGCCAAGCCAAGGAGGTCGTCATGGCATCGAGGAAACGCCGCCGCCCACTCAGCGACGAGGAGCGGGCCGAGAAGCGAGCCGCCGAGCGCAAGCTGATGGCGCAGGCCATCGAGCAGCTGCGCTCCAGCGAGGGGTGGCAGCGCTGGCTTCGCGTCCGCCGCCACTTCCACTCCTACAGCCTTCACAACCAGCTCCTAATCGCTTTCCAGCGGCCGGGCGCGACGCGGGTCGCCGGCTTCCGCCGCTGGCTCGCCCTCGGCTACGCCGTCCGCAAGGGCGAGCGCGGTCTCAGCATCTGGGCTCCCTGCCCGCCGTCGAAGAAGAAGCTGCGCGAGTGGCGCGAAGCCGGCTCGAACCCGGACGAGCGACCGCGGACCTACTTCCGCCTGGTCAAGGTCTTCGACCGCTCGCAGGTAGACCCGTTGCCGGAGTTCCCCGGCGGCCCGGTCGATCTCGATCCTCCGCTTGCGCCGGTCGAGGGCGACAGCCTGGCGGGGCTGTTCGAGCCGCTGGCGAACTTCGGCCGGTCGATCGGCTACAACGTCGCCGTCGAGGAGATCGCTGGCTCCGCCCTCGGATACTGCTCGCCGTCGCGGCAGCACATCGGCGTCGAACCGATCTCGGAGGAGTTCTCGGCCAACGCCCAGGTGGGGGTTGAGATCCACGAGCTGGCCCACGCCCTCGTTCGCTGCGACCGGCGCGAGGAGGACCCGAAGCTCGCCTACGGGGAGGAGGAGGTCGTCGTCGAGTGCGTCTCGCACACCGTCTGCTCCACCGTCGGCCTCGACACCTCGGACTGGTCGGTCCCCTACATGGCGACTTGGGGCGAGGGGGACGAGATCGCCCGCTACGCCGAGCTGATCGACCGCTTGGCGACCCGGCTCGAGGATGCGGTCCTGGCCTCCGACGCCCCAGCCGGTGACCGGGAGCCGGTCGCAGCCTGAGCAGTTCTTGCGGCGACCGCCCACCGCGACGGATCGAGTTCGAGTGTTCGCCTGCGAGGGCCGGGACTTCGCATCGGCTCGGCCGCTGAACAACGACGTTGGGTGCATATGCGCCACCCAGAGAGGCAGTCCAATTTCCTCCCACCAGGGTGGCACGCGCCGCTCGCGCTTCAACCCCCGCAAGGGGGGTTCCCCTCACCTCCGACATTCGTCTCCGGCTCGGTTCCGCGCGTTCGGTCGCGCGCCCTACCTGGGCTCGTCAATCGAACCACCTCTCAAGGAGGCCCGAAATGCAGAACGTCAACGTCGCAGTCATCACCGGCAACCTGACCCGCGATCCGAAGCTGCGGACCACCGAAGGCGGAACCAAGGTCTGCAACCTCCGCGTCGCGGTGAACGGTCGCCGCAAGAACGGCAACGACGAGTACGTCGACAAGCCCAACTACTTCAACGTCACCGTCTGGGGCGCCCAGGGTGAGGCTTGCGCCGAGCACCTGAAGAAGGGTCGCCCGGTCGCGGTCGAAGGTCGGCTCGACTGGAAGGAGCAGGGCGAGGGCGACGACCACCGCGAGTACGTGCAGATCGTCGCCAACACGGTCCAGTTCCTCGGCGGCAAGCCGAAGGACAAAGACGAGGAAGGCAGCGAGGCCGAGCCGGAGCCCGAGGGCGCCGGCGGCGGCGAGGACGACATCCCGTTCTAGCCGGGTTCCGAGTCGGGGCGTCCACCGCAAGGTGGGCGCCCTTTTTTTGTGCCGAGGGGGCCCACTTTTCCCCGCCCGAGACTTCACCTACCCGACAAGTTCATATGCCCCGGGCGACGGCCGTAACCGCCCCCGGGGCTTGGCGCACAGGAGGAATTAGCTCCCATGCACGAGACCGACGATAAAGAGCGGCGCGTCCTGACGCCCGCCGAGGAAAACGACCGCGACGAGGAGGCCATCCTCGCGCACGTTCTCGCAGAACACCCCGACCAGCTCACGATGACCGAGCTGGCCCGCGAGATGAAACGGCCCGGCGATGCAGAGGCACCACCCGACTGGCTCGAACGCGGCGTGCGCGACCTGGTGGCGCTCGGCCTGCTGCATCGCAGCGGCGACACCATCCGGCCGACCCGCGCGGCGCTGCGCTTCAACCACCTGTTCTTCGACCGCGACTGATGTTCCCCACAGCGGTTTCTCGGGGGTCGGGACCTGCGCCGTTCAGACCACTCAGGTCATTGACCTGGGAGCGGCGCGCAGGCCACAGGGAGGCCCTGGCCCCCGAGAAACCGCTGCGGGGCAGACGGACAAATCATCTCCCGGCACCGCCGCCGGGACGGCTCTAGGAGGCACCATGCACCGCCGCCGCCATCCTCCCCTGCGAAGGGACATGCCCCCCGAGTTCTTCGACACCGACCACCGGATGCGGATCATGGTCGGCACGCTCGTCCTCAACAACCACCCGACCGGGATCAGCGTCGAGGATCTCCGCTACGAACTGCGTGCGGACGAGAACGACGACTCGGTAGACCGCGCGATCGGTGCGATGACCAACGAAGGGCTGCTCCGCCGCAAGGGGCAGATGGTCCTCGTCTCGTTCATCCCCGCCGGCACGCGGGTCGGCCCGCCCCGTCGGCGCCAGCGTCGCCGACGTTGCCGACTCCCAAGGCTACGAGGCGATCACCACTAGCCACCAAGCAGGCAAAGACCTCACGAGAGCAGCATCCCGACCGATCTACCCAGGCCAGAACGCCAGGTAGATCGGTCCTGAAAGAGCCGGTTCAGTAGTCCCTCCCAGCGCCCCAGTAGCCCCAACCCCGCAGCCCGACACACTACGAACCCTCCGGTTCCCCCGGTGCAAACGGGCCGCACGGTGGACAACAGGGGCGATGGTGGGAGTGACGAAGATCGGCCGCGCCAACGCCAACTACTGGATCGAAGCGGTAGCCGAAGGCGGCGAGGATTACTACACGAAGCCGGGCGAGGCGCCGGGCGAGTGGATGGGCGAGCTGGCTGCGGAGCTCGGCCTCTCGGGCGAAGTTGACCGCGAGGCATACGCCGCCGTCCTCGCCGGGAAGCACCCCGTCACCGGCGACGTCCTAGTCGCCCGGCCCAAGTCTCGGAAGTTCGTAGACGCCGAGGGACGTGAGCGTCACCTCGACCCGATCCTCGGCTACGACATTCGCTTTGCCGCCCCGAAGTCGGTCTCGCTGCTCTACGCGGTCGGCTCGCCCGAGGTCCGCGCCGCGATCCTGCGCGCCCACGACCATGCCGTCGCCGAGGCGGTCGGCTACCTGGAGAGGACGGCGTGCTTCGTGCAGCGAGGCAAGGGCGGCGTCTCGATCGAGCCGGGGTCCGGCTTTCTCTCGATGAGCTTCCGCCACCGCTCCTCGCGGGCCGGCGACCCTGCCCTCCATACCCACCTCGTCACCGCCAACATGACCCGCGCCGCCTCGGATGGGCGCTGGCTTAGCCTCGCCAACCCGCGGCGCCAGTCGCCACTTCTGCGCGAGGCAAAGGCGGCGGGTCACGTCTACCAGGCGGCGCTTCGGGCGGAGCTGACCCGCGAGGTCGGCGCCGAGTGGCAGGCGGTCGTCAACGGCTATTCCGACCTCGCCGGCATCGGGCGGCCGGTGATCGACCACTTCTCTCAGCGGCGGGCGGAGATCGTCGCGGCGATGGCCGAGCGGGGCACCAGCTCCCCGGCCGCTGCCGAAGTGGCCGCCTACCGCACCCGCGACGCGAAGGACTATGCGGTCGATCCCGACACCCAGCGGGAGGAGTGGATCTCGCGCGCCGCCGAGTTCGACCTCACGGCCGACTCGATCGACCGGATGCTCAGTCGAGGCCGCCGTCGCGAGCCCCAGCCGATCGCCGCCGCCCACCTCGACCGCGCCCTTGCCGACCTAGAGGCTCACCACTCCCACTTCGACCGCCGCGATCTCTTGTCTGCGGTGGCGAACCAGCTCCGCGAAGGTGCCGACGCCCGAGCGCTTGAGGCCGCGGTCAAGTCTCTGCTCGACGGCCGGACGACTGATCGAGGTGCATCGTGGCGCCGGACCCCTCGACACCACCTACTACACGACGCCTCGCCTCTGGCAGATGGAGCAGCGCTTCATGGAGACCGCCCGGAAGGGGGAGAAGGCAGGGGCAGCGGTGGTCGATAGCGCCACCCTCGCTGCCGTCCTCGACCGCCACGACTACCTGAGCCAACAGCAGGTCGAGATGGTCCGCCGCCTCACCACCGGCGGCGAGCGGGTCGTCGCGGTCGCCGCCCTGCCGGGGACCGGCAAGACGACCGCGCTCGCCGCAGCGCAGGAGGCTTGGGCTGCGGTCGGGATTCGAGGCGTAGGAGTCGCCACGGCCCGCAGCGCCTCCGGTGAGCTATCCGACGCCGGTGTTCCCGCCACTTCAGTTACCGCGTTCTTGATCCAGACCGGAGAGCTGGCCGAGCGCGGAATCGCTCCCCTGCCGCGGGGGACGGTGATCGTCGTGGACGAGTCCTCGACCACGCCCACCCCGCACATGGCAGCGCTCGTGGACTTGGCTGAGGGCTGTGACGGCAAGCTCGTTTTGATCGGCGACCCCCGCCAGATCGGGGCGGTTGGTCCCGGTGGCCTCTATGGAAACCTGACCAACGAGATCGAGCCGGTTGTGCTGACGCAGATCCGGCGCCAGCGCGATCCGGTTGACCGCGAAATCGTTGAACTTGCACACGAAGGTCGCGGCTCGGACGCGCTCGACGTGCTGCGCGCTCACGACCGCCTGGTGATCGCCGACACCCTGCCCGAGGTGTTGGACGCCCAAGTGCTCGACTGGCACAAGCGATACGCCTCCGGCGAGGACGCCGTGATGATCGCCCGTCGCACCCGCGACGTCTTCGAGCTGAACGAACGGGCACGCGAACTGCTCGCGGCCGAGGGCAGGGTCGGGAGGGACGCCCTGGTCGTCGGCGGCCAACCGTTCGCCGTGGGTGATCGTGTCGTCACCCGGATCAACACGCCGCAGGTGTCGAACCGCGAACGGTGGGAGATCGTCGCCGTCGATCAGGCAAAGCACCATCTCTACCTCCAGCGTCTCGGCGTCGAAGGTCAGGGTGTGCGGCTCGACCGCCGCTACCTGGAGAGGCTCACGCCTTCGCGCGAGCCAGCAATCCAGCACGCCTACGCGCTGACCACCTACAGCACCGAGTCCAAGACCTTCGATTCGGCCTTCGCCCTGCTCGACTCCGGCATCAGCCGCGAGGATTTCACCGTTGCGATCTCCCGCACGTCCGGCGCCACCACGGCCTACGGAGTGACCGCCTCGGAGCTGACCGACGCCGACCTTGGACCGGGCACGCGGGAGGTCGAGGACGCCGCACACGACCTCCGGGTCGGGGCGGAGCGAGCGGCGAGCGAGTACGCCGCGGTGGAGGTCGGAGCACGGAAGCGCATTGAGGCGATGGCGCCCCTCGACCTGGCGAGGAGGCGGGCGGAGCTTGAGCGCCGCCGCGCGGCTGCATCCGAGCGCTCCCCGGTCGAGGAACGACTCGCCGACCTCGAGCGGCGCATCGGCACGGCCAAGGCTCGACTTACGGATATGGAGGGCGCCCGCGCGGGCATCGCCACCGAACAGCTCGGCCGCCTCGAAGGGGAGCGTGATGGCCTCACTGTCAAGGTGGCGACCGAAACGCCCCGAGCGTCCGCTCTGAGTGGCGCAGAGCGGGCCGAGCTCGCCTTGATCGAAGACCGGCTGGTCGATCTTCGCCGCCGCGCAGTTGCCGCCGAGCGCGCGCAGCCGAGCAAGCTGATCGTGGAGAGCATCGGCCCTCGTCCCAAGGACCCGTTGAACGCCGCGCTTTGGAACAACGGCGTCGACACGATCTACGGCTACCGCCAGCGCTACGGCATCACCTCGACCGGCAAGGACCCGCTTGGCGGCAAGCCCCGCGATGCCGCACAGCGACGGGACCGCCGCGAGGCCGCCTTGCGTCTTGCGAGGGTGCAGAAACAGCTCGGCAAACAGCGGGTCCGCAGCGCGGAGCGCGCCATGCGGATAGGCCGCTGATTCCGGCCGGGTAGCTCCCCGGCGGCTGGGGAGGCCCGCCGCCCGAGGATCGCACGCTGCGCGTGCGGGGCGGCTGCATGGCCTCCCCGCCGCAGAGCCGGAGAGTTGAAAGAGAGCGACGAGCTCAGGTGCTCGACCGCTTGCTTCGCACGGAGCGCGCCAGGCTCATGCGCCAGGCTCGCTTTCACTCCCGTCGCCGTGAGGACGCCGAGGACGCCCTGAACGACGCCTGCGTCCAGTTCCTTCGCTTCTACGACGGCCCGTCCGGTGACGACGCCCTGCACTGGATGCTCCTCGTCATCAAGCGTGCCGCCTGGGCGATCACCAGGCAGGCGGCCGAGCGCGAGGAGCGCTATCGCCGTACCGCTGCCGAAGGGCTGGAGATGGTGGTGTCCCCGGAGGGCACCGGGCCGGCCGAGTTGGTCGAGCGCACAGAGGACAGTGCGCAGGTCATCGAATTGATCGAGCAGCTGAAGCCGGACGAGCGGGCGGCCCTGATCTTGCTCGGCCTCGGGTGCAGCTACGCCGAGATCGGTGAGCTGCGCGGTTGGAGTCGGGCCAAGGTCCATCGCTGTCTGAAGGAGGGGCGCGCTTGCGTCAGGCAATTGCTGGAGAGGGGGCCCACTTAGCGATGCCCGCGCCTTTGTTCCATATGGACGACCTACGGTCGATCGAGTTCACCGAGGCCCTGCAACGCCTGCATGGCTGGATCGGCTCGCAAGTCAAAGCGACGATCAACTACTACGGCCAGTTCTTCGGCTGTGGAATGCAGGGCGAGCTGCTCCGAGTCGAGTTCCTGCCGCCTGACCACTCGGCGATCAGCTTGGTTCTGGACGGTCCCCACGGCGTCTTTCTCGATCCTGCTGACACGCAGATTTTCATCGGACCCGGTGACGGGGATGCTGAGCCGCTGGAGTTCCGACTGGCCTACGGCATCTCGGTACTCGTCGAGCCTGCCGACACGCGAGCCGACTAGTGAGTCTTCATTGCGCCGAGTGCGGTCGCGTGTTGGTCTGTCTCGGGAACGAGCCTCCACCGGCTACCTGCGAGGACTGCATTCCAGAAACCGGGCCTGGGAGTCCTCTCGTAGATCGGCTCTCGATCAACCTGCGCAGGCTGCGAGTCGGCACCGGCCTCAGTCGGGACCAATTGGCCCATCGTGCCGCAATGACGGCCGGAGACGTCTCGAAGTTCGAAGGCGATGCCGCCCACGAACCCCAGATCACGACGGCGCTGCGGCTCATGGGCTCGCTGGGTGCCTCGATCGACGCACTTGCCGAGCAGGTCTACTGGACGCCCGGGCAGATCCTGCTCGGGGCTGATCGACGGCCGCCCGAACGTCTCTCAGGCTTCTTCCAGGTGCTTCCGAGCAACGCGCCGATCTTCGAGCCTTTGCCGCGAAGCAGGCCCGTCGCCACCCGGGAGGAGGCGGCGAGGCTGATCGGGGAGACGATCCGCGACACGCGGGAGCGGCGTCACCTGACGCAGTATGGGCTTGCGGAAGCGGCGGGGCTCGGCCGAAAGTCCCTCTCGCCGATCGAGCAAGGCACCTGCGAGACGACGGTCGGGACCTGCCTCGCGATAGCCCGAGCGCTGGAGGTCCCTGCGGAGTTTCTCTTCCGAGGCATCCACTGGGAGGCCCGGCCCGGCTCCTGCTCCTCTCGGGCGCACCGACCCGCACACGGCGCCGACGCCCCGATCCGCCGCATGTGGGCCGAAGGCAAGGGGGCTCAGGAGATCGGCGAAGCCATAGGAAGCTCGCCCGGTTCGGTCTCCGCCACGATCCACAGGATGCGCGAGCGAGGGGAGCACCTTCCCTATCGCAACAGGCCGACGAGGGCGGAGCATGAACGTGCTCGCCGCCGGCGCGAGCGTTGCCCGATGCAATCGAGCGGCGGCGGGGCTGATGGCAAGATCGAGGAGGAGTCCTCAGAGAGGACCGCAGTCGAGAACGCCTCCCCCAAGGAGATCGGGGCCAGGCTCGGGGCCAACGTGTCACGCCTCCGCCAGCTCTCCGGCTGGAGTCTCAGGCAACTAGGCGAAGCCACCGAGCTCGACTTCGCCTACCTGCATCGCTTCGAGAAGGGCAAGTTCGGTTCTCCTCAGCTCTCACTCATCTTGAGGGTCGCCGCCAGTCTGAAGGCGCCATACGGATCGCTCACCGCTGGTGTCGCCTGGGACGCATCATCGGCGTCGTTCCGGGTGGAGGAGGCCCTACCGAAGCCCGACATAGTGCCGGAGCGAATTGCGGTCAATGCGGCGCGGGCTCGCTTTCGCCTCGATTTGTCTCAGCGGGCAGTTGCAGAACGGGCGGCGATGGGCCGCAGCGAGATCGAGGACTTCGAGCGATGGGATCGGAACTTCAGGGTCTTCACTGTCGTACGAGTTGCCGGTGCTCTGGGGATCGAGTTCTCCGAGTTGTTCGCCGGGGTTGGCAACTGGTACGTCCGACCTTTGGCGCCGCCGGAATACCTCCCAGGGGACCGCCCGAGCAAAGCAGACAGGAATCAGATGGTCGTGCGGCTGTGGAATGAAGGAAGGCCAGAAGCTGAGATAGCCGAAGCGCTCGACATTCCGCGAAAATCAATCTCGCCGTACATCCGCGAACTGAGGGATGCCGGGGAGCATCTTCCATATCGTCGCCCCCCTCGTGGCCGGGTACAAGCCGCCGCACGTCTCCGGCGCCAATGCTGCGTGTCGCCTTCCGTGGCTAAGCGGCAGCTTTCTCCTCGGGATCGGCCAACCAGGGAACACGCCGACTCTTCGCACGCCCCGCAATAACTCCAGCGATTCCGCCGGTTCCTCTCGGCCCAAAGCCACCGCCGACGATCGCACCGACGGGGCTATCGAGGACATTCGCGAATTGCTCTGCTTCAAATGCTGCAGTTACCGTCCGGTCCGTTGGCTGCAGCGACGACATCCTGCGATGCCCTATCACCAGGAGGCCGAGGTCGACGTGACTGCATGCGGCTGCATCCAGCCAGTCGAGGACAACATCGGCGAACCGAAAGAGTTGGGAAACGTCGAGGGCCTCGATGGTGTCGCGAATCTCCTCGAGGGTGAGCTGCGTGTCTAGATGAGCCGCGACTCGGTTCCTCAAGTCACGCACGTTGACTCGGGACTCGACGGGGATGATCTCGTTGCCAAGCTGCGACAGCAGATCGAATCCAGCTTCGCCTCGACCGCGATCGATCAGTGAGATCAGTGGTACGCCGTCCTGCTTGTTAGGGGATTCTCCGGGAGGAGGGCCGATGGTGAGGTCGATGAGCGTCGCGATCTCGACAACGAGGGCAGAGCGAAGCAGGAGACCCAGTGGATCGACTCCGTCCGCCAGCTCGCGAAGCCCAAACAGGAGATCAAGCTGGTCGTGAACATCGTTGATCTGCGTTATGCGTCGTCCCAGTGATCCCATTCCAATCGAAGTCAGAAGATTTCGTTCGCCGGTGGCATATGAGGTCGCATCCATGTGGACGGCATTTGGGTCCAGTTCGATCTCCTGCAGCGCCGCACGCACCTTGTCGAGCTGTGCGGGTTCGAGGACTGGTGCGAGCTCAGCGGTTGAACCGAGAGCAACGCAGGCCGCTCGTGCGCATTCACAGAGTCGATCCGCGCCGGTGCGAGACATGCTTCGCCAAAGCTCGACCGTGCGTCGCAGGTCAGCCGCTCGCTCGCTCTCCGCTGCTTGCCGCCGCGCGACGAGTCGGTCACGAATCTCCTTTTGCTTCGCGTACTCGCGGCGAAACCTCCTCATCTGGCGCTTCGCGGCGCGCGCCGTGGACCGCGAGGTGGCCGAGGCCGCGAGCCCCTTTTGCCACCTGCTCAGCCATCTCCCGGCCGAATCGGCCTCTAGCAGGACGTAGCGAGCAAGGATGCGTTGCTGGCGATCGGACGGTGCGACCACTGCGAGCTGAAGGGCGGCATGCATCAACTGCGTTGCGTACTCCGCCTTGTTTGCAGCTTGTGTGTCCACCGGACCAAGGTAGCCAGCCACCCGGCGTACGCATCGTGCGTGGAGGCAAGCTCCGGCCGCCGTGAAGACCGTCAAAATCGCTTCGTGTTCACGGCAATCCGAGTTCCGATTTGCCTGCGTAGAGGGGGGGAGCCCTGATGGCTCGCGGGGTTATGGCTGTCGCTGAGACTCAAGGCGAGGCTGAGGACCAAGTTCTTGACGGGCACCCTCAGATTCGGGTTCTACGTTCGAGAGAAATCAATCTCGATGGACTCCCAGGTAAACCCCTGCCGAAGCACTGGGCCGTTGTGGTGGAGCACTGCGATCCTGAGCGAGAGGCAGAACTTCCACAACATGAGGATCCAGAGGAGGAGGCCGAAAGGAGCGCCCGGCAGACCTATCTGGCCATGTCGATGCACCCGGAGATGCTGATCTCGGGCTCTATCGAGCAGTTCGCCTGCCCCGCCTGCGGGAAGGAGATTCGCATCGAGTTGCCGGCGCCGAGAGAGAAAAAGACTCGGGACACGCCGACTGCCCTGAGTGCGGGAAGCATCTGTGTCGCGCCGAGACTCCCTCTGGCTGGGAGGTATTTCGGCCCCCTGCCAAGGCTGCGCCCCAGTGCATCTTCTGTGGCGCAAAGGCCGACAGCCGGGAGCACGCGATTCCAGCCTGGATTGCCAATCGGCTTGGGGTCAAAGATTTCCTTTCGCCGGATGAGACGGTCATCGTGGGGCGGTCTCCGAGAAAGCAGCCGGTCTCATTCGCGAGCTATCGGGCACGGATTTTCTGCAGCGCCTGCAACACGCACTTCAAGCATTTGGAGGACTCGGTAATCCCGTTTCTCGTGCCAATGGCAAGAGGGCTGACGCTTAGCCTCGACCAGTCCAGCCAGGCCCTCCTAGCCCTCTGGGCGGATAAGACGGCGATGGCGCTGATCGCCGCAGACCTAAGTCAGGAGGGGGTCGTCCCACCCGATCACCATCGCGCCGTGCGAGAGGGCCGGGTTGCTGACAACACTTGGATCGGGTTTTTTTCCTGGACCGGCAGACCCATGCTCAAGACGGGTTCCGGCGTCATAACCGGCCCAGACCCGACCTCAGAGCCCAGGGACAGCTATGCGGCAATGCTTACCTTCGCCGGGATCGGCTTTTACGCCACCGCCATCACTGATCCGCTTGGTAAAGAGCGGATCGACGGCGAACCTCCACCAGTGGCACAGTTCTGGCCACCAAAGCATCACTTCATCCATTGGCCTCCGCCAATTCGGGCGGATAGCCGCATTTTCCCCACGCTTATGAACTGGGTGCCGCTACGTCCGAGTGTCTGACTCCCGCCTCGGCGGTAGGAGTTCTGAGGCGACGCCGCACCGACCTGGGGCTGTGGACTCCGATATCCAGCCGGGGGGAGTTGAGAAGATTCGCCCGCTATGCGACCTGAGACTGCGACGTAGGCACCGCTGAATGCCAGACGTCGTCGTCCTTTTGCTGGCTGCCTCGGCCACCGCGCTTGCGACTGGAGTGGGTGCGGTTCCCGTTTTTCTCTTCGGACGTCGCACCGAGCGGGCAACGCCCTTCTTGCTTGGGTTTGCTGCGGGCGTGATGGGTGTCGCCGCCCTCGCGGGATTGCTCATCCCGGCAACCGAAGAAGGCTCGCTCGCCGGGGTGGTCGCTGGCTTCGCGGTCGGCGTCGTCTTCCTAATCGTGGTCAGCCGGCGCTTCAAGCCCGACCACGGCTTTATGGGTCGCACCGGCCCTGGAACGCGAACGTCGGCCCTCGTCTTCCTCGTCCTCTTCGTCCACAGCCTGCCCGAGGGTTTCGCGATCGGCACCGCTTTCGCTTCGGACCGGGCGGGGCTGAGCCTGTTCGTGATCCTCGCAATCGGGATACAGAACGTGCCGGAGGGAACCAGCGTCGCGATCCCGATGCAGGAAGCCGGCTTTGGCCGCGCCCGCCAGTTCTGGGCGGCCGTGGCGACCAGCGCCCCGCAGCCGATCGGCGCCCTGATCGCCTACCTGGCGGTGGAGGAGGTCAGTGGCCTCCTGCCTTTCTCCTTTGCCTTCGCGGCGGGAGCAATGTTGGCGCTGATAGTCGTCGAGATGCTCCCCAAGGCCTACTCCGGCCCAAGCGCTTTGGGACCGAGCGTCGGCGTTGCTGGCGGGGCGGCCGTGATGCTCGGATTGAGCTTTGCGCTAGGCGTCTGACCTGCCAGCGATCCGCTGGATTGCCCACAGGCCGAGCCCGAGACAGAGCAGCGCTCCCGCCCGGAGCCACGTCTCACCCTCTATCTGGGTCATCACTACGAGGCACGCGGCGATGCCGAGGAGCGGAAGCACGAAGGGCACCTCGAAATGCTCGTGATCGACCGGGTCCCGGCGGAGAAGGAGGGCGGCGACGTTCACCGTGATGAAGACGCCCAGTAGGAGAAGCACAGTCGTATCCGCGAGCGCCCCAAGGTCGCCGGTGACGATCAGCCCAGCGGCGATCGAGGTCGTGAAGGCGATCGCAACCAGGGGAGTCTTGTGTCGGCTCAAACGGCCAAACGAAGAGAGGAGCACCCCCTCTTCTGCCATTCCATAGAGCAGGCGCGAGGCCATGATCATGTTGATCAGCGCGCCGTTCGCCAGCGCCATCAGGCCGATCGCCGAGAACACCTTGGTGGGGACCGCCAGCGGTCCGACCTGGACCACCTCGAGCAGGGCGCCGCTCGAGGTTTCGAGACGCTGGGTCGGGACAGCCATCGAGGCGATCAGCGTCACCACGAGGTAGATCGCTCCGGCCGCGGCAAGGCCAGCGAACAGGGCAGTCGGGTAGGAGCGCTCCGGTCGGGTCGTCTCCTCGGCGATGTTGACCGAGTCCTCGAAGCCGATGAGGGCGTAGAAGGCGAGCGCGGCACCAGCGAGGATCGCCAGGGCGGGTGCCGTGCCCTCCTTGAACTCGACGGCTCTGCCCGGGTCGCCTTCTCCGCTGGTGAGCGCGGCAACTCCCACGATCACCACTAGGACGAGGCCGCCAAGCTCGACGAGCGTCAGCACGACGTTGAGCCGAACCGAGATCAGGATCCCGATGAAGTTGATCACGGCCACCACTGCGATAAAGGCCAAGGCGGCCACTGCGACCGGGACGGTGACGAACTCCGCGAGGTAGTCCCCACCGAAGGCCCTCGCGAGGGCGCTCGCAGAGGTGACGCCCGAGGCCATCACGGCGAAAGCGACTAGGAACGCGACCAAGGGGCTCCTAAAGGCTTCCTTGGCGTAGAGAGCAGCACCGCCCGCGCGGGGGTACTTCGTGACCAGTTCGGCGTAGGAGCCAGCGGTCAGCGCGGCGAGCAGGAGGGCGACCAGGAAGGAGATCCAGATCGCGCCCCCGACCTCGGCCCCGACCACGCCGACGAGGGCGTAGATCCCGCCGCCCAGGATGTCGCCGAGGATGAAGAAGAAGAGCATCCGCCGCGAGACGACGCGCCGCAGCATCCTCGAGTGTTGGCTTCCTCCTGTTGCCGACCGCTCCCGGCGTGAGAATGGATTCGATGGACGAGTCACGCGGTCTGCTCACCGGGGAGCTCAGAGAACACTCGACGGCTCGGGTTCCGGTCCTCTCGCCATCGCAGTCCACGGCCGAAGCGCGCCGTTACATGCTTGGCAAGTCGTTCGATTTCGTCGACGAGATCGTGGTGCTCGATGAGGGCAGGCTAGTTGGCCTCGTGGCGCTGACCCGATTGCTGGAGGCCCCGGAGGACACACTTCTCGGCGACCTGGCCGACTCCGACTCCGTGGTGATCCGGCCAGGTGAATCGGAGGAGGGGGCTGCCTGGGAGATGGTGCGGCGCCGGCAGAGCAATCTGGCGGTGGCCGACTCGGATGGGGCATTTGTCGGGCTCGTGCCCTCGCATCGTTTGATCGGCCGCCTGCTCGCGGAGCACGACGAGGACGCGGCTCGCCTGGGCGGCTACCTGGCCAGCAGCGGGCGGGCGCGACTGGCGGCCGAAGAGCCGGTCAGACGACGGCTCCTTCACCGCCTGCCCTGGCTGCTGGTCGGCCTCGCCGGCGCGATGGCCTCGGCGGTGATCGTCGGCTCCTTTGAGGCTCAGCTCGACGAGGTGGTCCTTCTCGCCTTCTTCCTTCCAGCCGTCGTCTACATGGCCGACGCGGTCGGCACGCAGACCGAGACGCTGCTGATCCGTGGGATGAGCGCCAGCGTCGACATGCGGACGGTGGTTCGGCGAGAGCTGATCACTGGGGTCCTGATCGGCGCCTTGATCGGGCTCACGTTTTTTCCCTTTGCCTTGATCGGCTGGGGCGATGCTGATGTCGCCCTCGCCGTCGGTTTGGCCCTTATCGCGAGCTGCTCGATCGCGACCTCGGTGGCGACCGTGCTGCCCCGATTGCTGGCGCGCTTCGGCAGTGATCCGGCGTTCGGCTCGGGGCCGCTGGCGACGATCATCCAGGACCTGCTCTCGATCGCCGTCTACCTGGCGATCGCGACGCCGATTGTCACCTAAGCGGGGCGTATCGGCTGGGAAGTGAGAGGCTGGCTTGCGAATGCATCTGATCAAGGAGGTTCCTCATGGCGGACGAAACGATCACGCTGACGCTTTCCAAAGCGGATGCCGAGGTTCTCGTAGGCGTACTAGCGTCCGAGCGCTACAACGCAGACGTCGAAGCGGTTTGCAACGGAATACGTAAACAGCTCGACGAGAAGCTGGCCGAAGCAAGCTAAGAGCATGAGCACATGGCGGTGATCGAGACCGATGGGCTGACCAAGCTCTACGGGAAGGCGCGTGGCATCGAGGACGTGACGTTCTCGGTGCAGGCGGGTGAGGTCTTCGGTCTCCTCGGCCCCAACGGAGCGGGCAAGACGACGGCGATCCGCACGCTGCTCGACATGCTCCACCCGACCAGTGGCAGCGCCCGCATCTTCGGCCTCGACAGCCACCGCGACAGCGTCGCCGTCCGTGCTCGCCTCGGCAACCTTCCCGGCGACTTCGGCTACGGCAAGCAGGCAAGCGGGCGGGAGGCACTCCGTCTTCTGGCTCGGTTGCGGGGGGTCGAGGGACTCGGTCGGGCCGAGGTCTTGGCCGAGCGCTTCCGGGCCGACCTCGATCGCCCGCTCGGCCAGCTCTCACGCGGCAACCGACAGAAGGTCGGCCTCATCCTCGCCAGCTTTCACTCGCCCGAGCTGCTGATCCTCGACGAGCCGACCAGCGGGCTCGACCCGCTGATGCAGGAGGAGTTCATGGCGCTGGTCGGCGAGGAGCGCGAGCGTGGCTGCACGGTCGTGCTCTCCTCCCACGAGCTAGACGCGGTGGAGCGGGTCTGCGATCGGGTCGGCATCGTGCGAACGGGGAAGCTGATCGCGGTTAAGCGGATCGCCGACCTGCTCGGCAAGGCGCGGCGCACGGTGTCTCTCGAACTGGCCGACTCCGCGGATCCCGATGAGCTGCGGCGGCTCCCGAACGTCACCGATCTGCAGGTGCTTGACGGCAGGGTCACCTTCAAGGTCTCCGGCGACATCGACGCCGCGATCAAGGCGGTCGCTCGCCATCACGTCCTCGACATGGAGCTGACCCACCCGACCCTCGAGGAGGTCTTCCTCAGCTACTACCGGGAAGGGGAGGAGGGCGGATGACGCAGCTCGCGGCGCTCGTCCTCACCCACCTGTCCGACAGGCGGCGCTCGCTGCTCGCTTGGGGGTTGCCGCTCGGCCTCTGGTCAGCCTTCATCGTCGCGATCTTCCCCTCGGTCGAAGACGCCCTCTCCCAGGCGGTCGAGAACTACCCGCCCTCGCTGAAGGAAGCCTTCGGCATCGGTGAGCTTTCGAACGTCGAGCAGTACCTGCATGCCGAGATGCTGAGCCTGATCGTGCCGCTGGCGCTCGGCTACCTGGCGGTGCGCGCGGTTGCAAGCGGGCTCTCGGGAGCGGCCGAAAGCGGTCGCCTCGACGTACTGCTCTCGGCACCCGTTTCGCGGCGGCGCATCGCGGCGGGGAGCTTTGTTGCGACCGCGATCGAGCTGGCGATCGTGCTCGCCATCACCGTTCTGCTCACCGGGCTCGGCAACCTTGCCTCCGGGGCGGACCTCGCTTTCGGCTCCGCCCTCGCCGGCTTCGCCAACGTCTGGCCCTTGGCACTGGTCTTCGCCGGGCTCGGCGTGGTCGCGATCGGCTGGTCGCTGCGCACGAGCGTCGTCACCGGCTCGGTAGCCGGGGTGTTGGTGACGATGTACGTGATCGATCTGATCGGCCGCCTCGATCCCGACCTATCCGGTGTTCGCTACGCCTCCGTTTTCAAGTACTACGGCAACGCGATCGAGGACGGGATCGATCCGCTCGCGTTTGCCGGCGTCACCGCCGCCGCAGTTGCGCTTGCGGCGCTCGGAGCCTGGCTCTTTGATCGTCGCGACCTTGCCGCCTAAGCTTCATTTGTGGTGGATCTCGTGCGACGGCATCTCCACGGCGGCCGACGGTGAGCGCGCGGGTGCTAATCGCTGGCGGCGGCGTCGCTGCGCTCGAGGCCGCTATCGCCCTGCACGAGATGGCCGGCGACCGCGCCGAAGTGGCGATGTACTCGCCGCGCGAAGACTTCATCTACCGCCCCTTTGCGGTGGCCGAGCCCTATGGGGCTTCCCCGGCGATGCGCTACGACTTGGCGAAGCTGGCCAAGCGCTGCGGTGCCAGCCTTCACCGCGCCACTATCGGCTCGGTCGACGGCGAGGCGCAGCGCGCCCACACTCACGACGGCGAGGAAGTCGCCTACAACTACCTGATCGTCGCCTGCGGGACGAGGCTCTTGGCGAGCGTCCCAGGCGCCCTCACCTTCTGGGGCGTCGCCGATGACGGCAGGGTTCAGGACGTGGTCCGCGGCCTGCGCGAGGGCAAGCTGCGACGGGTCGCATTCACGATGCCCGGTGGCGGCACCTGGGCGCTGCCGATGTATGAGCTGGCTTTGCTCGCCGAGAGCGAGCTCTCCAAGCAGGGCGTCGAGGGGGCAAGCCTGGTCGTCGTCACTCCCGAGGACGCGCCGCTGCACCTCTTCGGCCACGCTGTGAGCGAACGAGTGGGCGAGCTGCTGGCCGAACGCGGCATCGAGGTCGTGACCGGCGCTGTGCCGATCCACTTCGAGGAGGGCAGCCTTGTCGTATCGCCGCGGGGCGCTGTTGAGGCCGACGCGGTCCTCAGCCTGCCTCGCATGGAGGGCCGCAGGATCGGCGGCGTTCCCCACGATCTCGCCGGGTTCGTGCCCGTCGATGACCACGGTCGCGTGCGAGGAATGCAGCACGCCTACGCTGCCGGTGACGCGACGACCTTCCCGGTCAAGCAGGGAGGCATCGCCACCCAACAGGCAGACGTGGCCGCGGAAGCGATCGCGGCCGAGCTCGGCGCCGACCTCGAAGCCAAGCCCCTTGATCCAATCCTGCGCGGGGTGCTCTGGACTGGCGCCGAGCCGCTGTATCTCTCGGGCTATATCTCGGGAGGGCACGGCGAAACCTCGAGCGTCAGCGACGTGGCGCCGTGGGGCGGTGGCGAGAAGGACAAGCTCGTCGGGCGCTATCTAACTCCGTTCCTCGCCGAGGTCAAACACTCAGCGGCGTAGGGTGAGGTCGTGAAGACGAAGGTCCTGACTCGCGCCGAGTACGAGCGGGAGCTGAAGCGTCTGCAGATCGAGATGGTGCGCCTGCAGGAGTGGATCGTGCAGGAGGGCTTGAAGATCGTCGTCCTCTTCGAGGGTCGCGACACGGCGGGCAAGGGCGGCGTGATCAAGCGGATCACCGGGCGCACCAACCCACGAGTCGTCCGCACCGTCGCGCTCGGCATGCCGAGCGACCGCGAGCGGACGCAGTGGTACTTCCAGCGCTACGTGGCGCATCTGCCCGCGGCCGGCGAGATGGTCCTGTTCGACCGCAGTTGGTACAACCGCGCCGGTGTCGAGCGGGTGATGGGCTTCTGCACCGATGAGGAGTACGAGGAGTTCATGCGCTCCTGCCCTCGCTTCGAGCAGATCATCCAGCGCTCGGGCATCGTCCTCCTGAAGTACTGGCTCTCGGTAAGCGACGAGGAGCAGGAGCGTCGCTTCCACGCTCGTCTCAACGACCCGGCGAAGCGCTGGAAGCTCAGCCCGATCGACCTCGAGGCGCGTGCCCGCTGGGTCGACTACGCCGAGGCGAAGGACGAGATGTTCGCCTACACCGACACGAAGGAGTCGCCGTGGTTCGTGGTCGAGGGCGACGACAAGCGCACGGCCCGACTGAACCTGATCGCGCACCTGCTCGACCAGATCCCCTACGAGCCCATCGATCACGAGAAGATCGAGCTGCCGCCACGCCAGGAGCGCGCCTACGTGCGGCCGCCCGCCGAGACGCAGACGTTCGTTCCCGAGCGCTACCGCGTGGAATGACCAGCAGCCGGGACCCGTCGCCATCTGAGGACCGGCGGTTCCCGTTCGTTGGCTTGGGCAGCGAGCCTCCCGCGACCTGGCTTGGCCTTGTCGCGACGCTAGCCGCCGTCGCCTTGGGGACCGCGCTCGTCTACCCGCTCAAGGAGGTAGCGCCGGTCGTCTCGCTGGGGGTCGTCTACCTGCCGGCGATCCTGCTGATCTCAACCGTGTGGGGACTGCGGCTGGGGCTGCTCGCCTCGGTCACCAGCGCCGCCGCATTCAACTTCTTCCAGATTCCGCCACTCCATCGCTTCACGATTGCCGACGAGGAGAACTGGGTTGCCCTTGCCGCCTTCGTGATCGCGGCGATCGTCAGCAGCACGGTCGCCGGCCTTGCGCGCGCTCGCGCCGTCGAAGCCGAGCGGCGTCGTGAGGAAGCAGACCGCGCCCTCGCCGAGCTGGAGGCGCTGACCCGAGAGCGCGACCGGATGCAGGCCGAGGCGGTGGAGGCCGAGGCGCTGCGGCGAAGCGACGAGCTTAAGACCGCGCTCCTGCGATCTATCTCCCATGACCTGCGCACGCCGTTGACTTCGATCATCGCCGGTGGCTCTGCGCTCGGCTCGGAGACGCTGACCGCCGAGGAGCGTGCCGAGTTGAGCGCGGCGATCGTCGGCGAGGGCAACCGTCTTGTCCCGCCTCGTGGAGAACCTGCTCGACATGTCCCGGCTGGAGGCCGGGAAGGCAGAGCCGCACCGAGAGCCCGTCGATCTCGCCGAGGTGCTCGACGCCGCCCGCGAGGGGGTCGGCGACTCGGCTTCGGTTCGGCTGGCGATCGACCCCGACCTGCCGATGGTCGATGCCGACGCCGCCCAGCTGGAGCGCGCCTTCGCGAACCTCTTGGAGAACGCCGTCCGCTACAGCGAAGGCCGCCCGGTCTCCGCACGGTCGCGACTCGTCGACGGCAATATCGTCGTCCGCGTGGTCGACCAGGGGCCGGGGATACCCGAGAGCGAGTGGGAGCGGATCTTCGAGCCGTTCCAGCGCGGCGAGGGCGCCAACGCCGGCTCGGGCCTTGGCCTGGCGATCGCCAAGGGATTCATCGAGGCCAACGGAGGCGAGATCGGGATCGAGTCGCTGCCGGGCCAGGGCACCAGCTTCGTCGTCACCCTGCCGCCGCAGGCGGGAGCCTCGGCATGAACGAGGCGACGCGCGTGCTGGTCTGCGACGACGAGGCGCAGATCCTTCGCGCCCTGCGGGTGATCCTGCGCGACGCCGGCTATGAGGCGGTCACCGCGGCCACCGGCGAGGAGGCGCTCGACCGCGCCTCGGTTAAGCCCCCGGCCGCCGCGATCCTCGACCTGATGTTGCCCGACCTCGATGGCGTCGAGGTGACGAAGCGTCTGCGCGAGTGGAGCGAGATGCCGATCATCGTCCTCTCCGCCGTCGGGGAGGAGGAGGCGAAGGTGCGCGCGCTGGCGGCCGGCGCCGACGATTACGTGACCAAGCCGTTCGGGCCGCCGGAGCTGGTGGCGCGGCTCGAGGCGGTGTTGCGGCGGGCGAAGCCCGAAGCATCGGAGCCGGTGATCGGCGCCGATGGCTTGGAGATCGACCTCGTTGCCCGAGCCGTGCGACGCGACGGGGAGCCGGTCCACCTGACCCCGACCGAGTTCGAGCTGCTGCGGGTCCTCGCGCAGAATCGCGGCCGCCTGATGACGCACCGCTCGCTGCTGGTCGAGGTCTGGGGTGTGGAGTACGAAGACGACGTGCAGGTGCTGCGCGCCCATGTCGCCAACCTGCGCGGCAAGATCGAGCCCGAGGACGGACCCCGCTACATCCGCACCGACCCCGGCGTCGGCTACCGCTTCGCGGGCTAGAACGACCTTTACGAAATCTGTATACGCAGGGCCGGTTCCTTCATGCGGCCTTGACGGGGTGAGGCGCACGATCGCTGCATGGATCTCGTCTCGATCGCCCTGGCCGTTGCCGCCTTCGGGCTGATCTACTCCCTTATCGGAGCGCTGGGCCGGGTATGAGCGCCGCCGAGCTGTTCGGGCTGCTCGTCTCGGCGGCGGTCTTCGGCTACCTCGCCTACGCGCTGTTCCGCGGAGAGAAGCTCTGATGGCCCAGGGCTGGGCTGCAGATCGTCGTCTTCCTCCTCGTCCTCACTGCGCTCGTGCCACTGGTCGGCACCTACCTCGCCCGCGTCTTCCGCGGCGAACGGGTCTTCCTCTCGCCGGTCATCGGGCCGGTCGAGCGCTTCGCCTACCGGGTGATGCGCGTGCGCCCCGAGGAGGGGCAGGACTGGAAGGCATACGCGCGCTCGATCGTCGTCTTCAGCCTGCTCTCCTGGCTGGCGCTCTATCTGATCCTTCGCACCCAGAGCATCCAGCCGCTGAACCCCGAGGGCTTCGGCTCCGGCCCCTGGAACCTCAGCTTCAACACCGCCTCCTCCTTCGTCACCAACACCAACTGGCAGTACTACGGCGGCGAGACGACGCTCTCCTACTTCGTCCAGATGGTCGGGCTGACGGTGCAGAACTTCGTCTCCGCGGCGGTCGGGATCGCAGTGCTCGCGGCGGTGATCCGCGGCTTCGCCGCCCGCTCGGGAGCGGCGCTCGGCAACTTCTGGTCAGACCTGATTCGGATCAACCTCTACGTCCTGCTGCCGATCTGCCTTCGTCGCGGCGCTCGTCCTCGTCTCCCAGGGCGTGATCCAGACCCTCGACGGCTCGACCACCTTCCACACGATCGCCGGGGGCACGCAGACCCTGGCGCTCGGTCCGGTCGCCTCGCAGGAGGCGATCAAGGAGCTCGGCACCAACGGCGGCGGCTTCTTCAACGTCAACAGCGCCTACCCGTTCGAGAACGCGAACAGCTTCACCAACATGGTCGAGCTGCTGCTGATCCTCGATCGATCCCGGCCAGCCTCACCTACACCTTCGGCCGCATGGTCGGCAACCGCCGCCAGGGCTGGGCGCTCTACGCGGCGATGATGGCGATGTTCATCGTCGCGGTCGGCGTCGTCTACGCCGCCGAGCAGCACGGCAGCCCGGCCCAGCACCACGCGGGCGTCCTCACCTCCGCCTTCGACGGCTCGACCGGCGGCAACATGGAGGGCAAGGAGCAGCGCTTCGGCATCGCCGAGTCCTCGCTGTGGACGGCGGTGACGACCGTGACCTCCTGCGGCGCGGTCAACGCCGCGCTCGACTCGCTGACCGGGATCGGCGGCCTGGTGCCGCTGGCGAACATGGGGACCGGCGAGGTCGTCTTCGGCGGGGTCGGCTCGGGCCTCTATTACATGCTCCTGTTCGTCCTGCTGACCGTCTTCATCGCCGGGCTGATGGTCGGCCGCACGCCGGAGTTCCTCGGCAAGAAGATCGAGTCGCGGGAGGTGAAGCTGGTCCTCGTCGGCGTGCTGGTCACGCCGCTGCTGGTGCTGTTCGCGACCGCCTGGGCGGTGGCGAGCCCCGACGGCACGCAGTCGATCTACAACCACGGCCCGCAGGGCTTCTCGGAGTCGCTCTACGCCTATATGTCGCAGGCGAACAACAACGGCTCGGCCTTCGCCGGCTACACCGGCTTCGTCCAGCCGAACGCGCCGGGCAACGCGGGCGCCGAAGCGTTCAGCTTCGCCAACCTGCTCGGCGGCCTGGTGATGCTCCTCGCCCGCTTCCTGCCGATGATCGCGGCGCTCGCGGTCGCGGGGTCGCTGGCCGGCAAGCGGGTCGCCCCGGCCGGCGCCGGCACCTTCCGCGCCGACTCGCCCACCTTCGTCGTCCTGCTGATCGGCGTCGTCGTGATCGTCGCCGCGCTGACCTTCTTCCCCGCCTTCCTGCTCGGCCCGGTCGTGCAGGGACTGACCGACCAGCTCTTCTGAGATGAACGGACTGCGCAAAGACCTCACCACCGCGACGATCGCGATCGTCTTCCTGACGCTGCTGCTCGGCGTCGCCTACCCGCTGGTCACGACCGGCGTGGCGCAGCTGGTCTTCCCCGGCGCCTCCAACGGCAGCAAGGTCGAGGTCGACGGCAAGGTCGTCGGCTCGAAGCTGATCGGCCAGGACTTCGGTGGCCTGCCGCGCTACTTCCAGAGCCGCCCCTCCGCCACCGAATACAGCGCCGACGTCACCTTCTTCAACAACCTCGGGCCCAACAGCCGCGAACTCTCCGGACTTCTTCGCCGAACAACTCGCCGCCTACCTGAAGCGCGAGCGCCCCTACGACCCCGGCCTGACCGCCGCCGAGGTGCCGGTCGACGCGGTCACCACCTCGGCCTCGGGCGTCGACCCGCACATCTCCGAGGCCAACGCGCGCATCCAGGCGCACCGGGTCGCCGAGGTCCGCGGCCTGCCGCTGGACCGGCGTGCTCGACCTCGTCGACGAGCACACCGATGGCCGCTTCCTCGCCCTCTTCGGCGAGCCGGGGGTGAACGTCCTGCAGCTCAACCTCGCCCTCGACCAGGGAGGCCACCAGATGACCGACGAGACGCTTCGCAACGAGCCGCGCTCCCTGGTCGACCGGGCGATCATGGTGCGCGCGCCTGCTCGACTCGCTGCGCAAGCTCGACCCTCGCCACCAGGCTCCGCAACCCGGTGATGTTCGTGGTCGAGATCGGCGCCGTGATCGTCACCGGCGGCTGGCTGATCCAGGTCTTCGGCGGTCCCCCGCTCGGCGGCGGCGACGAGCCCGCCTGGTTCGCCTTCTCGATCGGCGTCTGGCTCTGGCTGACCGTGATCTTCGCCAACTTCGCCGAGGCGATCGCCGAGGGTCGGGGCAAGGCGCAGGCCGACGCGCTGCGCTCGATGCGCACCGAGACCGTCGCCCGCCTGCGCGACGGTGGCGAGAAGCCGGCCTCGGAGCTGCACCGCGGCGACGTGGTCGTGGTCGAGGCGGGGGAGACGATCCCCGGCGACGGCACCGTGATCGAGGGCATCGCCTCGGTCGATGAGTCGGCGATCACCGGCGAGTCGGCGCCGGTGGTGCGCGAGTCCGGCGGCGACCGCTCGCGCCGTCACCGGCGGCACCCGCGTCCTCTCCGACCGGATCGTCGTCGAGATCACCCAGGAGCCGGGGCAGAGCTTCCTCGACCGGATGATCGCCCTGGTCGAGGGAGCGGAGCGGCGCAAGACGCCGAACGAGATCGCCCTCAACATCCTGCTCGCCGGCCTCACGCTGGTCTTCCTCGCCGTCGTCGTCTCCCTGCGGCCCTTCGCCGAGTTCTCCGGCACCGACGCCTCGGTCGTCACCCTGATCGCGCTGCTGGTCGCGCTGATCCCGACCACGATCGGCGCCCTGCTCTCGGCGATCGGCATCGCCGGCATGGACCGCCTCGTCCGCCACAACGTCCTCGCCCTCTCGGGCCGGGCGGTCGAGGCGATCGGGCGACGTCGACGTGCTGCTGCTCGACAAGACCGGGACGATCACGCTCGGCAACCGCGAGGCGACGCAGTTCATCCCGATGCCGGGGATCGAGGAGGCCGAGCTGGCCGAAGCGGCGCAGCTCTCCTCGCTCGCCGACGAGACGCCCGAGGGGCGCTCGATCGTCGTCCTCGCCAAGGCAGTACGGAATCCGCGAGCGCCAGCTCGAATCCCACGAGGCGCACTTCGTCCCCTTCTCCGCCGAAACGCGGATGAGCGGGGTCGACGTCAACGGCAACCAGTACCGCAAGGGCGCCGGCGACGCGATCATCCGCTACGTCGACGAGCAGGGCGGGCGCCCGCCCGCCGAGCTGCAGGAGCAGCTCGACCTGATCGGCCGCGAGGGCGGCACGCCGCTGGCCGTCTGCCGCGACAACCACGTCCTCGGCGTCGTCTACCTGAAGGACATCGTCAAGGAGGGGATGCGTGCCCGCTTCGATGAGCTGCGGCGGATGGGGATCAGCACCGTCATGGTTACCGGCGACAACCGCCTGACCGCGGCGAAGATCGCCGAGGAGTCCGGCGTCGATGACTTCCTGCCCGAAGCGACGCCCGAGCAGAAGCTGGAGCTGATCCGCGGCCACCAGGAGGAAGGCCGGATGGTCGCGATGGCGGGCGACGGCACCAACGACGCCCCCGCGCTGGCGCAGTCCGACGTGGGGGTGGCGATGAACACCGGCACCCAGGCGGCGCGCGAGGCGGGCAACATGGTCGACCTCGACTCCAATCCGACGAAGCTGATCGAGGTCGTGGAGATCGGCAAGCAGCTCCTCATCACCCGCGGCGCCCTGACCACCTTCTCGATCGCCAACGACGTCGCCAAGTACTTCGCGATCCTGCCGGCGATCTTCGCCTTCACCTACGCCGCCAACCCCGGCGAGCGCGGCCCGCTCGACGCCCTCAACATCATGGAGCTGGGCACGCCGACTCTCGGCGATCCTCTCGGCGATCGTCTTCAACGCCCTGGTGATCCCGCTGCTGGTGCCGCTCGCCCTGCGCGGCGTTCGCTACCGGCCGATCGGCGCCACGGCGCTGCTGCGCCGCAACATGCTGATCTTCGGCCTCGGCGGCCTGATCGTCCCCTTCGTCGGGATCAAGCTGCTCGACCTCGTGATCCACAACCTGCTGGGAGCTTGAGATGTCCGCCGCAGAAACCGCGGCGGAGAATGAGGGTGTGCGACCTGCTCGCCGTGGACACCTCAAGGTCTTCATCGGCATGGCGGCCGGGGTCGGCAAGACCTACCGGATGCTTCAGGAGGGGCACGCCGAGCAGGAGGCCGGCCGCGACGTGGCGATCGGCTACATGGAGCCGCACAAGCGGCCGGAGACCTCGGCCTTGGCCGAGGGGCTGGAGACGGTCCCGCGGCGGCGCGTCACCTACCGCGACACCGACCTCGAGGAGATGGACCTGCCGGCGCTCCTGGCGCGAGCGCCCGAGCTGGCGCTGATCGACGAGCTGGCCCACACCAACGCGCCCGGCGCCGAGCACGAGAAGCGCTACGAAGACGTGCGCGACGTGCTCGCCGCCGGATCGACGTCTTCTCCACGGTCAACGTCCAGCACCTGGAGTCGCTGAACGATCAGGTCGCCGAGCTGACCGGGACGCGGGTGCGGGAGACGATCCCCGACGCGGTGCTCGGCGAGGCCGACGAGGTGGTGCTGATCGACCTCACCCCCGAGGCGCTGATCGAGCGCCTGCGGGCGGGCAAGGTCTATCCCGGCGAGAGCATCGAGGCGGCGCTGCGCAACTTCTTCACCGTCGAGAACCTGCTGGCGCTGCGCGAGGTCGCCCTGCGCCAGGTCGCCCAGGAGGTCGAGGCGAAGCGGCTCGTGGTCGAGGAGCCGCTCGGCACCCGCGAGGAGCGGGTCGCCGCCGAGGTGCCGAAAGCGGTCGGCGAGCGGCTGCTGGCGCTGGTCCGCCCGCAGCCCTCCTCGCAGCGGCTGGTGCGCCGCGCCTGGCGCTCGGCGCAGCGGCTCGGCACCGGGCTCGACCTGCTCTGGGTGAAGCCGCCCGGCCAGCCGATCGAGGGCGAGGTCGAGCGCCAGGTGACGGCGCTGCGCCACCTCGCCTCGGTCCTCGGCGCCACCTTCCTGATCGAGGAGAGCGACAGCCTCGTGGACGGCGCCGCTCAGGTCGTCCGCGAGCGCGGCATCACCTACATCATGGTCGGGCGAGTCAGAGCCGCCGCGCGGCCTGGCGCGGCTGCGCGAGCCGCTGCCGCAGCGTCTGATGCGGGCCACCCCGGCCGGCGTCGACGTGCGGATCGTCGCCCGCCGCGAGCGCAAGGAGGAGTGACGTGACGGTCGAGCACATCCTGATCGTCGTCGCGCTCCTCGCCGGCCTGATCGGCGGCTACCTGATCGCCCGCTCGCGCTGGCGCGGGCGCCGCTCCGAGCGTCCACAGACCATCCACCAGATCCTCCTGCCCTTCACCGGCACGGAGATCTCCCGCCGCGCGGTGGATGCTGCGCTGCGCCTTGCGCGGGCCGAGGATGCGACGCTGATGCCCGCCTACCTGGCGACTGTGCCGAAGCAGCTGCCGCTCGACTGCTCGATTCCGGCCGAGGCGGCGAAGGCGATGCCGATGCTGGAGGCGATCGAACAGCGGGCCACGGCACAGGGCGTGAACGATCGACTCGCGTATCGAGCGAGGACGCTCCTACCGCCATGCGCTCGCTCGTCTTCTGGACCAGGAGCGCTTCGACCGGGTGGTCGTCCCAGCCACCGCAGAGGTCGGGGCGGGGTTCTCCGGCGACGATCTCGTTTGGCTGCTGGAGAAAGCCCCCGCCGAGGTGCTGATCCTGCGCCCAGGCCCGGAGGACAAGCTGTTTGTCACCGGCGCTCACGTCGCCTGACCCCGACGTCCTCCTCAGCTCCCGAAGCAGAAGGGCTCGGCGTTGGACAACAGGGGTGAATGGACGCTCTGCCCGAGAAGCGAGGCGCTCAGAGCCAATCTGAGCCTCTGCGGCGAGCCGCCGCGTGTGATCGCTCAGGCGCTCACGCAGGTCAGGCCGCCTCTGCGGGAGCCGCCCGCGTGCCCTCAATTTTGCACGCCTGGCGGCGTGCGGGCGGCGGGCATCGGCTCCCGCAGCGGGCGGAGCCAGACCGAAGGAGGCCGAGATGACTCAGACGTTGGACACCCTGATTCGAGAGGTCGAGAGCGGCGAGCAGCACCTCACCTACGAGGGACTGAAGGGCCGCGACAGCCGCGAGACCGAACGCCTCGTCGACAGCTTCGCCTCGGTGCTGCGACGGATGACGCCTGCGGAGCGGATCAGCGCCTCGCGGCACGGCGGCTTCACGCGCTGGGAGCGCTGGGTCTGGGCGGCCCGCTATCCAGAGGAGGTGCCGCTGGTCAACGGCGAGCTGGAGTGGATCGCCTGCAACATGGCAGACCTCGATCCGGACTGAGGCGGCGCACTAGGTTGCAGCTTTGACCTCGACCGAACGACCCTGGTAGGAGGGGATCTCCTCCGGATGCGAGTTCTCGCCCAGCACGGAAGCTGGTGCTTCAGTTTTCGCATGCGAGCACTAGAGAGTCTGGGTGGCGGCGAGCGCGGCTAAGACTGCAGTTCCGCGCGTCGTGCGACCCAGACGTCCGAGGGCCCCGCCGCTGAGAGGTAGAACGGAAAGCGTTCTGAGACGACAGTGTCAACACCGAGCCCGAGGTATGTGGGGGCGAAGCTGTGACCGGTCTGGGCGAAGATGAGAAGCTTGGTCTTGGCCTGTCGGGCGGCGTCGAGAATCCCTTGCAGGGTTCCGTTGGCAAGGCTCATACCGGTGACGATCGCAACGTCGGCGGATTCGATCAGACGATCGGTATCCGCTCCCGATCGGACGAGAACGCCTTCCATCTGGTCTCCTGCGAGCTGCGGGGCGTAGTCGGAGGCGAGAACCTCTACTCCGCTCCAACCGCGAAGCTCGTGCAGGACCTCGCCGACGACGCCGACCAGAGCGACCCTCGGCGGCATTGCGGAGCCGGCGAGGCGCCTCGCCTCGCTGCAGATCAGATGCGCCCGCTGGTTCGCCTTGGCGGAATTGGTGCCGGAGAGGACCCGATGTTCTCCCCGCGGCGCGATCGCCGCGGCGGCGGCGTCGAGGGCAGCGATGTCGAGTGCCGGGTGCTCAAAACGGTCAAATACCGACGCACCAATACAGGCGCCCTCGCCACTGATGAGTTCGGGGACGGGGTAGTAACAGCAGCCGATCTGATCGGTTTGTACCAAGACGAACTGAAGGTCGAAGGGCGTTGACTCCGGAAGCAGCTTGAGCCGATAACGAGTCGTCCAAACACCGCGAATACAGAAGTTCACGGGATCGAGGTCTTCACGTTGCGCAAATAGGTCGGTGCGAATTCCTTCCAGCAACGGCGTGCGGACGCAGGGTGGCTCAACTAGTGGCGGATGCGCGGACATCGTGCCTAGCGCAGTTGCCTAACCAGCCATCGTCGCGGCCCCTGTAGGAACCTCCTCCATTTTCCCGGTGGCTTTCCGGGCATCCTTCGGGTGAGGCGGTGACGAATGTACTGGCGGAGAACCAAGAACACTACAACGACGCCGAGGGCGATCGAGGGGAGCCAGGCGCCGAGTCCTTTCTCAGTTGCGGCGTAGGTGGCGGTGACTATGGCGACGAGCGATCCGACGAGCATGGCCGAAGCGGGACGGCGCATGACGGCGTTGAACGCAGAGCCCGGCCGCGGCTTTGCCAAGCTGAAGAGGAACTTCTCGACCGATGCGATCAAATTGGCCTCGAAGCCCGAAGCGACTAGCTCCTTCTTGCACTCCGTGCAGATATGGGGATGGACGAGGCAATCCGTGAACTCGAGCTTGTTGCCGCAGAAGTCGAATAGACACTTCCTATGCTCTTCATGCTCGAATTGCCTGCGACCGGCGAGGCAGAATGCCTCACAAAGGACGAGGTAGGCGAGGTAGCGTTCGAGAGATGCCGTCTCGGGAACATATTGCTTGTAAACCTCGAAGGTGACGACGCCGACTCCGTGTGACTCGTCGTGATGATTGAACACCCCTTGCTCCAGCGGAGAGTCGGTGAGCCCGATCCCGCAGGAGATGTCGACGAGATTCTCTAGTTGCCGACTGAGGCAGTCAAAGGACGCCTCTGCGGTGAAGCCGTGAGGTAGGTCCTCGGGAACCTTGGTCTCAGACTCAGTGTGTTGGAAGTCGAAAAGCTCTTGGCTTTCGTTCAACCATTCAGTGAAGAAGCGAAGCCCGAGCCAGCCATCGTGCTGGCGATCGGCGGCGTCGCCAAAGCCGTTGAAGGGGCAGAGCATTACCTTGATCGGTCGCAGCGTCACCGGCTTCAAGGTCGGCTCCTGTTCAGTGCCTTTGGCTTCCGTGTTCATTTGGGATTGGGATCGCAAAATTCGGATCCGTCGAAGTTGACCTCGCGGGGCTGATCGAAGCCGCCCCACTCCAGGAGGCTCATCGTTCGCCCGTAGGCGCCCGCGTTCATGAAGGCAAGGACATCGCCGGGCTTTGGATCGGCGAGGTCGACGGAAGGCGCGAGGAGGTCGCCAGGCATGCACGAAGGCCCGACGACAGAGCAGGAGATGCTGGATGACCCGTTCTCGTTGACCCTGTCGACGACGCAGCAGGGATGCACCTGGGCCCAGGGCATGTTGGGGCGGGCAAATCCCGTCACCCCAGAGTCGGTGATCACAAAGGTGCGACCACGCGACTTCTTCACGTCCACCACCTCGGTCAGGAAAACCCCTGCGTCGCCGACGAGAAAGCGACCAACGTCCAGGCATAGCGATGCCTTCGGCCATTTCTCACGCAAGGCCAGAATGGCCTGGCTCGAGGCGACGTATTTTCCCAGGCGCGAGATGTCGAGCTCGCGCTCTGATGATGCGTAGGGGATGCCGAACCCGCCGCCGAAGTTGACGACCTGAAGATCTATGTCGTGATCAGATGCGAGGCCGCTGACCAACGTTGCGACGCGGTTGAAGTGGCGTTCGAGCGCCCGTCGTTCGACCACCTGGCTGGCAACGAAGGTGTGGAAGCCCACCAGGTTCAGTCGGCGGGAGTCGATCGCCTCGATCGCCTCGTCTAGGTGCTCCTCATCGATGCCAAACTCGCTTGGGCCGCCGGCCATGAACTCCCCCGCCGCGGTGGGGCGGTGCTCGGTATTGATCCGAAGCGCGATCTGCAGTCGGCGCTGGAGGCTGTCGGCCACCTGTTCGAGGCGACTGATCTCGGTTAGCGACTCGACGTAGTAGACCCCGCACCCCTTTGCCGCAGTCCTCTGCAGGTCGACGAGCCGCTTGGCGGGACCTACGTAGCCAATGTCCTCGGGCTGATAGCCCGTGTCAAGGGCGAGCTCGAACTCATTGAGCGAAGAGACACCGGCGTGAAAGCCGTGTTTGGCAAGCATGCGACATAGCCTCGGCTGCGGGTTCGACTTGATCGAGTAGAGGATGGAGAAGCCCGGGAAGGCGGCGCGCAGTTGCTCGGCCCGCTCGAGGACGCGAGGCTCGCTATACACGTAGAGCGGGGTACCGAACTCCTTGGCCACCAAACGGAGCGACGTCTCCCCGGCGACGAGCGCTCCCTCGCTGAGGCCCCAGCCGAAGAAATGCTCCGACCGAGATCCGCCGTTGGCGCTCACGCGGACGTCTGCTTCTCGACTGCAAGCAGCTCGCCGCAGATCGCATCCGCGGCGAGCTGGCCGCCGACGAAGGCGAGGGTGATGCCGAACGCCCCCCAGCCGACCGATTGGTACATGCCCTCCAAATCGCCGACCCGGCCGATCTCCGGCATCGCGGCGAGCCCCTCAGGGGTCGCCTGGTCGATCAACGGTCGCCGTCCTGCCCACGCCTCGAGAACTCTGCTCTGGGCAAGCCGGGGAACGAACCGAGACATGTACTCACGGGCGAGTCGGGTGCGGTCGTCGCCGAGCTCGGTGTCTACCGGCGGCAGCTTGTCGATATCGAGCTTCTGGGTCGGGCCAACACCCATCAGGACGCCGCGGCTGTCGGGGCGGAAATACCATTCGCGATGGAGGTCCTCGAGGATTGGGAATTCGGAAGGGACTCCCGCGGGAGACTTAAGAATCGCGAGGAAGCGCTGGTCGATGCTGAGCGGCAATTGCACCCCGGCCCATCGGTCGACGATGCTGGCGTGGATGCCAGCGCAATTGAGCACCGTCGAGGTCGAGATCTCGCGGCCATCGGCGAGCCTGACGCCACGGACCTGAGTGCCGACGATTTCCAAGCCGATGACCTCAGACCCATAGGCGACCTCGCCGTCTAGCTCCCGCAGCGCGCTCAGGTAAGCGTCGCGGACGACCGTGCCATCGGTGTAACCGTCAGTCTCGCAATAGATGCCACAGTTCGCCGCCGAGCCGGCGAGCATGCCGTTTGAGAGCTCCTCGAGCCTCTCGTGAGCAACCCACTCGGTGGCGATCCCGAGTTCGACCTGCTTGGCAAGGAGGCGGCGCAGGTCCGATTCCGCCGGCCCGCTAAGCGAAGTGTCCGCGCCGTCGCCGCCGTAGAGGATGCTGCCGGTCTGCTTGAAGGGGATCTGCTGCCCCAGCTCTTCGGACAGTGACTGCAGAACCTCGAAGGAGCGCTTGGCCAGCGCCGAGAGCCCAGGGCTGCCGGTCTGCTGGATGATCATTGACGCGGAGCGGCCCGTAGCTCCATCCAGCCCCGCGGGAGCCCCCCGCTCTAGCACCAGCACCTTGCCGAAGCCGCGCTTGGCCAGGTTGTAGGCAGCGCTGGCGCCCTGGATACCGCCGCCGATAACGACCGCATCGGGCCGGGTCATGTCCTAGGCGCCTCAGCCCGGTGGCGTGCTTGCAGAGGGCCCCATGACATCGGCGGTCAACTGACCACGTTCTGCGGCGAGCCCTCCAGAAAGGAGGTGATGTTCTGGGCGAAGATCTCGACCTTGGCGGCCGAAGCCTCTACCGTCGTGTAGCCGATCGGCGGGTAGACGGTGCAGTTCTCGCAGTCGGCCAGCCGGGCCGCGTCTCCGGGGTCCATCTCGTCTGAGTGATCGAGGATGAACGAGAACTTCTGCCGCTTGAGGCCGTCCTCGAGTGCCGGGAGGTCGATCAACTCCATCGGCGCGGTGTTGATCAGAAGCGCGCCGTCTTGGATCAGGGCGAGGCGCTCTGGTCCAAGGAAGCCATCGGTCTGCGGATTGAGCTCAAAATGCAGGGAGAGGACGTCAGCGGCCGATATGACCTCCTCCGGCGTCGCCACAGCGGTGATCCCTTCGGCATCGCCGATGTCCTTCGGCGACCTCGACCAGTAGACGACCTTCGCCCCGAAGCCACCGCTCGCCAGCTCGGCGACGCGACGACCGATGTTTCCGAGTCCGAGAATTCCGATGGTCTTCGATGAGACCTGGGTACCGTCGAAGCTGCTCTCGTCGTAATCCCCTTCACTCGCCTGAGTCCGAGCGCGATCAAGGTCACGAAGATCGGCCAGGAGCGCGGCAATTACGAACTCGGCGACGGCCTCGGTGCTGTAGTCGGCGACGTTGGAAACCGTGACGCCCTGCTGACGAGCGGCTTCAAGGTCGATGCGACCATATCCGGTGCCAAGCATTCCGATGTAGCGAAGATCGGGCGCCGAGGAGATCAGGTCCGCGTCGGCGCCGCGACCGAGGCTGAGGAGGAGCGCGTCGGCGTCGGCGAGCTGGTCACGGAGCTCGCTCTCATCGGCGACCTCGACGATCCGCGTGCTCGTGCCCTCGATCCGCTCCCAACATTCCTGTCCAACGGACTCGGCGCTGACGCCGAAGGAGACGAGCTTTTGGAACTGACCTGCCATCGTTGTCCTTTCTGGTTTGCGGAGCGCCTGCCGTATACGGACGCGATGCCTACTGCCAGCGCGGGTGGAGCAATGAGATGAGTCAGCCCAGCCCGAGCATCGTGTTCTCGTTCAGCTTGAAATAGAGGGTTTACCGAGGAAACATAGTTGGTACCGAGAAAAGCCCGCTGAGGGTATCGGCTTCCTGCCGCTAACGCGGGGTTCCTCACGCTGCGGCTGATCCCGGCAGCCCGGGAGTCGGAAGGCTGGGTACGAGCGGCACGCGTTCCTGGTGAACTCCGATAGTGAACGGCGACCGAGGAACTCGCAGGAGCGACCCTATGGCGTCAACCGGGCGATCTCTACCAGTTGGTTGCCTACCTCGCTGGCCATTAGGTTCCCTACGGAGCGCTGGTTTATCCACCTAGCGATTCAGGCGAAGCAGGTGCAGCGGACCTTGGTCCTTGGCGCCTTGACTCCGCGCGGGGTTGACTTCCTCCGTTTCCTGCGGGCGAGAAGCTTGCGTCGCGGCATCCGCCAACTACGAGCCGGCGAAGATGTCGCAGACAGTCGAGGCTTCCCGGCTTCGCCTAGCGTTTCCGGGAGTGTCGGCCGGTGACAAGGTGGAGGCGTTCCTCTCGTTCTTCCGCCTCGACGCGCTCGGCGGCGACCCGCAGCGGCACGGTTTCCTCGGAGACCCAGGCGCTTCGGGGCTCGCTCGGCCCCTCCCTTCCACGCAGCGATACCGCATCCAGCTCTTGCCCACCTGGGGTCGTCGTCCCCTTCATCGCTCGACTCCCTCCGCATCAGAACCTTCGCGCAGCCTTTGCAGCTCCTCGTCCTCGTACCAGGGGCGCAGCTTGATCTTCGCCGGTGGCAGGTGCCCGTAGACGAGGAGCCCGGTGCCGGGGTCGCGCTCGCGCACCAGATTGGCCGGAGCCAGGTCGCGGTAGGTATCGCCCTCGGTCTGCGAGTGGCGGCCCTTCTCGCCGGTGCTGCGCGAGCGCTGTTCGAACTCCCCGGCGCCCAGCACCCGCGCGACGTAGGAGAGGGTCTCGGGGTCCGAGATCCCGGTGCCGAAGACCTTGGCGCGGTGATTGTTGACGATGGTGGAGGCCCGTCGCCCGTAGCGGGAGCTGACCTGGGCCATGTCCTGAAAGACGCTCAGCAGCTGCACTCCCTGCCCGGCGCCGGTCGAGGCGATCTCCGCCAGGTTCGGGATCGGCGCGATGTTGGCGCACTCGTCCAGCAAGAGAAGCAGCGGCGGGTCGAGCGGCTTCCCGGTCGCCGCGACGGTCTCATAGACAACGGCGAGCAGCTCCTGCACCAGCATCGAGAAGACCGTCCGAAGCCGCTCCTGCTCGTGCAGCGGTGCGCATAGGTAGAGGGTGTTGGCGCCGCCGTCAAGGAGGGCGGCCGGGCTGTAGTCGGCGCCCTTCGTCTCCTCCGCGACGCGCGGGTCGGCGAAGGCGCCGACGATCATCTCCGCGGTCGTGTAGACGGAGCTGCGTTGGCGCTCCTCACGGTTCTGCGTCGCCTGCCAGGCGCGCTTCGCCGCTGCCTCGCCCGTCTCGTTCAGCAGCTCCTCGATATGGGCGTCGTTGGCATCGGGCCCTTCATCGAGCCAACGCACCACCGACTCCATCGTGCGACCGCTGGAGGCAGCGGCGAACAGCAGCGGAGCCAACAGCTTCTCCGCCGCCGAGTACCAGAAGTCGGCGTCCTGCAATCCGCCCGAGCCGGTGCGCGCGGCGGCGGCCAGCCAGTGCGCGACCCGCATCGCCCCGCGCCAAGTGCCCGCGCCCCACAGCGGCGTCGCCCGCGAGGGCTCCAGCCCCGTCACCAGCGCCGGATCGAAGACCATCACCTCACCGAGCGTCTGCCGGTGGGCCACCGTGTCGATCAGCAGGTCGCTCTTGATCGAGGTCGCCAGGACCGGCCCCTGCCACTCCAGCAGGGCCGGGATCGCCAGGCCGGTCGTCTTGTGGCTTTCGGTCGGTGCGAAGGCGATCACCGACTGCCGCTCCTGGGCGGCGAGCAGGGCTCGTCCGCTCCAGCCGAGCGTCAGCTGCTTGCGTTGCGGCGAGGGCACCCGCAGCGGCGCCAGGTCGCGGCGGCTCGCCCAACGCGCGCTTGGCGCTCGTCGACGACCGCCGCCGAGCGCGAGCAGCCCATCCAGCTCCAGGTAGCGACGGCAAAGCAGGACAACCCCGCAGAGGGCGGCCAGCACGAGCGCCGCGCTCGCGTAGAAGCCGGGCGCCCCCGGCAGCGCCGCCCGCGCTTCGCGCGGCCAGGCGACGCGGGGGTCGCCGAGGTGAGAGGGGAGCTTCACCGCCGTCATCGCCAGTTCGCTCGCGCCGATCGACGTCCAGCCGCCGCCGAAGATCAGACCGGCCAGCGCGCCAATCAGCCAGATCAAGGCCAGAACGGCGGCGGCGATCGCGGCGAGCGCCAGGTAGAGCTGTCGCTCGGAGTTGCTCACGCTGCCTCCGCGAGGGAGCGCTCGACCATGCGCCAGTCGGTGTAGACAAGCTCGCGCTCGACCTGGGAGAGACGGTGCTGGACGAGGAAGGAGCGCCGCCCGACCATCCACAGCGCCTCGCCCAGGCGCAGCGTCGTCGTCAGCTCCGCCTCGGTCCTGCTCAGCCCGAGCCGGGAACGCAGAAGCTCCTGCTGATCGTGCGGCTGGCGGTAGATGACCTTGGTGTCGGCGTCACCGATCAGCCCCTCGGCGATTCGCGCCTCGCGCGAGCCGGCATCACCGGAGGCGCCGAGGTCGGTGAGGCGATGGACGACGACGATGTTCTGCACGCCGAGCGAGCGGCAGAGCTTGAAGTTGGCCTGGAGCCACTCGGCGACGCCGATGTGGCTGGTCACTCGCCAGCCCTCCTCGACCACCGAGATCAGCTTCGGGCTCTCGCGGCCCTCCTGCTCGGCGGCGTGCTTTCGCTCCAAGAGGATCGCCTGCTGCCAGGCCGCAGCGCAGGTCATCAGGATCCCCAGCGCCGCCGAGTCGCGGACGGCGCTCAGGTCGAGCACCACCAAGGGCGCGTCGAGGTCGAGTCCCTCGCTCGTCGGCCCGTCGAACATGCCCCGCAGGTCGCCAGCGCAGAGCCGTTGCAGGGCCAGCGCCGAGGAGCGATTCGCCTCGGCGAAATCCTCGCGGCTGGCGGCCGAGACGCCCTGCACCATCGCCTCGCGGGGATGGAGCAGCGCGTCGACCACCATCGGCAAGGTCGGCTCGGCCGCGCCGGATTCCTCGTCGACGACCTCCAACGCCACCCGCAGCCCGGCGTCCTCCTCGGGGCTCAGCTCGCGCCGCAGCGCCGCCTGGGCCACCGAGCGCAGAAGGCTCAGCGGTCCCTCGCGGCCGCCCCGCGGACTGAGTGGGTTCAAGCGCACCTCGCCGCCAGGGGCGAGGGTGATCGGGCGCACACTGAGCGCCTTCGCCAGCGGCCAGTACTCGCCCTTGATGTCGAGCACCCACGCCTGGCGCCCGAAGACCGCCTGGCGGTAGATGTAGGTCTTGACCAGGCTCGACTTGCGCGAGGCGATCCCGCCGAGCATCAGCATGTTCGGACCCGGCAGGTGAACCGGGTAGAGCGCCCACGGGTCATACATCCAGGCGCCGCCGTAGGCGTCGCAGCCGACGTAGGCGCCGGGCGCCCCAAGACCGCCCTGGCCGAGGAAGGGGTAGACGGCCTGGAAGTGGGCGGTCGTGCCGCCGTGGCCGGGCCGCTCTCCCGCCCGCCGCCTCATCGCAGACCCCGGCAGAGCGGCAGGGTGAAGGGAAAGCCACTGTCCTGCTCGCCGTAGAGGCGTTGCAGGCCGAGGCGGGCGAGCTGCGCCGCGTGCTCGACCTCTGACTCGGCTCGCTCCAGCTCCTCCGGCGAGCGCGCCGAGGTCCGCACGTAGCCCGCCCAGCGCATCTCCGCGTGCCCGTCGGCCAGCTCCTCCTCGCGGCGCGAGGCGGCCTGCTGGCGGCGGCGGATTCGCGCCGTAGACATGAAGCCCTGGCGGTTGCGGTTGATTTCCTCCGCGACCTCGGCGGTCTGCGCCGCCTCGGCGCGGCGCATCGCCAGCGAGTAGGGGACCGGCTCGATGGTCACCGCCACCGTCCGCAGGGCGCTCGTCTGCATCAGCAGCGGCGCCATGAACATCGGGCCGACATCCGAGCGCGGCCAAGAGGCGATCCAGTAGGTCGCGTGAAAGGCGGAGTCCGAGCGGTAGGTGGACCAGCTCGACTCGTCGGCGAGCGGTCCCATCAGCGCCGGCTCGACCCCCTCGCGCCCGTCCTGCCCCAGGGTCGCGCGGGCGCGCGCCTGGCGGCCGAACGGGTCGAAGGCGTCGCGGATCAGCGCCGCGTACTGGCGCGGGCGCAAGAGGCCCGAGACGGAGACCTCGGCGATCGTCAGCCGCTCCGCAAGGCTCTCGGCCTCGCGCAGCAGCAACTCGCAGGCCGCCTCGACGCCGCCGCCGAGTCGGCGCAGCTCGCGGGCACCGCGCCGCTGATCTATCTGCAAGGCAATCAGGACCTCGTGCTCGGTCGTCTGCGGCGCGGCCGACTCGACCAGCTCGATGTAGGAGCGGACCACCTCGGAGTCGAGCGGCACGGCGCGGTCGCGCTGGGCCTGGAAGTGGGCCGCCAGCTCGTCGCCCTGGCCGGGCACCGTCTGCTCTAGCCACTGGAGGCGACGGATCGGACTGCCGTCGCGGGCGCAGCTCGCCAGCACCGCTCCCCAGGCGTCGAGCGCTCGCTCCTGCTCAGCGCCGTCGCGCATCGCAAAGGCTCCCGCTCGCACCGCCAACGCGGCGGTAAAGGTGCCCTCGCGGCGGTCCTCGATGACGCCGACCTGCTCGGAGCCGTAGGGCACGGCGAGCAGCTCGACCCCCGCCAGCTCCGGTGGTAGCGAGGCCTCGTGCTCCGCCTCGCCCTCGCCGCTGACGTGAGTGCCTCCGGTCGGCGCGGTCGAGCGGTGGCCGCGTTCGGCGCGTCGGCGCCGTCGCGCCCAGCGCCCCACAACCGGCGCCCACTCCTCCGCCGTGCGGCCCTCGAACGGCACGCAGATCGCGGCGACGGCTATGCACAGCGCCAGCACCCCGACGATCAGGCCGACGACGCTCCGCATCGCGTAGAGCGCCCCCAGCCCGATCAGAGCACCGGCGGCGACGATCATCACCTGCCCCACCCGTAGCGGGCCGACCACGGCCCGCTGCTCGAGGGGACCGAAGCGATAGCGGCGGGCGCTCACGACTTCGCTCCCTTCTCGGGCTTCGCGCCGGGCGGCTCGGGTGCCGGTCGCGGCGGTTTCTCCCCAGCGCCCGGGGCACCGCCGCCGTCCGCCTCACGCGGCGGGGCGCCGCGCGCCTCGGTCGCCTCGTCGGCCGGCGCGGGACTCGCGCCCGCCGAGCCGCCCGTCTCCTGGGCGACCGCCGTTCCCTGCAACCGCTGGGCGGCGGCCTGGGTGCCGCGCACCGCCGCAGCGGGCACCGCTGCCGCCGCGCCGGCTCCTGCTCCCGCTCCGCCAGTAGCCGCCTCGCCGCCTGCTGCGCCCCCGGCGCCGCCACCGCCCCCCGATCCCACACCCGGCCCACCGCCGCCGCGCGGGCCGCTGGGCTCGGGTCCCGCGCTGCCGCCACCTTTCTCACCGGCGTTCCAGAGCGTCGCGCCCGACTCGCCCCAGTTGGAGCGGGCCATGTTGCGGAGGATCTGCACGTCGCTTGCGATCTGCACCCCGCTCACCGCTCCGCCTGCGGCCGAGCGCCGACCGTAGGCGGCCGTCATCGCGCCCTCGGCAAAGGGGACGAGCTTGAGCAGGACAAACGGGGCGAAGCAGGCGAGCAGCATCAGCGCCGAGGCGGCGAGGATGTGCTCGACTCGCCCATCGGTCTCGGCGACCAGCCCCGCCGCGAGCGAGATGATCGAGACGATGACGAACTTCGAGCCGATGATGACCACCAGCAACTCCGCGGTGCGCCGCAGCGCGCCAGTCCAGCGCGGCCAGATCGAGGCCGCCAGGGCCATCGGCATGAACAGGGCGACGACGTAGATCGCCGCGTCGCGCATCAGCAGCTCAAGCCACACGAGGAAGGCGGCGAAGGCGCCGATGATCGCCGCCAGGAAGGTGACGAACAAGGGGACGCCGACGCTTCCCGCCGCCCCTCCGGCCACCGCTCCGCTCGGGTTGGTGCCCCCGGCCCCACCCACCTCCTTGCCCGCGTCACCGCCCGCTTCGCCGAGGCCGGTAATCGCCCCCTTGAAGAAGTGCTCTGAGTTGTCGTGGCTCGCGGTGGCGATCGCGTGGCACATCCCGTCGGTGGCGACGAGGAGCAACTGCACCACCGCGTAGGCGACGCTGGTGGCGATGAAGGCGAGCGGCAGGTTGATGAGGACGACGCGGGCCAGTAGCCCGGCGTTGCCTTGAGCCAGTCCCTCCAACACAGCCAGCAGCAGCATCGCCAGCCCCATCAAGGCCGCGATCTCCGCCATGCGCCTGTACTGCGAGACGAAGGCCTTAGTCGTCAACTGCGGCGTCGTCGTCTCCTCGATGCCCTTGACCACCTGCCCGATCAACCAGCTCGCGCCATCGGCGACCCAGGTGGTGATCTGCTCGAAGATCCCGTTGCCGACGCCCTTGAGGGCATCGCTGATCGGGGCGGTGACGGCGCCAGTCACCTCATCGCTGACTGCGTTGCAGGCGTCACCGACCGGGTTCCCGCCGCCGACGAGACCGCCGGTGATCGCGCCGACGCCTCCGGTGACGACCCCCGCCGGGGCGCTGCCGACGTCGCAGATCGGGTTGGCCCGGGCGGGCGGCGGCGAGGGCTGCGCGACGACGATCAGCGTCGCCAGCAGGCCAGCGAGGAGGGCCGCCGCCAGGCATCTAGGGAGCCAGCTCATAGCTTTCAAGCCCCCGCGCCAGGTCGATCACGCCGTAGGCGCCGAGCGGTTCCGGCTTCGTCGCCAGCTTCGGCGTCGGCCCGAAGCCGCCCCGCGTTTCGGCGATCCGCCAGCGGCCTTCCATCCAGACGAGCTCGGTGTGGGTCAGGCCGAAGTACGCGGCCGGTTCCACCGAGGAGGCGTTGCCGAGCAGGGTGAAGCCCCAGGTGAGGACGCGGGCACGATCGGGCGCGAAGGACTCGACTCGGTAGCCGATCGGGATCGCCGAGTAGAGCGTCTGTACTCCGCGGCGCACTCCCGTCCCGATCGGTCCCGCCGCCAGGCGTTCGGCGCCAGGCGAGTTGGCCGCCAGCATCGTCGCTGCGTATTCGGGCGTCGCCACCGCCTCGATCCGCGACCGCAGGACGCCGGGCCGTAGGACCGCTGGGGTGGCGAAGGCCCGCTGGTAGGCGGCGACCGCCTGGGCCGCCCCGCGAGGCGAATCGGGGAAGGAAACCGGGACGCCGGCGAGCGACCGCGCCGCGCCGGCTTTGGCAGGTGTCGCGGCGCGGTCGCCACCGGAGCTGGGGGAGGAGAGGGAGTGGCCCAGGAGGAGGCCGAGGAGGAGCGTGGCGGTGCAGGCGAGGGCGAGACGTCGCCGCCCGGGCGCTGAGCCTTCGGTGGGTGAGCGCATCACTTGACCGCCTGCCCGGAGGTGTAGAAGAAGTTGATTAGGGCCGCCCCGGCGCCGACGACGAAGGCGGCGATCAGCGAGTAGAGGACCTTCTGCTTGCCGTCAGAGGCGTGGCTGAAGTTGTTGGACTTGCTGCCGAGCGCCCACTGTGCGGCGCCGATCAGCAGCCCGGCAGCGCAGCCGAGCAGGACCACGGCCGCGAGCCAGTTGACGAGTTTTTCCAGCGCCGGCGTCCCTGGTCCCCCGCTCGGGTTCGGTTTGATGCTGACGGCGGCGCTCTCGACGGCGAGCTGGAACTTGACGAAGACTGCGAGGGCCACGATGGACTCCTTTGGCTAGAAGTGCCTCTGCACTTCCGCTGTCCAACGCGACGCTCGCTTGCATCGGCCCTGGCCAAAGTTGCTCGGTAGTCGCGGACCTGGGGCCAGCCTACGAGACTTGCTCGACGGTGCGGGGAAATGCCCAAAAGCGTCCTGCGCATTGACAAGTTCGACTCGGCCGGATGGGATACCCCAAATCGACGTTAGAGGAGGCAGCATTGAAGACTTCAGATCCACTGACTGACGCTGCGGTTGGAGTGATCAGCCAGCTCAGTGACTTGGCCGACAAGGGAGCGCGGGTTTTCCTCTTTACGCTCGGCGGATTCATGGTCATCTTCGGGCTTGCCTCCAAGGTCGAGACTGATCTAGCCAATTTCACGCCGGCTGAGTTCATCGCGGTGATCGCCCTGGGGGCTGTGCTCATTGGGCTTGGAACTCTCGTCACGGTGTACGAGTTCAAGACGATCCACGAGGAGGCGCGACACATTCGAGAACTGGCGAAGGGACCTGTGGAAGAGGGTCAGAAGCAGATGGGCACCAAGGCGCCAGGCGGCAACATGTGATTCGGTCCTGAGTCTGGAATCAGGTGAGCTGAGCAGAGGAGATTGATCGTGACTGAGATCCCAGCTGACGTACGCGAATGGCTGCACTCGGCGTTTGCTGAGTGCAATGCGCGTATCTCCTCGAAGTTCTTTCTCGCTCCCAATCTGCCCGAGGGCTCATTCGACATGACCTGGATCGAGCATTTTGGCCACTACTCGTCGCCCGCCTCATTGGCATCAGGTTGGACTGTGAAGATCGAGACTCACTATCTCGGCGGGATGAGGCACTTTGGCTCGTGGGAGATCGCAGACATTGGTGTCTTGTTGTTCCTGCGCTTGGCCGAGGAGCGAGTCAGCAAGGTTGCTCTCCTGCAATCGAAGCGATTGTTCCCTGACCGCACGCCAATCCGTGAGGACAGCTCAACCGACTACCAAATCGGTTTCGCGCGGCTCGCCGACCCTGAGGATCAGCATCTCTCGATTGGCTCCGACGCAGAGTTCAGCTTCAGTAGCGAGAGCTGCTATCGAGCTTTGAAGCGTGACTCAAATCAGGTTGAAGTCATTGATGACTATCTAGAGGGCGTCGGATTGGATGTCTATTACCAGCTATACAACCCTTGGTCGGTGCCCTTCACGCAGCGCTTTCCTTTGGAGGGACAAGCTCCGCCGTCTGGAATCCCCGAGCTCGGCGTCAGAATTGCTCCCGCCGGCCTTGTGCACGGGATGCTGCCGGGGTTGGCGGCAACCTCTCCTTGCCTTGGCGATCTAGATGACTTGGCGCCACTCCCGGCCTATGGCTGGCGACTGGAGGAGTTCGTTGGCGAGGAGCTGTTGGAATGCCGAGAGGGGAACCGGTTTGACTCGATTGAAGATGATCGGATTCAGAGGTTGTTCTATCGACGCACCGGCCCGATTGCGGCAGCGATTGCAATCTGGATTGAGGCACCGAACCCAGGCGCATTGGAGTAACCCGCCTGGCTTCGCCGGCGCGCTCCTCTACGGAGCTTCCTCCTCGCTCGCGAGAAGAATCGAATGGGCATTTGAGGCGGCGAAGGTGTTCTCGGGGCGCTGGTGCCGCTTCAGAGCTTCGCAGGCTCGGTCAAAGAATTCCTCGGATTCGAGTTGTAGAGCCTTGGAAACCCGGGCCCGGAAAGCGTCATCGGCCCGCAGGCGTCGAGCGAGTGGGACGGCGCCTAGGTCGCGCATGCTCCAGTGCGCCAGAGGTGGGCGGCCAGGATTCAGGCCACAGCTGAGCGTGACTAGGAAGTCGAATTCGTCGGCACTCTTTACAGGCTCGTCATCACCTTCGAGCAGCTCGGGCCAACGATCCTTGATGACATCGAGCTGTTCGAGCGAGCTAAGGAGCTGCGAATAGCGAGGGATGGCCCGATTGGTTATTCCTTCGCGGGCGAGCACGAGCTTACCGAGCCCATGCCCCGCATCCTCTCTCACTGGGGCGGCGAGCCGCACCGGGACCCGTTCGTTGACGCTGAAGGTAGCCGCGAGCAGTGTCCCAACCGCCTCGAAGCGTTCGAGTCGAAGTGCAAAGGTGCCAGCGGCGTAGGTCAGCCACCAAGTGCTCCAATCCGCAAGCTCTGGCCAGAAGGTGTAGCCGCCCGAATGAGGTTGTCGTTCGAGCAAGTCGGTGAGGGCGCGAATCTCTCCAGCGAACGCATCGGCGTCGTAGGCGATGAGGGGCAGCATTCCGGCAAGGCGACGGTGCAGCGCAGGAAGGATTGCGTCATAGGCATCGAGAATGGACTCCTCTTCAGGCCGTTGGGTGCGATGCCCCTCAATCGTCTCTTCAAGGACGGTGGCAAATTGGCGGCGCTCCCGACGCATGACCTCCGCCAGACCAACTCGATCCTCGGCACGAGCCAGCCGAAGGATCTCGTCGTGGACCTCCAGCGGAGTGTGGCCGCTGGGGTGATCGCGATATACCAGCAGACGTTGCTCTAGGTCGGAAAGGAATATCGCTGCGCTCTCCCGCAGAATGACGCGGCCACCGGTTGCCTCGATCAAGCTTTGAGCAGGACCAGCGGGGTCGGAGCGAGCGACCCAGTAAAGGCCGTAGCGCGAGCTGCGGGAGCGAATCGCTTTGGTGATTGCCTCGTCATTGCCTGCATAGCCGAGAACGAGGAGCCCAAAGCGGTCGAAGACCTCGGCAAGCTCGGCTTCGATCTCCGCGCCGAGATCCGAAAGCTCGCCTCGGGTGTTGCGGATGGTCTCCTGAAGATAGTCGCCGTGGGGCTTCAGCACATAGCAGGTGGTGTGCTCTCGGCGTGGAGCTTGGGCAAGCTCGGCGGCGCTGGTGACTACGATCGGCTCGATCCCGCGAGCAAGAAGTGCGCGCTCGAGAAGGCGGTCGAAATTGGTGGTTACGAAGACACGCACGTGGCCGGCCTCGGCGAGTGCGGCCAGTCGCTCATGGGCGGACCCTGGCTCGCGACCCTCGAAGTGCTTGGCGAGGTACTCACGGCGAATAGCAGGATCGGGGGCGACCAGCTCAAGAAGACTGCTGTAGTCAAGGTCTCCACGATCCTGCTCGTGAAGCCAGGCTTCGAGGGCCTCCTGATCAGGGGTCTCCTCGGTCTCGTTCTCCAGTCGGTAAAGCTCGCCGACACCGCTCCAGAAGACCTGCTCGCCCGTGGGCACACCCGCGTCGCGGGAGACGCCGGCACCAAGCAGGACCGCAAAGCTGCCAGGTGCCTCGGCAATTGCGACGGAAAGGGACACGATCGGATCGAGTTGCATGGCGAAAAGCTAGGGCACGACCAGGCGAGAAGCCATTGCGCCCTCCCTATGCCTATGGCCTCGCTATCGAACTTCGCAGGAAGCAACGACGACGAAATCGGCGCGTGCGGCTCCGCCCATGTCGGAGCTGGCGGTGACTGCCCATTCTCGTTTGATCGGGCCGGATTCCACCATCTGGAAGTGGCCGATGATCGTCGTGAGGCTGCCGTGGTGTAGTCGCAAGCCCCCGGAAATCAGGCGCTCACCGTGTTTGCATCGGGCCTTGCCGTGCGCATAGTTGAATTGCCCGTCGTTGGCGGTGGTGTCGGTGTCGACGATCTTCCCGAAGCGGTACTTGATCTTGCCGTGGTGAGCGGCGCGAGCCGCGACCTGGCCCGACTGCGCGAGTGCGCTTCCACCCAGCACGAGCATCACGATTGCGGCCACGACCACGACGGTCGAGCGGCGGCTGAGCTTGATCTTCATGGCGTGTCCTCCTTGTTCGACCCCGAGCATGTGGTGATTACCGCCTCACTCGGATGTAGCGAGGTACGGAGTGCCCTCGCACGTAGGGATACCCGTTCTGTTCGGGCACGACGGCGTTGAAAACAAATCTCGTAGTCCTCGGCACCGGAGAGAAGGCGTAGGCGGCGCGGTAGTGACAGAGCGCGTCAGTCTTCGCGCGCCGGACTAGGAACCGCCGCTTCGCGCCTGGCACCGTCCCGCGCATGACGACAACGCGCAGGGCGCAGCGCGGCCCGGCGATCTCCCCGGAGAAGTAGATCCGTTTGTGGACGCGGGTGCGGTGGCGGCTCAGGTGGAGCGTCACCCTGGTCCGCATGTGGAGGGTCAGATCGGTGGAGGTCTGGAACGCCCCGAAGCGATAGGCGACCCGAAAGGACCGAGACGGGCCCCGGCGCAGCTTGAACGTCCAGCCGCCGTTTTCATTCGTCGTCGCGGTGCCGATCAGATGGAAGGGGCGACCGGGGAGAGCGGTGTGTCCCTGGAGGCAGACCTGGGCGTTGGCGACCGAGTTGCCCGCTGGGTCGCGGAGACGCCCGCGGATCAGGGCGCGACGACGGAAAGCCAGGGTCCGCACGCCCTTGTTGTTGCCCGCGAAGCCTGCGGTGATCGTGTTGCCGCCACCTACCGTCGAGCCGGGGCAGAGGTTGTTGATGAGGACTTCCTTCGATTCGCAGGCGGCGTTGGGCGTCCCCGTCTGCGCGTAGTCGTAGGCGCAGACTGAGATCGAGTTGATGCCCTCTCGAAACGGCGCCTTCGCCGTGTCGAGCGTGTAGGTCTTGCCGAAGCTCGGCGGGCAGGGCGAGAGGCGCGAGGTCATATTGCCCGGCAGTGGATGGCAGGCTGCCGAGAGGTCATCGCCGGTCGCCCCTTGGCCGTTGACTACGACCTGCACCAATCGCAGCCCGGCGCCCTGGTCGGCGGCCGAGACTGAGATCGTCTGCGGCCCGCGCAGTTCGGCGCCCGAGAACATCGAGCCGCCGATCGAGATGGTCGGGGAAACGACGTCGGTGAGCTGGATGCGGACCTGCTTGACGTAGGTGTGCGCCCCTCCGGCGACGCCGACACAGCGGTTCCCGTTGTTCGGCTGCGTGCATTCCAGGCGGGCGACCAAGAAGCGCCAGTTGCCAGCCGGGATGCCCGACTCGTGGCCCTGATCGTCGTTCTGATTCTCGTAGGAGAGACCTCCGCCGCTGTCGGGAGAGACGGCCAGGTAGCCGTGCTGTCCCGATTCGGTCGCCAGGCGGCTGAACGTCGATCCTCCGGTGATGTAGGTGCCCGCTGGCGCCGTCCACACCCAGGCGCCAAAGCCGCCCTGCACGGTTCCGGTTTCGCCACTAAAGAGGGTATGTGCGATCTGGAGCCCCGGTGACGATGGCGAGCAGTCCACGCGCGGCGTGTAGTGGGTGGTCGAGGCGGTGAAGCCCGCGTCGTCCGCGCCGGTGTAGACCCCCGGCGAGCACTGAGCGACGATGTAGCTGCCGGCCTGGGCGCTCGATGGGAGGAGAAAGAGCGCCGCCAGGAGGACAGCGGGCAACCACCGGGAAACGTTGGTCAGTTGTCGGATCGCGTCTCTCATCACTTTGCCTCTCAGGGTCCGAACTGCTGGTTTGCGACTTGAGTGGGGGTCGAGCTGGACGGGGGAGGGCTCGATTCGGCGACCGGCGCCGATTCGACCGGAGCGCTGCTCACTTCTGAGCCTCCCGCCGCCGACTCCAACGACTGCGAGCGGACGGCCTGGGTCGCGCGCCTGGTGCGTTCCGCGCTCGCGGTGCCGCTCGCGCCGTCTCTGCCGCCGTTGCTCGGGCTAGGCGGCTTCGGTTCGGGCGGCGACGAAGACGTGGAATTGCTCCTCGGGGTCAGGGGAGCGACGCGCGGCGCGGCGGCGACGTCGCGCTGCTTGGGTGCGGGCGCACTCCCACCGTCGATCAGGCCGCCGACACCAGGACCGACCACTCCGCTCGCAAGGCAGGCGAGCGCGGCGGTGGCGCAGACGCCGGCTGCTCGTCCGGCGCCGCCACCGAGCGCGGCGGTCGCCGAGGACTCGGCGCCACCGCCGAAAGGAAAGCGGCGAGCGAGGTCCTGCGCTCGCGCCCAGCCGTGGTCGATGCCCCGGCCGATCGTCTCGGCGGCCGCCTCGACGCCAGCCGGGAGGTGTGGGGTGGATGCCTTGTCTGCCAGTGAGATGTAGGCGGCGAGACCAACGATGATCTCCAGCTCATCGAGGCTGTCGACGCCGAGCAGCTGGTGTAGGTGCTTGCGCGCCGCCTCATGGCAACGCTGCGCCTTGGAGGGATGCCAGTGAAGTTCGCGGGCCGCCTCGCGGACGGGCATGTCCTCGAAGTAGGCGAGCTCAAGTAGCCGCCTCTCCTCGAGCGACAGTTGGTCGACCGCCTCCTGCACCTTCCGCAGCCGATCCTCGTCAAGGGTCACGTCCTCGGGGCTTCGCCCCAGCTCGTCCTCGATCGTCTCGGTTTTGTCGGTCGAGACGATGTGTGGCGATCGTCCCTGGGCTTCCAGCAGGCTCTTGGTCCGTCGCCAGGCGCAGATGATGAGCCAACCGGCCGGGCTGTCGATCTCCTTGCCTTCGGCGACCTTCCGGCTGTATTCGAGCGCTGCGGTGGCGAACAGGTCGTCGCCGTGACTAGCAATGAACTGAGGTGAAAAGCGCTTGCGTCGAAGAAACTGGATGAAGCCCCGGCGGGCCTCCTCCAGTTCGGACTGTTTCAACTCACTGTTGGCCTTGCGTCCGTACATCGGTCCTTTCGGAACTTCGATGTTTACGCCGAGGCAGCCAAAGCGCTCATCTCCATTTTAGGTAACGGCGCTCTGCCTACTACCCGGACTGTCCAGCGCGGAAGCCAGTTGCATCGGCTCGGCTCGAAAACGATGCAAACCGACCTGCCGCTGGACAGCAGGGGCGGATGCACCCCGCCCGTCACATCTCGCCGTGCCGTCGCCGCGCCGGGGCATCGTTCGGGCTGGCGCTCCTCGCCGTTGCCCTCGTCGGCTGCTCCTCGGGTGACACCAACACCCAGGCCGGCTCGTCACTTCTGAGCGGCACGCGCGGCGGGTCGATCGCTGCCGAGCAGCTCGCGCCCGCCGCCCGCGTCGCCCGCCGCTTCGCCTACGCCTACGCCCGCACCATCTACCGGCGGCGTCCACCCCGGCTGTCGGGGACTACCGCTGCCCTTCGTCGAGATCTGTCGGCAGCGGCGTCGAGGGTGCCACCCGCTCGGCGCGGTCTTCACCCTCGCGCCCTCGCCGTGATCCTGCGACCCCAGGGGGTGGAGGCGCTGGCCGGCGTGGTCAAGATCGGCGACGGTCACTCGCCGCCGTTCTCGGTCGGCTTCCTAGTCAGGAAACAGGACTCGGGCTGGCGAGTCGTCACCATCTCGCCGCCGAGTTGAGGGTGCCGTGGAGGCAGGTTCACTTCCCGCCCCTCGCATGCCGAAGCTGCTGCTCGGCCTGCCGCTCGGGTTGCTCGCCGCCCTGATTGGCGTCCTGCTCGCGATCACGGTGATGTTCGGCGCCTCGCCGAGCTGCGGCAGAGGGGAATCCGTCGGGGCGCTCAGCTCGAAGGTGCCGAAGCGCCTGGTGCCGATCTACGAGCAGGCGGCGGCGAAATACGGGCTGGGGGAGGAAGGCCCGTCGATCCTCGCCGGAATCAATTGGGTCGAGACCGGCTTCGGCACCAATCTCGGCGTCTCCTCGGCGGAAGCCGAAGGCTGGATGCAGTTCCTGCCTTCGAGCTGGGAAGCCTTCGGTGTCGACGGCAACGGCGACGGCACCAAGGACCCCTACAACCCCTGGGACGCGATCTTCGCCGCCGCCCGCCTGCTGCGCGCCTCCGGCGCTCCGCAGGACTGGCACGCGGCGATCTTCAGCTACAACCACGCCGAGTGGTACGTCGCCGAGGTCTTGGCGCACGCGCACCGCTTCGCCGGCGATGGCACGGTCGAAGCAGCCAGCGGCGGCGGCTGCGCCGTGGCGGCGAGCGCGCCCAACGAGACCGTCGCGCAGATGGTCGCCGAGGCCGCCCGCCTCAGCGCCCTCCGCCCGACCTCGAAGTACGTCTGGGGCGGCTCCCACGGATCCTCGCCAACTCCCGCCAACGGGCCCTTCGACTGTTCGAGCGCCGTCAGTCATCTGCTCCAGGTCGGCGGCTTCGGCAACCCGACGATGGACACGACGCTCCTGGTGCGCTGGGGCGAACCGGGACCGGGACGGTGGGTGACGATCTTCGTCAAGCCCTACGGCGCCGACGCCCACACCTTCCTCCGTTTCTCGGCGGGAGTGACGCCACCGGGCGAGCGCTACTGGGGCACCTCGGGCATCGTCGCCCCCGGCAAGGGTCCGGGTTGGATCGGTGAAGACAAGTTCTCCGCTTCCTACCTGGCCGGATTCGAGATGCGGCACCCGCCGGGGTTGTGATGAGGCTGGCGCAGAGATCCGCCCAGCTTCCAGGCTCGCCGGCCGCCGGCTTGCCTGCGCGGATTATCCGCGCCTCTTGCAGGGGGACCACTTCGGACGGTTCCAGCCTTTACGCCCCATGCACAGCGGATCGCACTCGGCTGGAGGCGGCGCGGTGGATCCGCACATGCAATCCAGCGTCCCGGCAGGAGGCTCACGATGGCGACGGCTGATCGCCTTCGCGCTCGGCGAGGCTCGGAGGGCTGCCTGTGGACCGCGCACGAGGTCGCGGAGCTCCTCGGCGTCTCGCACGAGTACGTCTGGCAGCTCTCGCGGGAAGGTCGCATCCCCACGGTCTGTCTCGGCCGGACCCGGCGCTACCGCCGGGAGTCGATCCTCGCCTGGCTCGAACAGATCGAGTCGCCGGGCGGCCGCGTCTAGGCGGAGGTGGTCCTGATGGCCGAGGACAACAACCGCCGCGCCTACGGCTCGGGATCGCTGTATCCGCATCGCGGCTCCTGGTACGCGAAGTGGTACGTCGGGACTCGCCAGGTCAAGCGGAAGATCGGCCGCAAGCGCAAGCGCGGTAGCCGCGAGGGGCTGACCAAGGCCCAGGCCGAGAAGGAGATGCGGCGGCTGATGCGCGAGTTGAAGCCGACGCCGCAGGAGCGGCTGACGCTCCGCGAGGTCGGTGACGCCTACATCGCCCACGTCCGCGACTTCCTCGAACGCAAGCCTTCGACGGTTCAGGACTACGAAGGCATCCTGAACAAAACCGAGCGGGGGCTGCCGAAGAAGACGATCAACCGCTACGGCGGCGCCGATATCGAAGGCTACGTCTCGTCGATGAAGAAGGCGGGGCGCTCGCCGAAGACGATCGACAACCACCTGAACTTCCTCCACGGCCTCTTCGCCTTCGCAGAGAAGCGGGGTTGGGCTGCGGGCAACGCGGTCGCCGAAGCCGAACGGCCGCGAGTCGACGGCACCGATCCCGACATTCGCTTCATCGACCTGGAGGAACTCGAGGCGCTCCTGCGGGAGATCCCCGACGACGTTCTCGGCCCAGTCGAGCGCCCGCTCTACCTGACCGCCGCCATGACCGGGTTGCGTCAGGGCGAGCTGATCGCCCTGCGTTGGAAAGACGTCGATTGGAAGGCCGGCCTAATCCGCGTCCGCCGCAACTACACCCGCGGGCGCTTCGGTACCCCGAAGACGAAGCGCTCCAGCCGATCGGTTCCGATGCCCGAGCGCGTTGCGACCGCGCTCAAAGAGCACTTCAAGCGCTCGAACTACACCGGCGCCGACGATCTCGTCTTCTGCCATCCCGAGACTGGCTCTCCGTTCGACGCCTCGAAGATGAGGAAGCGCTTCAAGGTCGTGCTCAACGCGGCCGGCGTCCGCTCGATCCGCTTCCACGACCTCCGCCACACCTTCGGCACGAGGATGGCCGCCGCCGGGGCGCCGCTGCGGACCATTCAGGAGTGGATGGGACACCGTGACTACAAGACGACCGAAATCTACGCCGACTACGCGCCCGATCCGGTCCAGGGTGCCCGCTGGGCCGAGGCAGCCTTCGCCGAGGAGGACGAGGAAGAGGACGGCGATGCAACCGACGATGAAAACGACGCCAAGTAGGCCAGCAGGCCCGCAAGCTGGCGTAAGCTAGAGAGGAGCGGTTATGGCAGATGCACAAGAAATCGAGTTGGTCTTCGAGCCCCAGGATGAGGGCGGCTACCACGTCTACGCGCCCGACCTTCCCGGTCTTCACACCCAGGGCGACGACATGGACGACGCAATGGCGAACGCCAGCGAGGCGGTCGCCCTCTACGTCGAGGGCCTGCGCGAAGACGGCGAATCGCTCGACAGCGGCGTGATCCGCCGCTCGATTCCTCTGCCGGCGTGAGCCCGCGCCAGCCGGTCGTCTCCGGCGAGCGCCTAATCAAGGCGCTTCGCAAGGAGGGCTGGGAAGTCGTCCGTCAACGCGGCAGCCATGTCCGCTTGAAGAAGGCGGGGCGCAGGCACGCGCTCGTCGTCCCGCTCCACCGGGAGCTCCGGCGCGGCACCCTCGCCGGCATCCTGCGCGATGCCGACCTCAGCGCCGAGGACATTCGCCGCCTGCTCGACTGATCGCACTCCACGCCAGAGGTTGACTGGGTCTCGGGTTGCCTCGCTTGGTACCTCGGTGTCCCAGGTATGTGCTAGAAGAGCCGCATGCAGTGGGAGAGCAGACCAGTCCTCGCAGGTTGTCTGACGCCACCTCGGGTTGGCTCGGCGCTCGGTGTACCCTGCGCGTTCCGTGTTCCGGCCGCTGGCCTGGGGAGAACCGACCGGCGAAGTTCCACTGCATAGCCGAGTGGCGGAGTCATCCGGAGAGTTCGGCCCACTAGGCCCGTCACCGACCCTTCGACGGCGTCGTGGCAACGAACTCGCGACCGGCACCCCTCTGGATCCGGTCAAGCGATTCGCCGTCTTCTCGCCGGAAGACCTCGAGAGCGTGGTCGAGTTTTGGCTGCGCGAAAAGGTCGAGCACGACTACGAGCGGGTTGTGCGCTGGGCGGGTCCCGGCGACAAGGGCCGCGATGTCGCGGGGTACGTCGATACTTCCAACGACAGCGTCTGGGACAGCTACCAGTGCAAGCGCTTGGCCTCGAAACTTTCTCCCGTGATCCTGTGGCCAGAGCTGGGCAAGCTCGTCTACTGGACCTTCAGATCCTCGTTTAAGGTGCCGCGCCGCTACGTCTTCGTCTCGCCGAAGGGCGTAAGCGCCAAAACCCGCGAGCTCCTGAAAGATCCGGAGGCGATCCGAAAGGGTCTGAAAAAGAACTGGGAAAAGGCGTGCTCGGAGCTCTGCGAATTCGCTGAGATCGAGAGTTACCTCGCGGATTTCGAGTTCCCCGAACTTGACGTTGTTGACGGCGGGCAGGTCGTGGGTGACCTCAAGGGAACGGCGATCTACTCGATCTTCTTCGGTGGCGGACTCAGCAAGCCGCGTCCACCCGTTACTCCACCGCCTCCTGCAATCGGTTCGCATGAGCTGGGCTATGTCAATGCGCTGGTCGAGGCATACGACGATCACTGCCAAGACTCGGTTTCTTCTGCCACCGATGCCTTTGATCACGCCGAATACGGTCCACACCTCGAACGAAGTCGAGCCAACTTCTATTGCGCCGAGTCCTTGCGGGAGTTCAGCAAGGACGTTCTCGCCGCCCCGGACAGCTTCGAGGACCTGCAGGAGCAGCTCAACGACGGAATCCAACCGAAGCTCGCCGAAACCTTCCCCTCCGGTTACGACCGGGTGCTTGCCGTCTCAAGCCACGTCACGACGGTACAGGTCTCAGATCATCCGCTGCGCAGCGAGCTAGAACCCGCGGACCGAATCGGAGTCTGCCATCAGCTGGCGAACGACGGACGCATCAAATGGCGGAAGTCGCAGTGACGACGCGGACCTTCAACACCCCGCTGGAGGCCGGCCTCAGGGCGCTGTTCTTGATGTCCACCGGGACGCGGGCATTCGATAGCCAACGTCTCGTCATCCTCGACTACATCCTTGTCCACAGCGGCGACCTCGGGGGAGAGCCGAGCCTCCATCCCGAGGCACCGTCGCAGAAGGGCGAGCTCCTCGTTCGCCGCCAGCTGATCCAGGATGGTCTCGCCCTCATGAGAAGCCGAGACCTTCTGGACCGCCGGTTCTCAAGCAGGGGAATCACCTATCGGGCGACCAAAGCCGGTCGTCACGTTGCCGACCAGTTCGAGTCCGGGTACGCACAACTGCTTCGAGACCGCGCTCGCTGGGTCATCGACAACTTCGGTGGCCTGAGTGACCGCCAGCTCTCTGAGGCCCTGAAGGAGCACATCGGGGATTGGGACGAAGAGCTTGTCCGCGATCTGCAGCCCCACGCTGGGAACGCGCTCGATGTCTAGGGCCATTCTGCGGAGATTGCGCGTGTCGGGTGTCGGGCGAGCCAGCGCCGAAATCGACTTCGGTCCGAAGCTGACCCTGATCACGGGTCGTTCCGACACCGGCAAGACCCATATCGTTGAATGTCTGGATTTCGCCTTGGGCGACGGTGGACTGCCGAAGGAGATTCCCGAGCGAGACGGCTACGACGAGGTCGCGCTGGAGCTGCAACACGGCGGTTCCAGCTACGTCATCTCGCGCCGGATGTCGAAACCCGACGCGGCGCGGATCTTCACCGGCGCGCTCGATGATTGGGATGGGCAGGCCGGCGAGACGTTTCCGGTCTCGATCGGTCAGGCCCCGAAATCGTCCGAAACGCTATCTGGCTGGCTTCTACAGGTGAGCGGCTTCGACGTTGACGCGCCGATCATCAGCAACAAGAAAGGAAAGCATCAGCGGCTCAGCTTCCGCACGTTTGCACCGATGGCGATAGTCGACGAGGAGGCGATCATCACTAGTGACTCGCCGATCCTCTCACCGCAGCGAACCGAGCACACCGCCAATCGCTCCATCTTTGGCATCGTGCTGACCGGGCACACCCCGACGATCGAGGAAGTCGAGGAGATACGCCAGGCTCACCAACGTCGCGAAGAAGCGGGGGAGCGGCTCGAGGTTCTGGATCCGATGATCCAGGAGGTCCGAGACGCGATCGAGTCCGACGGGACTTCCCGCAGCCAGCTCGAAGCCGACCTGCAGCGACTGGAGCAAGAGTTGGCTGAGGTCTCAGAGACCGTCACCAAGAGCGGCGAGCGAGCGCGAGGCATGATGGGCGAGCGCAATCGCTCTCTACAGGCAGCCGACACAGCAAACCGCGAGGCTGTCGCAAACCGTGAGCTTCAGAGCCGGTTTCAACTCCTGAGGCAGCATTACGAGGTCGACGTTCGACGACTCGAATTCGTAATGGAGGGAGGCCACTTCTTCCGTCAGATTGCCGCGTCTCACTGCCCAACTTGCGGCCGAGAGATCGAGGTCAACGGCGAGGCAAACTGCCATCCGGAGTCAGCCGAATTCCCCGCCATTGAAAAGGCTGCTCGAGCGGAGATCGCGAAGCTGACTCCCCGCCTAAAGGATCTCGATGTCGCAATCGAGGAGGCCGCGGAACGCGAGACGGCCGAAGCCCAGGTTGCAGATCAGGCGCGCAACCGTGCTGAAGAACTTGATCGAGAGATCGAGGAGGTCGCGAATCCGTCTGCCGCGGCAGCACGGGGGAGGGTCGCCGCGGTGACGGAGAAGCGGCGGTCGCTTGAGGATCAATTGCTCCGTTTCCGGGAGTTGGACCGCTACTTGGCGGCTCGACAGCAAGCCGACGGGATCTTTCAGGAATCGGTGGAGGGCTATCGCCCGGGTCAGGATGTCGAGTCTCTTGCCGCGCTGGCCACTCAGGTCGAACAGCTACTGGTCGCCTGGCGCTTCCCCGTGATCTCGGACGTACGCTGGGACCGAAAATCCGACGACCTCGTCATCGACGGGAAGCAACGCCGAGCCTTCGGTAAGGGGGTTCGCGCCATCACCCACACCGCCTTCACCGCCGGGCTAATGCTTCATTGCCTAGAGCACGGCACTCCGCATCCCGGATTTGCCGTGCTCGATTCCCCTTTGACGCCCTATAAGGGCGCGACCGACGAAATTGACGACCCTGAGCTCACCGCCGAGGTCCGTCCGGCTCTGCTTCATTCGTTGGCGACTCTCAAGGACGAGGCACAGACGATCATCATCGAGAACATCGACCCGCCAGACTCCTTGCGCCACGAGGCCGTAATCCATGAGTTCGTAGGCTCGGACGGGTCCGGGCGGATGGGCTTCTATCCGCCAAAGGAGGCTGCCTAGCAGTAGCGCGGATCGGATTGGTGCGATCGTGCACGTCGGGGGGTCTCGGCGGGTACTAAGTGGGTACTAAGTTGAGCGAAACTAGGTCCAACTCGGACCAACTCGAACCGCTTGAACAAGCCAAAAACCAGCCTGGTCAACCAGCTCCAGAGAACTCATAACCCGAAGGTCGCAGGTTCGAATCCTGCCCCCGCTATAGGACGGAAACCCGCTTATCAAGCGGGTTTTCGCGTTTTTGGGAGACCTCAAAAACGCTGAAAAATCGCCGTGGGGCAAGCCCTGGGGCAAGATGAAGCTTGGGAGAGATCTTTCCAGCCCTTGCGCAGGGCTTGTCGGACCACCTACGTTCGCCGCCGACAATGGATCGCGCCCAGTGGGCAAAAAGTCGGAGCTGGTCGAGCCCATCGAAGAAGACCTGGGGCGGTGGTGATGGCGCGGAAGCCGCAATTGAGCTCGACCACGACTATGGGGGTCGGTGCTGCGCGGCCGCACGTCGGCCGCTGCATGGGACGTCTATGGGACTCCCGAATGTCCGATGCGCCGCATAGCGTCCCGTCGCTGATGGCATCGACGATGGCGCCCGTTGCGACCACGGAAATCGGTCCGCCTCAAATCTTTGAGGATCGCTTCCAGACGCCGGGAGACAGCCCCTCACGCGTCGTGGGTAGCGACGAGTTTTTCGTAGAAGGTGGCTGGCTCATGCGCCGGGCCTTGCGACGCAACGGGGTTGCGGTTGTATCGCCTCTCGCGAGCCGGGCAGGGGCCGAGGATGCGGTGGTGTCAAGCGCTGACGCGGAGCATCATCTGTTGCGAGCCACCGAGCCGCCGCCAACCCCCAGGCGTCGACACCGGATCCCGGTGGTCGACCTCTTCGCGGGATGCGGCGGCCTCTCTCTTGGGGTTCGCGAAGCGACCACGGCTCTTGGTGAGGCGGCGGACTTCACGGCGTTTGATTTGGATGAGCAGGCACTTCGCGTCTACTCCGACAACTTCGCGGGGTCGCTGGCGCTCTCGAGGGACCTGGCTGAAGTGGTCGATGGAGATCTCGGGGCGCGGCCCACGCGCAAGGAGAGGAGTTTCGTCGCCGACACTCCTTGTGGCTTGCTCGTCGCCGGGCCGCCTTGTCAAGGGCACTCAGCGGCGAACAACCGTACGCGTCACCGAGACTCGCGGAATCGGTTTTATCTGACTGCGGTTCGCGCGGCGGAGCTCCTCGAGCCGCAAGCACTGATCATCGAGAACGTCCCTGGCGCGGCGAGCGACAGCCACCAAGTCGTCGACCGGGCTGTCGAGCATCTGGAGGATCTCGGCTATTGGGTGGACGTTGGAGTCGTTGACGCATCCGTCCTCGGGGTCCCGCAGCGACGTCGGCGCCTCCTCCTCCTTGCCTCCTCGCAACATCCTCCGAGCATCGACCGGATGGTTCGAGAGCACGCTGCGGATGCTGTCAGGACGGTTCGCTGGGCGTTCGAGGATCTTCAAGGCAGGGAGAGCGAACGTCTCATCGATCAGCCTGCTCGATCCGCGCCGCAGACCCTGGAGCGGATGGATGTGCTCTTCGAGCACGACCTCTACGAGTTGCCGGATGAGTTCCGTCCTCCCTGTCACGCAAAGGGAGGTCACAGCTATGTATCGATCTACGGTCGCCTTCGCTGGGACGAGCCGGCACAAACGCTGACTACCGGTTTCTACTCGATGTGTATGGGCCGAAACGTTCATCCAGCGAAGAGACGGACCATCACCGCCCATGAGGCAGCACGGATCCAAGGGCTGCCCGACTGGTTCTCGCTGGATTGCCTGACGAAGAGGGTGGAGCTCTCTCGCATGATCGGCAACACCGTTCCACCCCGCCTCGGTTTTGCGGCCACGATGGAGCTTCTCCGATGAAGCATCAGCGGATGGCGAGTCTTTTCGCTGGGATCGGAGGGTTCGACGTTGGGTTCGAGCTCGAGGGAATCACGACGTCGCTCCTCGTCGACAGTTCACCCGCTGCGCAAGCGGTACTTGGGGCGCGCTTCCCGAACGCAGCAATTCATAACGACATCCGCGACCTCGATGATGTCGGTCGAGTCGAGATCGTCTGCGCAGGGTTCCCCTGCCAGGATCTGTCCTCAGTCGGGCGAAAGCAGGGTATCGAGGGTACGAGGTCTCGTCTCGTTGGGGAGGTCTTCAGGCTGCTGGAGCGTCGTCGTGTTCCGTGGCTCGTACTGGAGAACGTGCCATTCATCCGACAGCTCTCCCGAGGCTCGGCCCTGCGGCTAATCACGTCTGCGCTCGAAGAACTGGACTACAAATGGGCCTATCGAGTCGTCGATGCACACTGCTTCGGTCTGCCACAACGTCGACGCCGCTGGGTGCTCTTGGCCAGTACCACCGGGGACCCCAAATCGGCATTGCTCTCTGAAGACGAGGCGCCAGGATTGCCGGGGGATCATCGAAGGGTGGCCTGTGGCTTCTACTGGACGGAGGGCATGCGCGCCCTCGGGTGGGCGGTTGATGGCGTTCCTCCGATCAAGGGGGGATCTTCAGTGGGGGTCGCGTCGCCGCCCGCGATTCGCCTAGTGGACGGAACGCTGGTCACCCCCGACCTCCGCGATGCAGAACGCCTTCAAGGATTCGAGCCCGACTGGACGGCTCCGGCCGAGGAGGTCGTGAAACAGGGATTTCGATGGCAGCTCGTTGGGAATGCCGTTTCCGTTGCAATGTCCCGATGGCTGGCCCGGCGTATCAGGGACCCCGGCTCATACGACCATTCGAGCGACCTTTCTCTTGCGGAAGGCAGTCGCTGGCCCGCGGCGGCTTGGTCAGACGGCGCTGGCGAGATCCGAGTTTCGACCGTGGGGACGTGGCCTCAGTCATGTGCATCCGAACCACTCGAAGCGTTCCTCCGCTTTGAGCCCAAGCCTCTCAGCGCCCGAGCGGCTACGGGCTTTCTTCGCAGGGCGGCGCGTGGGAGCCTTCGGTTCCCGGCCGGGTTCATCGGCCAAGTCGAAGACCATGCCTTGGAGCAGGGTGCCGACCCATTGATGGTAAAAGCTGTGGCATGAGTGCCGAGGACGACCGCCAAGCACTCCTTGATGCCGTCAATAAGGGCATCGGGGCCCATTCCGCAAACTCGGCCAAGTGGCGGCCTCTGAAGGACTGGTTTTTCGACCGGTATGGAGAGGAGCTGATTCCTGAACCGCGAACTGCGGAGGGCAAGAACGTCACTGCCGAGAACCAGGTCTGGAACCGTCTGCACAACGAGCTCGCAGGCCTCGATCCACGTTACGCAGTGATTACTGCAGTGGACGAGAAGCTCCTCCCGCACATCAGGAAACACCTTGACTCGAGTCAGTATCCCCAGGCGCGAGCCTTCTTGTTGCTCAACGGACTCGTCCCAGAAGAACTGCAGATCTTTCGGGAGGACGAGGTCACCGAATCCCTCGAGGAGATGTTCCCCGAGCTGACGGCCGTGCACATCGAACGTCCTGAGCATCAGGCCGGCACTTCGGGGCCGACGTTGATTTCGACCGCCGTTGTTCCACTGGCGATCGACGAGCGGATCATGCGCATGGTCGTCCTCGCCATCCGCTCATCACAGGCCGTGATCCTTGTCGGGCCACCCGGCACGGGGAAGACGACGTTGCTGCGAGAGGTGATAGGAAAAATTGGCGAAGACCCGACGGCCTTCGGCTTCTCGGAGGTCGGCGAGCCGTTGCTTGCCACGCCGGAGGAGAGCTGGACGACGATGGATCTGATCGGCGGGCAGACGCTCTCGGAGAAAGGTGAACTCCGTTTTCGTCCCGGACTGGTTCTTGATGCGATTGCGCAGGACCGCTGGCTGATTCTGGACGAGGCCAATCGAGCCGACCTCGACCGCATCTTCGGAGGCCTCCTGACCTGGCTTTCGGCCGATGTGGACGTCGACCTGGGGCCGGTGTCTACCCACGTCGGGGCTGATCGCGTCGTTCTTGGCTGGGCAGAGGGCGGAACCTCTAGCGTCGAAAACATGGAGGGTCTGGATGCCTCAGAGCCGACCGGGGAGCCAGTCCAGTACCTCGCGGGAGATCAGTGGCGGCTGCTGGGCACCTACAACGCAGTCGATGCCCAGAGGGTGTTTCGCTGGGGGCAGGCCCTGGGCAGACGCTTCGCCCGGGTTCCCATACCGGCCCCCGCGCCGGATGCGTTCGCAGAGTCGATCAAGGCCTTGACCGAGGATCTGCCCGACATCGTCCACAAAGGAATGGTCGGCCTTTACACGGCTCATCATTCACTGTCCACTGGAAGAGTCGGCCCGGCTCTTTTCATGCACATTCCGCATTATGTTGAGCAAGGGCTGATCGGCAATGAGTCAAGTGATGACTTGCTCTCCGATCTACTCGCGGAGGGATATCTGCTGACGCTTGGAACGACGCTTTCCAAGCTGCGCCCAGAGGACCTCGATGCTCTCGGGGACCAGATCGTGAACACCGAGGGCGTCTTCACCGCGCAGCAGTGGAACTGGATCGTGGACAAGCTCGAAGCGTTGGGATAGTCGATGCCGCTCCCGGCGGGCATCGAGCAACTCACCCCGAAGATCCCTCTTGCCGGGCTAGTCGAGACGACCAGAAGCTGGTCGAGCGCGGGCGAGCTGTTTGCCGCGCTCGCAGCGGTCGACGAGCCAGAGCGTGAATGGACCGCTCGAGACATCGAGCGGAGGGTGCATCGTGTTCTCGCCCAACGACTCGAGTCTCACCTCGCGGCCTGGCCCATCCGCGCCGATGCCTGGCTCGACGCATTGCCAGCTGAATCGCTGCGTCCCCGAGAGATAGCGCTCGCCCCTAACTCGGGGACCTCCTGGCGCGAGACCGCCAAAAAGGGTTGGCCCCCCGCCGCTTTTCACGGCAAGAGGCGCCACCGGATCGCAGACACCCTGCTGGTGTCAACGTTGCGCTGGACCCTGCAGGCCTTGACGCCAGTGGTTCGAGACGCCGAACTTGTGGTTCCGGGCCTGCTGGCAGAGGTTGCGCCACAAGTCCAATGCGCGTTGGGACTTCTCGAGATCGAGCCTGTCAGCCGGGCTCATGCCATCGCGCCGTCCTTCCAGGATCTCAACGCGGTCTCGGGCGAGGGGCGACCATGGAATGTGCTCAGCCCCGTCACTGATGCTCTCCTCTGGAATTGCAGCGCTGGGCTCCTCGAGCTCATCGACGCGTTGGTCGTTCCCGATGATCAACTCACCGGGCGCCTCTTCCAGCTTGGTGCCCTCGGTGAGCTGCTCGTCGCGCTACGTGGTTGCGGGGCCGAGACGACGCCGATCCGACCGGTATCCGGAGCAGCCAGCCATGGTCCCGCCTATAGGGTGACGATGCCGACCGGGGAAATTTGGGACCTGTGGTTCGAGGCAGCAGGCGTTTGGGGCGAGCGCGGTATCGAATCCCCCTACCGCAGAGTCAGCACCGAGGTTGCCGGCGCCGGAGGCACCTTGGGTGCCGACCTTCTGCTTTGCCATGCTTCCGAGCGGGGCCTCTTGATCGAGTGCAAGTACTCTGCCGAGCCCTCGCGGGTTGCGAGAGACGGATTCCATCAGGCTGCGGCTTATGCGCTCGAGGCCCGCGAGATCTTCGACACCGTGGTCTCGGTCGTCGTGGGTCCGTCCGACGTGGTTGGCATCTCCAACCTCATATCCACCGATACCGCCGAGCTCGGAATCTTCTGCGCTGAGGATCTGGGTGATTTGATGCCTGTGATCGGAGTTGCATGACCCGGAACCGTGAGACGCCGCGGCCCAAGGATCCTGCAACCTCGCATCGCCTTTCGCAGGTCGGGCAGAGAGATACGGCATTGGAGAAAGCGCTTCGAAGCGAGCTGCACCGTCGCGGCATGCGCTTTCGTGTCCAGGCACGGATCATCCCCGGGCTGCGTCGGACGGCCGACATCGTCTTTCGCTCGGCCCGCGTCGCAGTCTTCGTCGATGGCTGCTTTTGGCACTGCTGCCCGGAGCACGCCACCTATCCCAAAAACAATGCAGATTGGTGGCGGGTGAAGTTGGAGGCCAATGTGGCTCGAGACAGAGACACCGATCAGCGGCTGCGGAAGCTCGGCTGGCTGTCCGTGCGAATTTGGGAACATGAGAGCGTGGAGAGGGCCGTCGACCGTGTGGCGACCGTGGTACATGAGCGGCAAACCGTGAGCCGTTGAGTGTCGTGGCCGTTACGCGGAGCGCTTGCGTTTCGATCACGCGCCAGATCGAGCAGCAATCTCGGGGATGTGCAAGCGCTTTCGCTTGGATGGGGAAGACGTGGATTCAGGAGGCGCAGTATCCGCTGCTGATTCCGCTGGGGCAAGAAATGGGGCAAGGTGCCCCACGGATCTCAGCCGATCTCGGTCTCGCGAAATCCGCTTGAAACCTAGCTCCACGTAGTCCAGCCGATCCAACAGATCAGACTCATAACCCGAAGGTCGCAGGTTCGAATCTTCCCCCGCTATAGGACGGAAACTCGCTTATCAAGCGGTTTTCGCGTTTTTGGGGAACCTCAAAAACGGCGAAAAAGGCCCTGGGGCAAGGTGAGGTTCGGAAAGGTCGAGTCCAGCCCGCTCCCGGTCTACCTACGTTCGCTCGCGAGAAACCAGGGGCACCATAAGATTACGCCGTGCCGTTCACTCTCAGGAACCTCAAGGAGGACCTGGAGGACCTCGGGTCCAAGTTCGACGGCGCGCCGGACCTGGAGTTCCGCATGGCGACCGAGGCGCTCGAGCTCGAGAAATCCGGCCTGAGCTACCAGCGCGTCCCGCCCGGCTATCGCTTTCCGTACGGCCACACGCACAAGAAGCAGGAGGAGGTGTACGTGGTCCTACGCGGGAGCGGCCGGATGAAGGTCGACGACGAGATCGTCGAGCTCAAGGAATGGGACGCGGTGCGCGTCCCGCCCGGTACGTGGCGAGGCTACGAGGCCGGGCCGGAGGGCCTTGAGATCCTCGTCATCGGCGCGCCCAATCTCGGCGAGGCTCCGCGCGAAGACGTCGATGGCCAGCGCGACTGGTGGGCTGACTAGCACCGATCCCATCGAAGCGATACTTGCAAGCGGCTCAACTGCGCGGCTAATGCTGCCAAGCCAACTGCTCGTGTCTGGTCCAAGTGCAGCGCTCTTCGCGGCGCCCTGCCTTCGCATTTGCAGTCAGCTCGTGGGGCTTGCAGAGGAGACAGCCGCGCGATGAGCTCCGCGGGCCGATCGACACCCGCCAACTTCCGGCCGACACGCGAGAACGCATCTCGCGCTCGCTGCTGACACTGGAGGAGTTCCCGCGGGCGGGCACGCAGCTCTCCGGCGTCTGGCGGGATTGCCGAGCTCTGATCGGTCCTTGGGGTTGGCCGATCGTCGTCTACATGTACATCGATGTCGAGGACCGGGTCGTCGTCATCGCCTTCCACGATGCGCGGACGTCTGATGCCGCGATCGCCCGTTCTTGAGGACGGCAGGGACTTCTTCGCGGTTACTGAGAGCCAGTTTTACTCAACCTGCCTTACTGCATCTAAACTCCCTATTTGTGGCAGCGATGGCAGCGCTTCGGCTTCGATTCGGGGGATCATTCTGCTGGGCGCTGATCGGCGCGACGCTCGCGCTGGCAACCGCGGTGCTCATGCCGGCGAGGGCGGATGCCTTTGGCACCTTCACCAACGGGGTGCTCGCGGTCAGCGGCGGCGAGGGGAAAGTCGTTCCTCGCTGCGCGAGTGACGGCGAGATCACCGTCAGCGGCGTTTCCGTGGACAACGGTCCTGCCTACTGCCGCGACTTGAGGCGAATCGAGGCTTCTTCGTCCATATCCACTCTCTTCGACTTCTCACAGCTGCCCGACGACCTCGGCGGTGGCCAGGGGCCGATCGAGATCCACGCCATTTCCAATGCGAGCGACCCGACCGAATACTCCAGCGACAAGTTCATCGGGGCTCTGGGTCACATCAACGTCTTCGACGGTGGGATCGACTTCGACTCCATCACCGGCGGCAACCTCAACGACAGGCTGAGCGGTGGCGCGGACGGCGACAAGGTCGACGGTGGGCGTGGGAACGACGTTCTTTTCGGCGGTTCTGGGGCGGACAAGCTGCTCGGCGGGCCCGGCCGCGACACCCTGAAGGGCGGCGGCGGGACCGACAAGCTGATCGGCGGGCCCGGCAGGGACACCGAAAAGCAGTAGCTGCGAGGGATCCGGGTCAGGACGCCGGGAGGTAGGTGAGGAGGACCACCCCGGAGTGAAACCGCTTCACGTCGTCGAGCTCCATCCGGACGGTTCCCCTGTCGCCGAGCACGTGGACGTTTCCCTCGCCCCAGACGATCGGGTTCAGGTAGACCTCGTACTCGTCGACCAGGCCCCTCTCGGCGAGGGCGTAGGCGAACTCGCCGCTTCCGTGCATGAACAGGTCGCCGTCGACCTCGTCCTTCAGCTTCGTGATCGAGTCCTCGAGGTCTCCCTCGAGCAGGGCCGCGTTCCACTCGAGGTCGCCGGAGAGGGTGTTGGACCCGACGTACTTCGGCATCGGGTTGACCATGTCCGCCCATTTGCCCGACTGGCTCGGCCAGTATCCCGCCAGCCCCTCGTAGGTCTTGCGGCCCAGCACCAGCCCGCTGGACCTCGCCTGACGCTCGAACGAGTAGTCGCTGTGATCTCCGCCCGGCTGGACCCACTCGCCGACCGGGTCTATGACGCCGTCGACGGTGGCCTGCGTTGTCGCGATCAGCTTTCCCATCTCGATTCTCCTTCGGTTGGGGGAGCTCCCTCTGGGTCTTCTCTACCCATGAGACGAACGACGACGCGCGGATTCGACAGGATCGCGGCATGCGGTTCACGCGTTTGGAGCTGGAGGCGTTCCGCGGCCATGAGGTCGACGACCTCGTGGGGCCGGGGCTCAGGCTGCTGTTCGTCGGCATCAACCCGGGCCTTTGGACGGCAGCGGTCGGGACCCATTTCGCGCATCCCACCAACCGCTTCTATCCGGCGCTGGCCGCGGCCGGCATCACCGATTACGAGGTCGATCGGGTCGCCGGGATGACCGATGCCGATCGCGCGCATCTCGTCGCGCGGAGGGTCGGGATCACCAACCTCGTGCGGCGGGCCACCGCGCGCGCTTCCGAGCTCTCGCGCGAGGAGCTGTGCGAGGGCGGCGCGCGGCTGCAGCGGTTCGTCGCCGATCACCGGCCTGCGGTCGTCGCGATCGCCGGCGTCACCGCCTACCGCGACGCGTTCGGCGAGCGAGGCGCGGCCTTGGGCCGGCAGCCGGACACGCTCGACAGCGCGATCCGCTGGTCCGGCGCGGCGCTCTGGGTGGTCCCCAACCCGAGTGGGCTCAACGCCCACGAGACCGTGGCGACGCTTGCCGCCGCCTATGCGGCGCCGGCCGCTGAAGCCGGCGTCATCGCTCGTTGACGCGGTGAACCCGCGCCGGCAGACCTCGGCGTTCTGGCCGATCAGAATCAACAAGGCGATCGTCGGGATACTCAGGTGACGGGCGAGACGCACAAATGAAAGAAGGCGACGACGACAATGAAGAAGAGGAAGAGCAGTTCGAAGGGGGGAAAGGGAGGAGACTCTCCCTCTCGGCTGATAGACGCGAGAATCGAAGAGTTGGATGATTGGCGGGGCGAGACGCTCGCTCGGATCCGGATTCTCATCAAGCAGGCCGACCCCGAAGTGGTCGAGGAGTGGAAATGGAGAGGGGTTCCGGTGTGGTACCACACCGGAATGATCTGCACCGGAGAGACGTACAAGAATCACGTGAAGGTGACCTTCGCCAAGGGCGCCTCGCTGGAGGACCCTTCGGGCCTCTTCAATTCCAGCCTCGAGGGCAACACCAGGCGTGCCATCGATTTCCAGGAGGGCGACAAGATCGACGAGAAGGCGCTGAAGATGCTCATTCGCGCCGCCGTTGCACTGAACACGTCCTCAGCGGGCTAGCGACCCGGGGGCGGCCGAGCCCGCGAAAGCTCGCGAGCCTGGCGTCCGGCCGGTCATGCCGAGGGGTCGATCAGGATCTTGGCGTGCTTTTCGGGGCCCTCGAGATCTGAGAAGGCGCCCTCGACGCCGGCGAGGCCAACCGTGCCCGTGATCATCGACCGTGGGTCGACCTTGCCCTCGGCGAGCATGTGGAGGGTGTCGCGAAAGTCGAGTGGGGTGTAGCCGAGGACAAACCGCAGGTCGATCTCCTTGTTGATCGCCATCGCCGGCGTGAACGAGTCGGCGCCAAGGCAGACGCCGACCACGACGACCCGTGAGAAGAACGGCGCGGAGTCGACGATCTGCGAGATCACACCCGGAACCCCGACGCACTCGAAGACGACGGGGTGCTTCGGCCCGGCGCCGAGCTTCTCCGCCAGGCGCCAGATGTGCCACCAGCCGACCGGCAGGCGCCCGAGTTTCTCGCGCGTGTCGAGTGCGAGGTCGAAGACGTCGTCTGCCTTCGACAGCCAGCCGGGATCCTCACGCGGCTCGTAGGGAGAGTCCTCCGAGGGGTCGATGACGACGTCGGCCCCGCAGCGCTCGGCGAGAGCCCGCCGGCCAGGGGAGAAGTCGCTGGCGATGACGGTGCGAACGCCGGTCGCCTTCAGCATCAGGATCGTGCCGAGGCCGATGGGGCCGCAGCCGATCACGATCGCCACATCTCGCTTGCCGACCTCGCCGCGGCGAACCGCATGCAGGGCGACCGCCATCGGCTCGGTCAGCGCCGCGACGGTGGGGTCGAGGCCGTTCGGCACCGCCATCATCATCGACTCCTGGACGAGCAACTGCTCGGCGTAGGCGCCGGGGGCGTGCTGGGAGAGGCCGGTGGCATCGACGCCGTTGCGGCCGCGAAGGAGGGGGAGCGCGACAACCGGCGCGCCGGTAGCCAGGGCCCCTTTGCACTTCGGCCCATACTCGGCGACTCGACCGCTGAACTCGTGCCCGAAGACGACTTGCTGGTCGGAGCGGCCGAAGCGGTCGTAGCCCACCCCGTGCGCCACGTCTGCCAGCTGGTCGATCCCATGGCGGGCGTGCAGGTCCGAACCGCAGATCCCACACCGGGTGACCTCGATCCGCACTTGCCCCGGCCCGGGCTCGGGCTCCGGGAGCTCGACCACCTCGAGCGCACCTCGTTGGCAGGCGACCGCCCTCATCGAGCGCCCACACTACAGCGAGGCATCGGCTGTGAGGCCTCGGTTGTTCGCGTCGCCAGTCATGCTCACGGTCTTGATCGCCTATCTGCACGAGCGCTTTCCGGGCCTGGCCGAGACCCTTCCCCATCTCGTGCTGTCCGAGCGCCCGACGCCCGTCCGCGAGCTGGCGGGCCTCGGCATCTGGGTGAAGGAAGACGGCGCCTTCGGCTCGGGCGGCTGGGGCGGCAACAAGGTGCGCAAGCTCGAGTGGCTGATCCCCGATGCCCGGCGCCGCAGCCGCCGCTCGATCCTCACCTTCGGCGGCCTCGGCACGAACTGGGGGCTCGCGACCGCGCTCTACGCCCGCGAACATGGCATCGAGACCGCGCTCGCGCTTGTCGACCAGCCGATCGACGCCCACGTCAGCGCCCAGCTCGCCCGGCTCGATGCCTCGGGCGCGCGCATCTACCGCACCCACACGAAGGCGCGCACCGTGGCGATGTTGCCGTGGCTGCTTGCCCGCAACGCCCGCGGTGGCCACCCTCCGTACCTGCTGCCGGCCGGCGGCTCCTCGCCGGTTGGAGTGCTCGGCTATGTCGAGGCGGCGTTGGAGATCGCCGCCCAGGTCGAGGACGGCTCGCTGCCCGAGCCGGCGCACGTCGTCGTCCCGGTCGGCACCGGAGGTACCGCGGCCGGCCTGGCACTCGGCTTCCAGCTCGCCGGCCTGCGCACCCGCGTCGTCGGGGTCGTGGTCAACGACCAGCTCCGCCTAGACGCACCGGTGTTCGCCCGCCTCGCGCGGCGCACCGCCGCCTTGCTGGAGCGCCGTGGAGCCCGCCTCGGCCGGCTCCAGCTCGAGCCGGACATGCTCGACCTGACCCGCGAGGAGATCGGAGCGGGCTACGGCCATCGGACCGAGGCCGCCACGCGCGCCGCGGCCCTCGCCGCCGAGGAGCGGCTCTCGCTCGATCCCGTCTACACCGCGAAGGCGATGGCCGGCCTGCTGGCGCTGCGCGCGGATGGCCGCCTCGGCGACCCGGTGCTGTTCGTGCATACCGACGGGCCACGTTAGGCCCTCGGTGCCGAGTAACTCCCCGGTTGGCGGTGTTGTGAGCTCTATGCGGCTCAGGCACAATAAGGATGGGATGATGCGCCGCCTCGCTTTTCTTGCCGTTCTCGCCGCGCTCTGTGCAGGGATCCAGATCGGTTCCCCAGCGCAGGCCGCCGACCTGTTCGCGCTGACGATCGCGATCGAGGGCACGGGCACCGGCACTGTCGAGTGCCAGGTGGGGGATGGGCCAGTCGAAGATTGCGATGCCGCCTACCCCGAGGGCACTGAGCTGAGGCTGATTGCAAGCGAAGATCCGGACTCTGAATTCGCCGGATTCTCCGGCGATTGCGGGCCTGACGAATGCGAGCTCACGATGGACGATGGCAAGTCGGTGACCGCAACCTTCGAGCTCACGGCCACCCAGTATCCCCTCACGCTGAAAATCAAAGGCACCGGCAATGGCACGGTCGAGTGTCAGGCGGGCTCGGGCTCGTTCGAACCCTGCAAAGCCGCCTATCCCGAAGGGACCGAACTGACCCTGATTGCCGAACCCGACTCGAATTCCAAATTCGAACGCTTCTCCGGCGACGGCTGCGAAGAAGAAGAATGCGAACTGATGATGGACGAACCCCATACCGTCAGCGTCTTTTTTGTCCTCATACAGCCGATACCCGAGCACCCCCTCACGGTCAACATCAAAGGCAGCGGGAGCGGCACCGTTGAATGCGAAGCGCAGGAAGGACCCGAAAAATGCCTGCTCACGTATCCCGAGGAAACCGAACTCGCCCTGCTCCAGAAGGCCGCTCCCGGCTCCGAATTCACCGGTTGGTCCGGCTCGGGCTGCTCGGGCACCGGCGCCTGCGAAGTCACGATGACCGCGTCGAGATCGGTCACCGCGACCTTCAACCTGATCCCGCCCGGATTCGAGTATCCGCTGACGGTCGAGCGCCTCGGCACCGGCTCGGGCACCGTGACAAGCAACCCGGCCGGGATCGACTGCGGGTCGGACTGCTCGGAGCCGTTCTTCGAAGGGACCAAAGTCACGCTCACGGCCACGCCCGCGCCGGGCTCGGTCTTCGACCACTGGACGGGCGGGGGCTGCGCCGGCTCCGGCGCCTGCACGACGACGATGAGTACCTCTCGCACCGCCAAAGCGGTCTTCACCGCGGTCGGCCGGCGCACGCTCACGATCTCGAGGACGGGCACGGGCAAGGGCACCGTGACCAGCTCTCCGGCCGGGATCGATTGCGGTCAAGCCTGCGAGGTGGGCTTCGGAGTCGGCACCAAGGTCACCCTGACCGCCACCGCCGCCGCCGGCTCCAGGTTCGCCGGCTTCTCGGGCGCCTGCACCGGCACCGGCAGCTGCCGCGTGACCCTGGACCAGGCCCGCGGAGTAACCGCCGCCTTCGAGAGGGTCCCGAACGGCGTGGTGCGAGTGGCGGCCACCGCCAAAGTCAAGGCCGGCAAGGCCATGCTCAAGGTTTCCTGCGCGGGGGGAGGTGCCTGCAAGGGCAAGCTGAAGCTCCTCGCCAGGATTGGGCCCGGAGGGAAGCGGGTGACGATCGGCACGGCATCCTTCAGCGTCGCCTCGGACGCTTCGAAGACCCTTCGAATCGGTCTTGTCCGCAAGGCGGAGCAGACGCTTAGCCGCCGCGAGACGGGGCTGGCGGCGAGGGTCTCCGGGGGCGGCGTCGAGGGGCGGCAGGTGCGCCTGAAGATCGCATGACAAGTATTCATGAGGACCCTGAAATTCCCATTGCAGAGCCATCTGTGTTTTGTCGCACTCGACAAAAAGACGAGCTCTTATCCTTGACACTCCGTTGAGTTTCTGGTCTACTGCGTCGCGAGTCGTTTCGCCTCTTGCGTGAGATGACTCACATGGGAAACAGGGGAGTTCACGGGGAAACCGAGCCTTGCGCAAGCCGCCATCGTGCGGTCGGTAGGGGCTTGATGGACATGGAGATGCCTAGGTGAGATACCTGATCACTGGGGGGGCAGGATTCGTCGGCTCTCACCTAACGGACGCCCTGGTTGCGCGGGGGGACGAAGTGCTCATCCTCGACGACCTCAGCACCGGCAGTGCTGAGAACGTCGCCGACGCGGCCGCGACCGGCCAGGCCAAGCTGGTCGAAGGGTCGGTCTGCGACGTCGAGCTGGTCGACGATTGCATGGAGTGGGCCGACGCCTGCTTCCACCTCGCCTCCGCGGTCGGGGTGAAGCTGATCGTCTCGCGCTCGGTCGACTCGCTCGGCCGCAGCGTGCGCGGGGCCCAGGTCGTCACCGAGGGCGCCCACCGGCTCGGCCGGCGGCTCCTCTTCGCCTCCACTTCGGAGATCTACGGCAAGAACGGCAGCTCCGGCCTGACCGAGCACTCCGACCGGGTGCTGGGCCCGCCCTCGATCGCTCGCTGGTCCTACTCGACCGCCAAGGCCTTCGGCGAGGCGATCGTCCTCGGCTACCACCGAGAGCGCGAAGCGGACACGGTTGTCGCCCGCCTCTTCAACACCGTGGGCCCTCGGCAGACAGGTGCCTACGGGATGGTGCTGCCGCGCTTCGTCGTGCAGGCCCTCGAAGGGCAGGACCTGACCGTCTACGGCGACGGCAGCCAGTCTCGCTGCTTCTCGCACGTATACGACACGACCCGGGCCCTGGTCATGCTGATGGACGAGGAGGGCGCGCGCGGCACCGCGTTCAACGTCGGGCGCTCGTCTGAGATCACGATCCTCGAACTGGCCGAAACCGTGATCGAGCGAACCGGGTCCAGCTCTGGCATCCAGATGGTGCCCTACGAGGAGGCCTACGGCGAGGGCTTCGAGGAGCTCGGCCGGCGCTGCCCCGACACCACGGCGCTGGAGCAGATGACGGGCTGGCGCTCCACCCGCGGTGTGGAGGAGGCGATCGACGACGTCGCCGCCTTCGAGCGCAAGCGTGCGGCCGCCGACGCCCTGCCCACCGCCGACGGCGAGGTCGTCGAATTCAGCGAGGGCGCGGCAGTCGACCCCCTGGTTGACGCCTAAGCGGGTGCTCGGCAGCATGGGCCCCGAGCTCGCCTTCCTCGTAGCCCTCGGCGCTACCCTGCTGCTCACGCCGCTGGCGATCCGGCTGGCCGGTCGCACTGGCTTCTACGATCACCCGGTCGGCTACAAGGGCCACGGCAGCCCGACTCCCTACCTCGGCGGGACCGCCGTGATCGGCGGCCTGCTCGTCGCCGGCGCCCTCTTCGGCAACGGCTCGAGTGCCTTCGTCCCGATCGCGATCGGGACCGTCGTCCTGCTCGGGGTGGGGACGATCGACGACCGCTACGGGCTGGGGCCGCTGACCCGGCTCGCGATCGAGGTCGCGGCGGCAAGCGTTCTCTTCGCCGGGGGGATCGGCTGGCACCTCTTCGCCGGCGACGTGCTCAACCTGGGGCTGACGGTCGTCTTCGTCACCGGCGTCGTCAACGCCTTCAACCTGATGGACAACATGGACGGCGCCACCGGCACGGTCGCCGCCGTGTCCGGGGCGACCCTGGGGGTGCTCGCCCTCGCTCAGGGAAGCGCCGAGCTGGCGGCTATCGCGCTTGCCCTCTCCGGCGCCTGCCTCGGCTTCCTCCCCTTCAACCTCGCCTCGCCCTCGCGCATCTTCCTCGGCGACGGCGGCAGCATGCCGATCGGCTTCGTCGTCGCGGCGGCGATCATGGCGGTGCCGGGGACGGGTCAGCTGGGCTGGGCCTTCGTTCCCGTTGCGGTGGTGCTGGTCGGGCTTCCCGCCCTCGACACTGCCCTGGTCGTCGTCTCGCGACTGCGGCGTGGTGCAAGCGTCTTCAAAGGCGGACGCGACCACCTGACCCACAGGCTGCGCGCGAAGCTGGGCTCGGCCCGCCGCGTGGCGCTGGCCCTGGCGAGTGCCCAGGCGGTTCTCACCGCCGCCGGCGCCGTCCTCGTCGGGAGCGACAAGTCGGTCGCTGCCTTCGTCGCCACCGTCCTGATCCTCGTCGGCATCGCCGTGGTGGCGCTGCTGGAGTCGCCGGACTGGGCTCCCGCCCCCACGACCGAGTGGTCTGCCTGACGCATAGACGCATAGCCTGCGTCGGCACGTGATTCCGCCCGCAGCCGATTCGGAGAACGGAGAGCGCCTGCGCGTCCTACAGGTCATCGGTCGCCTCAACATGGGGGGGCCGGCGCACATCGCCGCCCTGCTCAGCGGCAGGCGGTTCGGCCCGGGCCGCTACGAGACCCTGCTCGTCCACGGCAGCCTCGCCCCGGGCGAGGAGTCGCTCGCCGAGCTGGCCGAGGAGGAGGGCGCGACGATGCTCCACCTCCCCGAGCTGCAGCAGCCGGTGCAGCCGCTGCGCGACGTGCAGGCGCTGGCGAAGCTGGCTCGCCTGGTGCGGAGCTTCAGGCCACACGTCGTCCACACCCACACGGCGAAGGCGGGCTTCCTCGGGCGCCAGGCGGCCCTCGCCGTACGCCCTCGCCCGGCGGTGGTCCACACCTACCACGGCCACGTCCTCGAGGGCTACTTCGGCGCCCCCAAGTCACGGCTCTACCTCGAGATGGAGCGCGCTCTCGCGCGGGTCAGCGATTGCCTGATCGGGGTCAGCCAGGCGACGGTCGACGACCTCGTCCGCCTCGGCGTCGCGCCGCCTTCGAATTTCCGGGTCCTGCCCCTCGGCCTCGACCTCGGTCCCCTGACCCTGCTCCCGGGCGAGCTGCGAGCCCTCTCGCGCGCGGAGCTGGGAGTCGGCGACGGGGAGATCCTCCTCGTCTTCGTCGGCCGCGTCGTCCCGATCAAGCGCCTCGACCTGCTCCTGGAGGCCCTGGCGCAGGCGAGGGAGGCCGATCCGAGCCTGCGCCTCGCGGTAGTCGGCGACGGCGAGGAACGCCCGCAGCTCGAGCGCCGGGCGGCCGAGCTCGGCATCGCCGCCGACGTGCACTTCCTCGGCTACCGCCGCGAGCTGCGCCCGGTCTTCGCCGCCGCCGACCTGGCCGTCCTCTCCTCCGACAACGAGGGCACCCCCGTCTCCCTGATCGAAGCGGCAGCAGCGGGCCTACCCGCGGTCACAACCGACGTCGGCGGAGTACGCGAGGTCGTCAGCCAGGACACCGGAATCCTGACCCCCCGCGACGACGCGACAGCCCTGGCGGCCGCGCTCGTCGAGCTGGCCGCCGACCCCAAGCGCCGCGAGCGCTACGGCCGCGTCGCCCGCCAGCACGCAATCGACAGCTACGACGCCGCCCGTCTCCTCAGCGACGTCGACACGCTCTACAGCGAACTCCTCGCCGAGAGACACAAGCTTTAGGAAAAGGCCTCGGCCCCGCCGCTACTAGGAGTCGCCGCCGCGGCGGAAGCCGCCGGAGGCGAGGTTGCGCAGCCGGCCGTTCCCCGACTCGGCCTTGTCGCGGTCGTTCTGGGCGCCGTAGTACCCGTAGTACCCGTAGTAGCCGTAGATCCCCCCGGCGTGGGCGCCGGTGACGACGCTACCCAGCACGGTCCCGCCGGCGGAGTTGATCACCTGCTTGGCGCGGCGAACCGCGTCCTTCGGCGTCTTGTTCAGGCGCGAGACGATCACGGTGCCCGCCACCTGGTTGAAGAGCGGGATCGCGTCGCTGACCGCGAGCAGCCCGGGGGTGTCGATCACCACCATGTCGACCTTCTCGGAGAGTTCGGCAAGCAGCGAGCGCATCCGCTGCGAGCCGAGCATCACCGCGGGGTTCGGCGGCGGAGCCGCGCCCGGGAGGATTCGCAGGCGCCCGGCACCGGCGTCGACGTTGACGAGCGTCTCCTCCAGCGTCCGCTCGCCGACCAGCACCGAGTCGAGCCCGAACTCGACGTGCTTGCCCAGCCGGGCCGCCACCTGGGGGCGGCGCAGGTCCCCGTCGACGAGGACGACGTCGCGTTCGTCGAGGGCGTAGGCGAGGGCGAGGTTGACGGCGACCGTCGTCTTGCCGTCCTGCTGGATCGGGCTGGCCACGACCAGGGTCGAGAGCGAGCGGTCGACGTTGAAGTAGGTGAGGCTGGCACGCAGCGTCTGGAAGGACTCGCGCACGTGCAGGCCGGGGGGGTGGCCGGGGAAGGCGTCGTCGGGGATCATCGCCAGCACCGGCGCGTCGAGCAGTTCCTCCAGCTCGCCCGGTTCGCGGATGCGGCGGTCGAGGCGGTTGAGCAGCGGCGCCAGCGCGGCGGCGATCAGCAGCGAAAGGATTACCGCGATCACCGTGTTGCGTTTCGGTCGGGGGGAGATCGGCGTTGCCGCTGGCGTCGCGACTTCGACGATCGACGTCGTCCCGGCCTGGGTCGCCCGCAGGCCGCGCAGTTCCTGCAGCTGGGCGGCGATCGCCTCCATGGAGACCTCGTCGGTGCTGGACTCCAGCTGTCCCTCCAGCGTCCCGATCGTGCGGTCGATGTTGCGGATCGCGTTGAACGTCCTGGCTTGGGCGACGGCTCGTGCGAAGGCGTTGGCGATCGCCGCAGCCATCTCCGCATTCGAGTCCTGCGCAGTGATAGTGAGGAAGTTGCTGTCGGTTTCGGCGGGGTTGGTCGGGGCCACCGAGACGTGAGTGAGGAGCTCCTTCGCGGCGGAGGGCGGCAGTCCCAGGATGCGAGCCGCCCGGCGGCCCACCACGGTCGTTCCGATCAGCGTCTGCACTTCGTCGGTGTCTGACTTGGAGCTGACGTTGGAGAACAGCGCCGATGCTCCGGCGGTCGCCTGGATGTTGATGGTCGACTGCGACTGGTAGGTCTTCGGCAGCAGCGAGGACCCCACGTAGACGGCGACGGGGATCACGATCACTATCGCGAGCAGGAGCCACTTGCGGCGCCAGACGAGGCGGCCCCACTGACGGATGTCGAGTCCCTCCTGTCTCGGCTCGGTCACTGAGCCGAAAGTATATGCAGCGTAGGCGTGGGATCTGGCCTGACGCTGGCAGCCTCCACCCGGCTATCGTTCACCGGCAGCATGGCTCCGATCTCCGACCAGAGCCTCTATTCCAGCCTGGCGACGCTTGCGATGATCGTCTTGATGGGCGGGGCGATTGTCCTCCTCATCGGAAGCTTGAGTCGAACCAGGCCGGGATTTGCCATCGGCAGTGCGGCTGTGATTGCCTTTGGTGTGCGCGTGGTCGCGGCTGGCCTGATCTCGCTGACGCCAGTGGCGCAGAGCCTTCGCGGTGGCGACGAGGTTGGCTTCCTGGTGAGGGCCAACCTCATTGCCGAAACCGTTCCGGGATCCGACCAGTGGACGCACGCGCTGCTGCGCGAACTGCATGTCTTTACCCTCGCCGTGCAGCGATACGTTCTCGAATCGCCGGAACTGGCGATGCGCGTGACCCAGGTCGGAATAGCCGTTATCGGCCTGGTCCTCTTGGCCGCCGCCGTCTATGAGCTCGCCGGGCCGCGGGCGTCCGTACTCTCAATGTGGCTGCTCGCATTCGAGCCCGCCAGCATCTTTTTCTCCAGTCTCCTGCACAAGGAGGCGAACATGCTGCTCGCGATCGGGCTCGTTGCCCTGGGTGGTGCAAAGGTTTGGAAGCGTGGAGAGCCGCGCAACCTGATCATGGTCGTGGCCGGATGCCTGATAGCGGTCGCCACGCGCCACTACGCTGGCTGGTTTCTGATCGCCGCCGGTGCAGCCATTCTCCTCCACGCGGGGTTGCGGGCCGAGCACCGCACGGCGATCCGTTCACTTGCCCTCGTCGCTTCCGTAGTCCTCTTCGCCGCGGTCACTGCACCCACCGTGCTCAACGCCTCGACCAGCGAAAGTCTCGAGGAGAACCTGCAGCTGTCTCAGGAAATGAACGCCTCGGACGGCTCGAACTTGAGCCTCGAACGCGTCGACTTCTCGACCCGCGGGGCCATTGTCAGAAACCTCCCGCGGCGCAGCCTGGACGTCCTGCTGCGTCCCCTCCCGTGGCAGCTGGGGAACATCAGCCAGGGACTGGGACTGCTGGGCACGGCCGCGGCTTACTTCGCCCTCTTCTTCCTCGTCAGGTGTGCGTACCGGAGTCGTGGAAGCATCATGGCTCGGGCCGGTCCCCTCGTCTACCTCACCGTCTTCCTGCTCATGGCCTACTCGCTGAGCGCTGGCAACGCGGGTACCGCGTTCCGCTACCGGACGCAGATAATCTCGCTGCTCATCTGCGTAGTGGCCGTTCTGTGGAGACCTGCCAAGCGCGATCGCGCTGTTGAGGCGGCCGCCACTCCGGCTGAACAGCCCCGGCTGGAGCCCGTCCAGGCGTGAACCGCCATTCAACCGGGTGAATCGCCAGCCTGGCCGATCCTAGTGATCCGTACGTCTGCCTCGATCCCCTCTGGCCGCAGCACGGGTCGGCGGAACTCAAGACGCCATGGCCCGATCTCGGCAAATGCCGCAGGATAGCCGTGAGCGTCCAGCATCCGGACGAAATCAAAGAGAGACTCCAGCGAACCACATTCCGGTAGACGACTCTGAGTCGGATTGCGCCGTTGAAACTGCACGATCTCACCCTCTTGAGGGACCGGATGGGGCTCAGTGGCTACGATCGTGCCGATCATCTGTGCAATAACCACTCCAATCCGGAGATATACCTCATCCCCGCCGCCCAGCAGTGAAACAGGCTCACGCAGGTATACCGGCCCGGCATCGATCTCCTGTTCCATGCGGAGCGCAGTCACTTCTGTACTCGCATGCCCATGGGCGATCATATTCTGGACCGGACTTCCGCCACGCCCATAGGGAACTGGAGTTGAGTGAAAGCAAACACACTCCCAACGGTCAAATACCTCCGACGGCACAATTTGCGACCAGTGCGGAAAGAACACGTATCTAGGATTGATACGTGCTAGGAGATCCATGGTAAGCGGGTTGTCTCGAACCTCGATCCAGTCCCCCGGGGGGTGCTCGCGGTGTGCCCAGGCTTGCCAGAACCACGGAGTCGAACAGGCGATTACATAGCTTGCCATAGATCCTCGCTACGGTAACACTCGCCTGATTAGCATAAATGCCTCGGCAAGAGGCAAGCCAACCTGGTGACCTCGGAGGGCCGCGAGGTGTCGGAGGCCGTCGAGCGATCGAGCATGGGGCGGTTCTCTCATCTCCTCGGCGTATGCGAGTAGGCTCGCTTCCTTGGCCTTCCAGAACCTCTCTATTCCGATAGAGAGGCTGGGTGAGAACTGAGTTCCAACTGTCGGCGAATTCCACTCTGTAGAGGATGCCACCTCGAACGTTCGAATCTCCGGTGCTCCATCGGCAGGTTGAGGCCGGCAAGCCGTGAGTACGGACCTGCAGACAACCTGGTGGTCGATGTTGAGGTCTCCACCATGATGCGTATAGATCAGGGAGGGTGAGTGCTCTAGTTTGGCTTTCTCGATGAATTGAACGACATCAAGCAGCGGCACGGAGTCCAGCGCATTATCTGGAAACGTTCCAGTGGCAATCCAATCGAAGCCGAGTATTTCGGCGCTTTTTTCAGCTGCAACCCGACGTCGATGTCCCGAGTCCTTGTCAGCCGCTCGCGATCCCACCCCATTTGTCATGCTTATTACCGCGACAGAATCGCCTTCCGCGGCATGACGTGCAATCGTTCCTCCGCACCCAAGGGCCTCGTCATCGGGGTGCGCCACTATTACCAGGACTCTGCGCATTACGGCAGTTATACCGCGTTGCACTCAGTGGTGGCGATGTGGAAGCTTGAGCTCCAATGAGACCCGCCTGGGGTCCTTCTGGGAACGCAGCTCGTTAAAGCCTGCCGCCAGAAACGCTCGAAGCGAAGCTGCGTTGTCCGGTTTTACGTGGGCATGCAAGCAGAGCACGCTTGGCCATGAGTCTTCGCAAAGCCCTCCTGTGCGGGCGATCATCGACCGGCCGATGCCTCGGCCACGGAGATCAGGCGCAACCGCTATGTCCACTTCAGCGGTGAATTCGTCGAGCATGGTCAGTCGAAGTTGGCCGCTACGCAACCCATCGCGGAGAGCGATCCACATGAGGGACGCCGGGTCTGACAGACGTGCGGTCAGCCAGGTTAGGTGCTCGCGCTTTGAAATCGTGTGTTGGGTGAAGGAGAAGCGTCGGGTCGTCGGATCGTTACGCAGTTCAAGCAGGAAGTCGGAATCCTCGATGCAGGCGGGCCGGAGCGTCAGCTTGTCTGCGGTGATTTCATCCACTTGGTTTCACTGCTCGACTGGCAATTCGCCGACAGGGAGATCCTAGCCGCAGGCCAGTGCCTCCAGCTCGGCGGCGACGCGAAGCGCACCGCGCCCGTCGACCGCTCTCTGACTTCGAGTGGCAAGCTGCCTTCGTTGCGAAGCCGAGCCGAGCAGGCGCTCCAGAATGTCGGGAACCTCGACCTCGCGCACCTGAAGGATGGCCTCGCAAGCGGCGAGAGCGGCGATTTGGCGGCGCTGGTTGGGTGCTCCCTCCAACACGAGGGCCGGTGTTCCGGTTGCGGCGGCCTCGAGTATCGTCTGGCCGCCGGCGCAGACGACAGCATCGGCGTCCAGCAGCGGTTTCAGCAGCGAGGCGGGCCGCTCGAGCACCGTGACGCCCTGGGGCGGCTCGGCGGCGAACCCTGGGCCCCGGACGAGCTTGATTTGGATCCCGGGCAGCCGCTCGTTCAGATGCGCCGCGATGCGGCCTGCGAGGCCGCCGAGGTCGCCGCCGCCGGTGGTGACCAGGACCTGCTCGGGCGAGTCTCGGAGCCTGCGCGGCCCGACCTCCCAGAAGGGCCGGCGCAGGCAGGCGAACGGCAGGCCGGCGAGTTCCCCGTCGCGTTGCCCGAGCCCGTCCGGAAGCGCGATGACAATGCCCGCTGCGCCAGGGTGCGGAAGAGCGTCCTCGAATGCGACGAGGAGCTTGTGCGGCAGTTCCACCGTCCGAAGCCAGGCGATGCGATCGTAGCTGTCGAGCACGAGCAGGTCCGGGATCGCTTCCCCGAGGGCTCTGAGGTCGGGTTGCCACGGCGCCCAGCGCACCCCGTCGACCTCGACCTCCTCCAGGGCGCCAAGGCCGAGTGCCTGGATCTCGAAGCCCTTCTCGCCCAGGGCGCATGCGAGCGCCGTACAACGGGCTAGGTGACCGAGCCCGACGCCGGCGCTCGCGTCAGCGACGATCCGGACCCGCAACGCCGTCGCGCCGCCGCCCGTCAGAGCATCTCCCAGGTTAGGACGTCGTCGTGCTCGACGGCGATCGTCAGGGGGCGCCCGACGACCTTCGGCAGGTCCCTGGGGGCGATGCCAAAGCCCGGACGCTTCCTGGTCAGCATCTCTGCGCTAAGCACGGTGCCGGCGGGATGGTCGCCTACGACGATCAGGCTACGGCGGGCCAGCCGGTACATCTCTTTTGCCTCCTCCGGCCCGGGCCCGCGCTTGCATCCGTCGCCAAGTGCGGCCTGTGCCTCGCGGATGCCGGTGACCATCGCCTTCAGCTCCTCCGGCTCAAGCGCGAAGGGGTGATCGGGACCCTCCATCGTGCGGTCGAGCGTGTAATGCTTCTCGACGAAGGAAGCCCCCAGCGCTGCGGCCGCGATTGGCACCGCGATACCGGTGGTGTGATCGGAGAGGCCGACCGGCACGCCGAAGGCGGCGCGCATCGTCGCCATCGCTCGCAGGTTGGCGCGCTCTGGAGGGGCGGGGTAAACCGAAGTGCATTGCATCAGGCCAGCGGCCCCCGCGCCCGCGGCGACGGCGTCGCGCAGCGCGTCCTCGACCTCGCCCAGGGTGGCCATTCCGGTCGAGATCAGCAGGGGGCGCCCGGTGCGGGCAGCAGCCCCGATCAACTCAGGGTCGACAATCTCGAAGGAGGAAATCTTCATCGCCGGGACATCGAGCTCGTCGAGCTCCGCCACCGCCTCCACGTCGAACGGCGTCGAGAAGAAAGCGATCCCGCGCGAGGCGGCGTGATCGCGCAGATCTCCCTGCCACTCGCGGGGCAGGGAGATTTCCTCGAGCAGCTCGGAGGGGCTCTTCGCGCCGATAGGCGCGAGGTACTCGAAGCCGGGCGCCTTGGACGAGTAGAGGGCCTTGCCCGAGTAGGTCTGGAACTTGACCGCGTCGGCGCCGGCCTCTGCGGCGACGTCGATCAGCTCGCGTGCGACTCCGAGGTCGCGGTTGTGGTTGGCGCCCGCCTCGGCGATCACGTAGGTGGGCTGACCGTCGCCGACCGGCCGTCCACCGAGGTCGAAGCTGGCTGGGAGCCCGGCCCACTCAGCCATTGGCCATGACCTCGCGGACGACTTCGATCACACGTTCCTGCTCGGATTGCGAGAGCCCCGGATAACAGGGGATCGAGAGACAGCCCGAGTAGTAGCGCTCGGCCTCGGGGCAAAGCCCCGGTGCGTAGCCGAAGGCGCGGCGATAGTAAGGATGGCGGTAGACCGGGATGTAGTGGACCTGGGCGCGGATGTCGCTCTCGAAGAGCCGCCGATAGAGCTCGAGGCGCCGGCGCGTGCCCTCGCGCAGATGGATGACGAAGAGGTGGTAGGCGTGTCGGGTGTTCCCGGCCGGCTGCGGTGGCAGTTCGAGCCCTTCGATCCCCGTCAGCCCTTCGCGGTAGCGGCTGGCCACGGCGTTGCGGGCGGCAACGTGGTCGTCGAGCTTGACCAGCTGTGACTCGCCGAGTGCCGCGTGCACGTCGGAGAGCCGGTAGTTGAAGCCGAGGTGCTGTTGCTCGTGGTACCAGGGGCCCTCGTTGCCGGCGCCCTCTGGATGGACGAAGCGCTCGGGGTCGCGCACCATGCCGTGCTGGCGGAAGGTGGAGAGTCGTTCGGCCAGGGTTGGGTCCCGCGTCGTCACCACCCCGCCCTCACAGGCGGTGATCGCCTTGGTCGGGTGGAGGCTGAAGATCGCCATGTCGGAGTGGGCGCAGGAGCCGACCTCCTCGCCGCCGGTGTTGCCGCCGAGCGCGTGCGCCGCGTCCTCGACGATCGCGACGTTGGGGCCGACCAGATCGCGGATCGGCTCGATCTGCACCGGCAGGCCGGCGAAGTGAACTGGGATCACGGCCTTGACCCGCGGGGTCATCGCTGGCTCCAGGGTGGCGGCCGAGACGTTCCATGTCTCCGCCTCGATGTCGGCGAAGCGCGGGCGCGCGCCGAGGTAGGCGCCGCAGTTGGCGCTGGCCGCGAAGGTGATCGCGCTGGTCACGATTTCGTCGCCCTCCTCAACCCCGGCGGCGAACGCTGCTGCGTGCAACGCTGCCGTCCCCGAGGAGAAGACGACAGCGTGAGGGACCTGGCAGCGGGTGGCGAAGGCGCTCTCGAAGCTGCTCACAGCCGGTCCCTGGGTGAGCCACTCGCTTTCGAGCACGGCCGCGACGGCGGCCCTGTCGTCGGCGTCGAGGCTCTGCTTCGAGTAGGGGATCACCGGCGTCGCGAACGGTAGCGGGAAGCGGCTCGGGCACGCCGGTAGGCAGTTAGACTGCCCTGGCCAGGCCACGGTCCGGCAGATGCCGATGATGACCCCCTCCGCGAGAGAACCGAGCCCCCAGCTGAAGGGCAAGACGGTGCTTGTCACCGGTGGCACCGGATCGTTCGGCAAATGCTTCATCGAGAACGTGCTGCGCGATCACGAGCCGAAAACGGTGCGGATCTTCAGCCGTGACGAGCTCAAGCAGTCGGAATTGCAGCGGCGCTACGCCGATGAGGATCGCCTGCGCTTCCTGATCGGCGATGTGAGAGACCTTCCGCGCCTGACCCGGGCCACCCGCGGTGTCGACGTCATCGTTCACGCTGCTGCGATGAAGCAGGTGCCAGCCTGCGAGTACAACCCGTTCGAGGCGGTGCAGACGAACCTGGTCGGAGCCGAGAACGTGGTTTCGGCAGCGATTCACAACGATGTCCCGCTGACGCTCGCGCTGTCCACCGACAAGGCGGTCAATCCCGTCAACCTCTACGGAGCGACCAAGCTCGCTGCCGAGAAGGTCCTGGCACAGGGAAATGCCTACGCGACAGATTCGGCGGCCCGTTTCGCATCCGTTCGCTACGGCAACGTGATGGGCAGCCGGGGAAGCGTGATACCGCTATTCCGCGAGCAGGCCAAGACCGGCGTCATCACGATCACCGACGAGCGCATGACCCGGTTCTGGATCACGCTCGAGGGCGCGGTCGAGTTCGTGCTCGAGTGCCTGGGCCGGGTGGGGGGTGGCGAGACGTTCGTGCCGCGCATACCGTCGATGCGGGTGCTTGACATCGCCGAGGCGCTGGCCCCCAGCTGTGAACGGAAGACGATCGGCATTCGCGCCGGGGAGAAGCTGCACGAGGTGCTCGTCACCGAGGACGAGGCCCGCCACGCGATCGACGCCGACTTCGGCTATGTGATCGTGCCCGAGTACGCGTCCTGGCAGCTGCGGGACCACGGTTCGATCGGCAGCCTGCCCGACGGCTTCCGTTACGCGAGCGACACGAACGATCAGTGGCTGACGGTCGAGGAGCTTCGTGCCAAGGTAGCTGCAACCGCCACCGCGGCCTGATCTCAGCTTGGCCGGGAGGCACGATTGCCTCTGTTCCCCGTGACCCCGGCGTTGAGGCCTTGCAGCTCGGGCTCGGCGTCAAGGATCGCCAGCACCTCGGCCATCGACCCCTGGAAGTTCCGCAGCTGCAGTCGCTCGGCCACCGCGGAGAGAAAGGTGAAGTCATCGATCTCGTCGAGTGTCCAGCGGTGCTTGCTGGCGTCAGGCTCGAAGGTGACCGAGGCCTGAGGGAACCGGATGGGGTTACGGCGAACGAAGGAGGTGACATGCTCGAGGTCGCTTGGGTCCTCGGCCTCGCGCCCACTGACCTCCAGCGCATCGCGGCTGATCACCTCCGTGTCGAGGCCAACTGGATAGGTTCGTGGTTCGACGTTGCTGGCGTAGTCGCAGGCTTGAGTGTCGAGGAACGACGCAACTACACGCCCGCTCTCCCCTGGGTCGAGCAAAGGGCAGTCAGCGGTTATGCGCACGACCGCGTCGGCGTCATGCTCCCTAGCGCAGCGAATGTACCGATCTAGCACATCGTGTTCACTTCCTCGGAACACAGTCATTCCATGTCGCTCGCACCACCGAGCCAGCCCGTCATCAGCTCTTGCTGTGGTTGTGGCAACCACCACGTCGGCTATGCCGGGTATGCGGCTTGCCCGTTCATGTACCCACTCTATGACCGGTCGGTCATAGAGTGTCATCAATACCTTGCCCGGCAGCCGCGAGGAGCCCATACGTGCCTGTATCACCGAAACGATCCTCATGGTGAACCTCCATAGTCACTAAGACGACACGATTCGATCAGCGGCCAGCCAGAAGAAGCATACCCGCCGAACTGATACCCGCCGAACTGCGGCCGGAGATCCCGCGGCGCGCCGGCTCGGTCCGCCTTGGAAGAGTCCAGTTCTTTGGTCAGCGGATCACCCCAATGTGCTTATATGCATTAGTTTGACCGATGCACCCAAATATGCTTCCGGATCCTATGCTCGCGCAAACCAATCTGAGCGGGTCCGTCTATTCAATACAGGCACTCCCCATGATGTCGCCAGCGCTTGTCTGGTTGCCGGCCTGGCGCCCGCGCAGGACTACCTCGCGATCAGCGCCGACAAGGCGGCTGCCGAGCCTGCCGAGTATCTCCTCTCGATGCGAGCAATGGCGGCGTCGCATAGCTGGGCAGGCATCATCGACATCACCGGCCTGCCGATCAACGAGCACCTGCGGCGCGAGCCCGGCGTGCGCTCGTCGCGGCTGCAGCTCTATCGAGCGCTGCGCAAGTCGTTTGAGCTGCTGAGAACGACGATCGGCAGCTCCGTCCCCCCGGATGCCGTGGACGAGCTGTTCCTGACCTGCCTCGACCATCCGGATAGCCAGCTCGTCTCCCAGGTCATGCCGAAAGCCGCCGTTTCCTACCTGCCCCACGGTCTCGGCAGCATCCATGCCTCCGAGAACGAGACCTGCCTGCGCTGGACCGCCAGGGCATCGCTGCCCCGGCGTATGCGGCATTCGTTGGCGAGCGTGCTGAAGCGAAGCGCTTGGGGCCCAGCCGCGACGCCGCCGCTGTCCTTCGACATCGCCGAGGCCTTCAGCTTCTACCGGCCTCCGGCGATCGGCCGCAGGCGGCATGATTTGAGCCATCTCATGACCCCCGATGTGATGGAGCGGTTGTTCCTCTCCCTGCCACCGGACACGAGGGCGACATATCAGTCGCTGAAGAGCGATTGCGATACGGGAGCCGGGCTGCTTTTGATGACGCCCGGAGATGGCATACGGCGGAAGGGCTATCCGCACGACCTTGAGCTGCAGGGTCTCGCTGAGCTCGCAGCGATGCTCGTACGCGACCATGGTGTGGACCACATAATCGTCAAGCCCCACCCCCGGAACAGCAGCCAGTGGATTGCCAAGGCCACCGAGGTGGTTCAATCGACCGTTACCGGCACACGCGTCACAGCCATAACACGACACTCCGCAGTTCCGGCTGAGATTGCCGTTGGGGCGATGAATGTGGTGGCGGCAGCGGGTATTGGGTCTACCTCGGTGCACACGCTGGCTCGCATCTACGGCATCCCGACATATTCGCCGGACCGCCTGCTGCGCGAATTGCACACGAGCAATGCCCGGGTAGCGAGCAGGATTGAGAAGTGGATTGATGACAACCGTGACTTCTACAAAACTGCCTAGCTGTTCTCTGCCAGTGGAACTGTGGAATTCACCCCCACGGCGGCGAGCCCGGGAAGGAGCCGGGGGAATATGACCGGTATCTCGGGGCCAGATATATTGATAATCGGGGTTCAGCGAGCTGCGACGTCTTGGCTCTGGAGGAACCTGACTGAGCATCCCAAGATATGGTCCACTCCCATAAAGGAGCTGCATTACTTCGACAGGTCGAGTAAGTATCCGTCTCCAAGCTCGCTGTCCCGATCGCCACTGGCGCGCTTGTTGCAAAAATCGGTCGAGGGACGAAATTACCGCAACACAGTGGTCGGTATGGTTGGGCATCATCTCAAGTGTCGCGACCTCCGCAGCCTATCCTGGGACCGGCGCTATTTCGGCAAGCGGGCAAACGATGACTGGTATCTCTCCCTATTCCGTCCCAAAAACGGAATGCTCAGCATGGAGGCCACCCCCGCCTATTCACTGCTGGACGCACGCGATGTTGAAAAGATAACTCGACTGCTCCCTGACGTTCGTGTCATTCTCATCCTTCGTAATCCGGTTGATCGCGCTTGGAGTCAGTACAGGCTCACGCTCAGAGTCGGGGAGATCGACGGTGACCCTCGCAAGCTGAGAGCCTTTCTTGACAGTCCTACCCAGGTCCTGAGGAGCGACTATCCGAGGATACTGGCCAACTGGTCCTCACGGATGGATCCTGCGCGTCTCCATATTGGGTTCTACGATCACATCGTTTCGCACCCGGACAGTTTTTGGGTAAAGGTGTGTGACTTTCTCGGGATTTCTCCGATCCCCCTTCGGAACCGATCCCGAGCCAATGCCGCTGGCGACCGGAAGATGCCGAAGGAGATCGAGAAAGAGCTCGCCATGAGGTATCTGGATCCCACCGAAGAAGTGGCAAGCTTGTTTCCGGGGGAGCCACCCACCGCTTGGGCTCGTTCAATGCGCGAGGTCCTTGAGGGTGCGGGGAAGGCCTGACCAGGAACGTAGCCGGATGTATCAGCCCACCAGCAATCCCAACCCTTCGATGACGCGTCGAATCCTGCGCGCCGGGACCTGGCGTGCTCTGCCTATGCGTGTCATCGACGGCGGCGCTCGCTGGGGCGCCGAAACTCGGTGGGACACGTACGGGGATCAGCTCGAGCTTTTCGCGTTCGAGCCCGACGAGGAGGAGTGCGGGAGGATGATGGCCGCGGTCGAGCGCGGTCCGGGCAAGGTCCGCTTCACGTGCGAGCCGCTCGCGCTGAGCAAGGAATCGGGTCGCGAGACGATCAACGTGGCTCGCTTTGCCGACTCCAGCTCGCTTCTCCCGAATAACGAGGAGTTTGTCCGTCGCTTTGGGATGGCGTCGCACCTCGAGCACGTGGGCTCGGTGACGGTGGGCACGACTTCGGTCGACTCGTTTGTCGAGAAGCACGGCCTCGAGTACGTCGACTTCATGAAGCTCGACGTTGAGGGCGCTGAGCTGGATGTCCTGGTGGGGGCAGAAAACACGCTGGGCCGAATGCTCGGTGTGAGTGTGGAGGTGTGGTTTCAGGAAGAGCACACCGGTCGCCCGCTCTTTGGCGAGATAGACGCGTACCTTCGCGGGTTTGGGTTCGCCCTCTTCGACCTACGTCAGCTCAACAGGTGGAGACGCACGTCATTGGCAGGTGAAAGCTACGACTCCTGGATAGGAAGCGGACAGCTCATGTACGGCAACGCGATCTACTTGCGCGACCTTCCCGCCCAGCTCGACGCTGGCGACGGACCCGACTGGCCGAGCGATGTCGTGCTCAGGCTTGCCAGCCTGGCAGAGGTCTTCTGCTATCCGGACTTTGCAATCGAGGCGATCGAGTCGGCGCGGGAGGCGGGCCTGTTTACGTCGGCGGAAGCCGAGCCGCTGATCGCCGACCTGCGCCGTGCTGCAGGTGTAGCGACCAGTGGCTGGAAGGCAGCGACGCGACGCGCGATAAGGGCCACCACGCCGCTGGCGGCACGCCGGCGCCTGATGCACATCGTTCAGGGACTGGCCGCGGAGTAAGTCATGGCACAGCAGCCCTTCGTCAGCATCGTCATACCGACGTACCGGAATACCGGTCCACTACGCCAAACGCTCACGTCCCTGATGCAGCTGGATTATCCGCCGAGCCGCTATGAGATCGTGGTGGTGGACGACGGCTCGGAGGATGCCACCGCTCGTGTGGTGGAGGCTGTCGCGGGCAGGTTGCCGACGGTTCGTTATCACGCGCAGCCAAGGGCGGGAGCAGCAGCCGCCCGGAATTGCGGTGCACGCCTCGCCTCCGGCGAGATACTGGTCTTCGTCGATGACGACATGCTGGTCCCGCCGACGTTGATTGCCCAGCACCTCGACGCGCTGCAGCGCTATGCACCGGCTGTGATCAGCGGCTATCGCGAATTTGCGCCGGACCTGGCCGAGCAGCTAAGCGCTTCGCCGTTTGGCCGGTTTCGCCTGGCGGTCGAGCCTCGGCTGGAGTGGGGGAACCAATACGAGCCCTACGCCAAGGAGACCGATCTCAGCTGTCGTCCTCACCCCAATGGCGGTGGCCTCACGGCCAACAACCTCGCCACCCGCCGCGATGACTTCTTCCGCATCGGGGGCTTTGACGAGAGCTTTCCCCATGCGGGCTACGAGGATCAGGAGTTCGCCGTGAGGGCGGCCCTCGCTGGCTATGCATGCCTGATCAACTACGGCCTGCTGGCCTGGCACAACGATCGCCGCTTGACACTGCGCGAATTCGGCGAGCGGCAGCGGCGAGGTGCGATGACCGCCGCACTGCTTGCGTCCAAGTATCCCGAGCGATACCGGCATATGAATCTCTTTCGAGAGAACGAACCGATCCGCCGCTCCGACCGTCCGGTCGTGGCGGCCAAGAAGCTGGCCAAGTGGCTGCTATCGAAGCCCCTCGGGATGGCGGGACTTTTCGCGCTCGTCTCGGTCTTCGAGCAGTTTGCTCCCAGCGGCCGCGCGCTGCAACGACTCTATACCGTGGTGTCGGGTGCCTACATCTTCGCTGGCATTCGCGACGGACTTGCCCGGTGGCCGGCATTCGATCCCTCGCAGCCATGAGAATCCCGATTCGATGCCAAGAGACATAGCGATGCCACGCATTCCTAACCTATTCATCATCGGGCATCCCAAGTGCGGTACGACCGCACTGCATCAAAGCCTCCAGCAGCACCCGCAGATCTTCATGTCGGACATGAAGGAGCCGCAGTTCTTTGCGGACGAGCTGCGGGACAACGCACCTCCGTGGGGCCTGCCGACAACGCTGGACGCCTACCTTGCTCTCTTCGATGCCGCGGGGCCAGAGCAGGTTGTGGGGGAGTCCTCCTCGTCATACCTATGGTCGCGCGTGGCCGCGAGCCAGATCGCCGAGTTGGCGCCCGACGCCCGCATCGTGACTCTCCTCCGGGAGCCAGCCGCCTTCCTACGGTCCGTCCACATGGAGTGCCTTCGGGCCCGGTTCGAGGTCGAGACGAGTCTGCGGGCCGCGCTTGCACTCGAGGAGGAGCGGCGCACGGGCCGGCGCCTTCCTCGTGGCGGCCACTGGCCGAGCCTGCTGCTGTATTCGGAGTTCGTGCGTTACACCGAGCAGCTACAGAGATACCGATCTGTATTTCCTCCCGAGCAGATGTGCATACTCATTTATGACGATTACCGTCGCGACAACCTGGGCACGATACGGACCATCCAGCGCTTTCTCGGAGTCGACGACATTCCCCCGACGGGAACAGTTGAAGTCAACCTGAGCGCCCGGACTCGCACACGCGTGGACAATGTTGTGCGCCACGTCACGGAGGGTCGGTATGGGTTCGGGCTCGCCAAGGCAGGCATCCAGCGGGTGACGAGCAAGCGGATGCGCCGTCACGGCGTAAAGGCGCTCCGGCAGCGCGTTGTCTACGCGGACATGCCGCCCCCTGACGAGGAGTTGATGTCGGAGGTCCGCCGGCGCTTCAAGCCGGAGGTCGTTGCGGTCAGCGAGTACCTCGGCCGCGACCTGGTAAAGCTGTGGGGGTACGACGAAGTACGATGAGCACGCGGCCCCGAGCAGGTGCGCAGGGCATGCGGGTGCCCGAGGTGAGCGTCGTCATTCCGGCCTACAACGCGGAGCGAACGCTGGGCGAAACCCTTGCTTCCGCGGTCGGGCAGACCTTCGAGGACCTTGAGATCCTCGTGGTGGACGACGGGTCCAAGGATGCGACTGCGGACATCGCGCGCGGCGACGGAGACGAGAGGGTTCGCGTACTAAGCACACCGAATCGGGGCGTTGCGGAGGCTCGCAACCTCGGCATCGGCGAGGCTCGTGGGCAGTTCATAGCCTTTCTCGACTCCGACGACGTATGGAAGCCGAGCAAGCTCGAGCGCCAGGTCACCCTGCTGCGCGCGCGTCCGGAGGTCGGCCTGTGCTTCACCGCCGCCATGCGCGGCGATGCCGAGGGGCGGCCGATCGCGGCGATGCCGGTGAGTGAGCGGCGCGACTATTGCGAGGCACTCCTGCTGCACTCGATGGTCGCCGGCTGCATCTCCTCCGGAGTCGTGCGCCGCGACCTCGCATTGGATCTCGGTGGCTTTGACCCGCGCTTCAGCCAGAGCGCCGACTGGGACTTCTGGCTGCGGCTCAGCCGCGTGACAAGCCTCGCGCCGCTTGCCGATCCGCTGCTGGTCTACCGGACGCATGCCGGCAACATGAGCAGCGACATCGGGCTGCTCGAGCGGGACACCTTCGCGGTTCTCGACAAGTTCTTCGAAGACCCTGCATCGGAGAGGTACCTGCCGCTGCGCGCGCAGGCGTACGGCAACCACTGGATGATCTGCTCCGGCTCCTACCTGCACGCCGGACAGGTCCGGGCGTCCCTCCGTTGCCTGTGGCGTGGCCTTGCGGCGGATCCGGCGAGCCTCCGGCGCCCGCTGGGTTTGCCACGGCGCTGGATCTCCCGCCTCACCACGGCGTCGAGCGGCTCGGCATGACCGCAGGCGAGCCCCTGGTCTCGGTCATCGTTCCGGCCTACAACGCTTCGCGCACCGTGGCCGCAACCATCGATAGCGCGCTGGGCCAAACCGTCTCCGACCTCGAGGTGATCGTGGTCGACGATGGTTCGAATGACGACACGGCTGACGTCGTGGAGGCAATGGCCGATCCTCGCCTCAAGCTCATCCGCCAGCCCAACGGGGGAGCGGCGGCGGCGCGCAACACCGGCATCCGTCATGCGCGCGGCACCTGGGTCGCGTTGCTCGACTCGGATGACGTCTGGCTTCCACGCAAGCTTGAGCGTCAGCTTGCCGCCCTCGATGCGAACCCCGACGCACTGGCCGTGGAGTCAGGGGCGTACTTCGTCAACGACCAGCTGCAGGTGCTCCAGGTTCGCCCGTGCGTCCAGCCGAAGGACCCCCTCCTCACCTTCCTGCGATTTCAGAACTTGCCCAATGCCGCCTCGACATGGGTGGTCGCACGGAGGATGTTCGAGCGCATGGGGATGTTCGATCCGTCGCTTGCGATCCTCGAGGATTGGGACATCAGCATCAAGATCGCCCGTTACTGCAACCCGATCTGCATTCCCGAGCCCCTCTCGCTGTACCGGGTTCACGAGGGAAACCGCAGTCGCGACCTGGATCTCCACGTCGATCCGGGCTTTCGTGTGCTGGATCGGCTCTTCGCAGACCCGACCCTGCCCCCTCGCATTCGGGCCCACAAACGTCACATCTACGCTTGCTTCTACGCCATGCTGGCCGGTGGTGCCCTCAAGGTCGGCCGCTGGCGCGACTGTTTGGCCTGGGCGATCCGGGCGCTCCGGACGGACCCGCGGATCCTGGGCTATATCGCCGCCATGCCGGCTCGTCGCCTGCGCCGTAGACTGATTCCTACGAACGGGAGGGCGGGACTATGAGTGGGTCTGCTTGGTCGTCCGCGTGGTCGCTGCTCGGCCCGATGCTGGGCAAGCGGAAGGGATCGGTTGCGGTGCTGGCAGTGGGCTCGGTCCTGTCGGGCCTGACGGAAGCCGGTGTCCTCGCGGTGCTCGCACAAGTTGCGGCCGCTCTCGTCGACGGAGCGTCGCAGGTGCGCATCGATGTCGGCCCTCTCCAGATGGAAGAGACGGTCGGCACCCTGCTTGCCGTCGCGTTTGCCCTCGCCCTCGCTCGCCTCGCCCTGCAGGCGCTGGTTTCGGTCATGCCGGCGCGGATCGCGGCGGACATGCAGGCACGGGTCCGGAGCGATCTGTTCGCCACCTTCACGCGGGCCTCGTGGGACGAGCAGGCGCGCGATCGAGAGGGGCAGCTTCAGGAGATGGCGACGAACCAGGCTGCTCAGGCTGCGCAGGGCGCGCTGCAGGCCACGATCCTGATGGTCGCGCTACTGACCTTTCTTGCCCTCGTCGCCTCTGCGCTGGCCCTCAACGTGGTGGCGGCGTTGATAGTTCTGGTGACTGCCGCCGGGCTCTTCGCCCTTATGCGACCGCTGAACAAGCTGGGAAGTCGCAGCGCCCAATCGTTGTCGCGGGCGTACATCGACTACGCCAGCGGCATCAACGAGGCGGTCCGGGTCGCCGAGGAGACGCAGGCCTTCGGGGTGGAGGCCGCCCAGCGCGAGCGCATCGATCGGTGCGTGGAGGTCGTTCGCGACCTCTTCTTTCAAACGCAGATGCTGATCCGCCTCGGCCCGAACCTCTACCAGAGCCTCGTCTACCTCCTTGTCGTCGCCGCGCTGACGGCCCTGTATGCCACCGGCACCGAGCATGTGGCCTCGCTTGGCGCTGTTGTCCTGCTCCTCGTGCGAGCGGGGGCGTACGGGCAGCAGGCCCAAGGCGCCTACCAGTCCGTGCGCAATGCATTGCCCTACCTCGATCGCCTGCAAGAAGCGCGGCGCCGATATGCCGCGAGTGCTCCTGTCATAGGAAAGCGGCCGCTGGAGAAGGTGCGGACACTGGCTTTCGACGATGTCTGCTTCGAGTACGAGCCGGGACGGCCGGTCTTGTCTGAGATCAGCTTCGCAGTGGATTGCGGTGAGACGATCGGCATCGTGGGCCCGTCCGGCGCCGGCAAGTCGACGCTGGTCCAGATCCTGCTGGGGTTGAGGGTGCCCACGAGCGGGAGCTACCTGATGAATGGAACGGTTGCCCAGGAGTTCGCGGTCGAGGACTGGCACAGGCGCGTGGCCTACGTGCCGCAGGAACCCCAGCTCCTGCATGCCTCGGTCCTGGACAACATCCGCTTCTTCCGCGAGCTCGACGAGGCGGCAATCAAGCGAGCGGCTCGCCTCGCCGGAATTCATGACGAAATCATCAAGTGGCCGGATGGCTATCGGACGATCGTCGGCCCGCGCGCCGACGCGGTCTCGGGTGGCCAGCAGCAGCGGATTACGCTCGCCCGCGCTCTCGCGGCAGAGCCAGAGCTGCTCGTGCTCGATGAGCCAACCAGCGCCCTCGATCCGCACTCAGAGCTGCTCATCCAGGAATCGCTGGCTGGGCTGAAGCATGAGTTGACACTGTTCGTAATCGCTCACCGCATGTCGACGCTGGAGATCTGCGAGCGGGTGATGGTGATAGTCGATGGCCGCCTGGAGGCCCTCGACACGGTCAGCCGTCTGCAGAGCAGTAACGCCTACTATCGCTCGGCGTCTGCGGTTACCACGGGTCCCTCGGCGGCTGGGAAATAGCCGATGCCGGCTGAAATCGCCACAGCGTGATGACGGACGGGTCCCTGGGGCCGGAGGTCACCGGCGATGCCCCCCGGGCGCACACTGCCTGCGCTGTCTGCGGGAGCCGGCGCCTCAAAGCAATGTCTGCATACCGGCGGGCGCACCTTGTTCGTTGCCGCGAGTGTGGCCTGGTCTTTGCCGGCCGGCGGCCGACCGATGAGGAGCTGGCTGAGAACTACGGGGGCTATTCGCGAGATGACTACGACTCGCCGATCACGCGCCAGCGCTATCAGCAGTTGCTCGATGGGTTCGAGCCCTTCCGAAGCACCGGTCGCATCCTCGACATGGGGTGTGGCATCGGCTTCTTCCTGGAGGAGGCACAGCACCGCGGCTGGGAGGCGCATGGGTCCGAGTTCGAGCCCCGTGCGATCGAGATCAACCGCGAGAAGGGCCTGCGCTGTGTCCAGGCACCGATCACGACCGGTACGTTCGAGCCCGGGAGCTTCGACGTCATCACTGCATTCGAGGTCGTGGAGCACCTGCAGGACCCGCTCGCCGAAGCGGCTGTGATCGCCCACGCCCTGCGGCCGGGGGGGCTCTTCTACTGCACCACGCCGAACTTCGGCTCGCTGAGCCGGCGCCTGCTGCGGGGCCGGTGGAGCGTCATCGGGTACCCCGAGCACCTCTTGTACTTCACGCAGTCGACGCTCTGCTCCTGGCTGGAGCGCTTCGGCTTCGTCGCCGTGGAGGTCACAACGACCGGCTTCAGCCCCGCGCACCTGCGGCGCGGGTTGAACGGGGCGGCAAGCGCGCAGGTCTCCGATGAGCCGCTGCGGGCGCAGATCGAGGGCTCGCGCCCGCTGCGCACTGCGAAGCGGGCCCTGAACATGGCGCTCGGCCTCACGCGGAGCGGCGACACGATCAAGGGACACTTCGAGCTGCGCGCCATGGCAGCTCCCGGCTCAGGCGGCGGCTGAGCGCGTTGCCGTCCTCCTCGAAGTAGTCGCGCAGCAGGTCGTCGACCGCAACCGTGCCGACCTCGTCGCTTCGCTCCACGCGGTTGGCGTTCTTGATCGTCGCCGCGAGCCGCAGGTAGGCCCGCTCCGGAAGGACCCCTCGCGCCGCCCGCTTGACCGGATTGCGCTCGGATCGCAGGCGCTTCATCGCCCGGGCCGCGACGGCGGACCTCGCGCTTGCGCCCGCGTTGTGCCTGACGCTCAGGTCCGGGCGGAACTCGGGATCGAGGCCAAGCCACAGGCACTGGCCTTCGTAGGCCGCTTCTGGGTCGTCCTTGAACTCTTCCTGGAATTCGACCCGGACGCTGTCCTCGGAAAAGCGGTCGAGGATCTCGCCGAGCCATTTCCCGTAGCAGCCCATGTGCAGGTACACCTGCACACGCCAGTCCGCCTCTCCCTCCCGGTCCATCTTGATGGCCCTCTCGATGACCTCTTCGAAGGGCTCCTGCGCCTCGCCCATCAGCGACTCCATGCGGAACGCGGAACGCGCCCGGGCGACCGGATCGCGCAGGATGAAGAGCACTTTGCAGCCCGGGCTCGCCTCCGTCAGGCGATCGAGCCCGAACGGGTCCGAGTACAGCCCGGCGTGCTTCGCGAGCGCAAGGCGATCGCCCGCGGCGCTCAGCAGCTTGCTGAGCTGCTCGGCTTGGCGAAGCTCTGAGTATCCCTGGCTGGAGAAGCCGGTGAACTCCTGCTGGGGATGGGCGACCACGTCCGGGTGTGCCGAGAGGTATTCCTTCAGGGAGGTGGTCCCGCACTTATGGCCACCGACGATCATGCAGTCGAGGGTTCGGCTTGTCGGCGTCTCCATTGCGATCGCTGCAGCGGCGCAAGACGCGAGTCTCTCGCGCGAAGCTCTCCTATCATAGCCCGATATCCCTATCCCAAGCCAATTTGAGGGTGATCGCGACCTCGTGCCAGGGGGCCTCGGATGCGGCCTTCCGCGTGCGCCTGGAGCTGCCGGGACGGGGACTGTCTGCGCATGACGTTTCGCTGGACCTGCTTCCGTTGTTCTCTTCGAGCGAGGCCGGGGAGTTCCGACGCGCTGGGGCGACCCGCAAGGCGCGGATCCTGGCCGGGGCTCGCAGGAGGCTGAATGCGGATTTGCGGTCAACAGACGGGGGGGCATCCACCGCGATCGTCCAGCGCCACGTCGACCTGGCGCCTCCGCTCGCGCTGGAGAGGGCCGCGGCGAGCGAGCGTCGGCTCGTCTACGACGTCGACGACGCGATTTGGCTCAGCGGCAGGCAGACCGGAGGTCATCCACTTGGCGCGCTGAAGGGATCCGCCCGCAAGGTCCGCTGGCTCGCCGAGCGGGCTGAGCATGTGATCGCCGGAAACGAGATCCTGGCCGAGCACCTTGCCAGGTACAACGAGCGGGTGACGATTGTGCCCTCGCTCGTCGACCCCTCATCCTACGCGGTTCGCCGGCATGAGCAGGGCGAGGCGGTGACGCTGGGATGGATCGGCTCGCCGACCACAGCGCCCTACATTCGCAGTATCGTGCCCGCGCTCGAGCGGTTCGCAAGGGAGTCACGACGCCCGGTTCGGCTGCTGGTCGTCGGCGGGGCGGCGCCTCCGGTCGCCGGCGTGGAGGTGGAGGAGCGCGCTTGGAGCCCGACCGCGGAGCGCGACGCCCTCGCCGAGATCGACGTTGGACTGATGCCACTCGACGATACGCCGTGGTCGCGCGGCAAGTGCGCCTACAAGGCGCTTCAGTACATGGCCTCTGGCATCCCACCCGTGGTCGACGACGTGGGGATCTCCGCCGTCACGGTGAGCGGCGCCGGCTTCGTGGCGGCCGGTCAGGGGCAGTGGCTGGAAGCTCTGCATGCCCTGATCGAGGATCCCGATCTGCGCAATCGCTTGGGCGGCGTGGGCCGTCGGCGGATCGAAGAGGAGTACTCGCCAGGGCGCTGGCTGCCAACCGTCGCGGCGATCCTGCGCGGGTCCTGAGCACGCTGCCGCCTCGGCCAAGCGTCCCCTACCTCGCTTGCAGGAGCCCGTAACCGGGATTGAGCGCCTTGGCCCGGCCGTAGGCACGCAGCGAGCGCTCGACGCGGCCGCGCTCGGCTTCGATCCGCGCCAGGATCGTCCAGGTCCGCCAGTTGGCCTCTTCCTTGCGGGTGGCCTCGGCGGCGGCCGTGGCGGCCGGGGTGAGCTTCCCCTGTTGCTCGAGCACGAGCGCCTGTTGCAGCAGTGGGGCGGCGGCGTAGGGCTGGACGCCGGCGGCGTCCTTGGCCTGCTGGAGGGCCGCCACGAGGTCGCCGTGCGCCGCGTCGACCTGGCTCTGGCGCAGGTGGGTGGCCCCGCGCAGCGGGAACCAGATCGCGATCAGGGCGGCGACCGCGACCGCGGCGACCGCGGCGCGCTGCAGCCGGTTGCGGTTCTGGCGCTTGCTGCGCCGCCGCCGCCGGTTCGGTTCGGGCAGCGAGTAGCCGCTGACCGCGACGGCCGCCAGCAGCAGGAAGGCGACCGCGAGCGCGCCGAGCTGCCAGACCCAGTCCAGGGCCGCGGCCATCGCGAACCCGGCCGCCCCGGCGGTGGCCGCGGCGAGCACCAGGCGCTGCTCGGGCGGGGCCCGCAGCGAGCGCACCGCCCCGGTGCCGAGCACGGCGGCGACGAAGCTCCCGATCAGGAGGAGCCCGACGATCCCCAGCTCGGCGAAGGCCTCCAGGTAGAGCGAGTGGGCGGTGCGCACGAAGCCCTTGTAGGAGCCGTGCTGGGCCCACCAGAACTCGAAGGTCCCGGGCCCGGTCCCCTGCCAGGGCTCGGCTTCGCCCGCGTCCACCGCCGACTGCCAGAACTGGTAGCGGCCGCTGCTGGTCGAGTCGAGGATCGAGGCGGGCGAGCTGGGCGCCACTCTCCCCCCCTTGCCGTGGCTCTTGAAGACCTCCCAGCGGTCCGAGGCCTCGCCCGGCAGTCCGGTGGCGAGCGCGATCGGGATCGCGACGACCACTACCGCCGCGGTCGCGATCAGCGCCTCGCCGCGGCTGGGCCGCATCCAGCGGGGCCGCCGCAGGTTGCGCGCCGCGAGCCCGATCCCGACCTGCACCGCGGTGACCGCGGCGCAGGTCCCCAACGCGATCCACATCATCTCGTCCCCCTGCGCTTCGGCGGCCGGGGTCGGCAGGCCCCGGGCCAGCGCCTCGCGGCTGTCGATGGCGAGGGCCAGGAGCGCCGCTCCCCCGGCCCCGGCGGCGAGGGTGAGCAGCTTCGGCAGGCGGTCGGGGGCGAGGAGGAGGAAGGCGAGCATCGCCGCGACGGCGACGATCGCGCCCGTGCCCGAGGTGGCGAGGTACAGCGCGAGGCCGGCGAGCGGGATCGCCGCTGCGGCGAGGGCCTGCGCGCCGATCGTGCGCGCCGAGGCGGTCGCCGCGAGCAGCAGCGGCAGCGTCATCCCGGCCATCGCCCCGATCGCGCTCGAGTAGCCCAGCGGGTAGGAGAGGCGGCGCTCGATCTCGATCCCCGGCAGCACTTTGCCCAGTTCGTTGACCGGGAACCAGGCCATCTGCAGGCGGGAGAGGACGCCGAGCGCCGCGATCAGGCCGAGGCCGAAGGCGACCCCGTGCAGGACCTGCCGCGCCCCTGCCCGCCGCCGCGTTGCCAGGCAGATGCCGAGCGCCAGGACGCCGAGGTAGGTGGCGACACGGGCGAGCTCGGTGGCGGTGCGCTCGGCGCTCTGCGTCCAGCCCAGCGAGATCGCGGTCCAGGCGCCGAAGCCGGCGAGCAGGCCGAGGACGGCGAGGCCGGCGCGGGTCCGCCCCGGCACCGGCAGCGCCTCCACCGCGACCCCGAGCAGAACCAGCCACCAGACCGCGACCCCGACCTCCTCGCGCGGGATCGGGTCATAGCCGCCGTTTTCCAGCGCCAGGTAGACGACGAGGAAGGCGGCCAGCAGCCAGGTCGCGGCCCCGCCCCAGTCGAACCGGGCGCTCTCCGGGCGCCCGCCCGCCGGTGCAGCCCTCTCCTCTACATGCTCCGGTGTTTCCAATGCCACGGCCCTGGGCAAACTACGACACTCGGCCTCACGCGGTCCAAAGGGTCTCGAGCGGCCATGCTTCCAGCCGCTCGCCGAAGGGAAGCCGCTCGCTGCCGGGGTAGAGCACGACGCCGCGCGCGAAGCGATCTCCGAGCCGGTCGCGCAGCATGGCCAGGTGCCTGAAGTCCTCACCTCGCACGGTCGCCCCCGCCTTCACCTCGACACCCGCGACGTGACCGTCGGCGCCTTCCAGAACGAAGTCGACCTCGGCGCCCCTCGCGGAGCGCATGTGGAGCAACGACGCGCGCACCCTGGAGGCGGAGAGCTGCTTGGCCAGCTCCATGCCGACGAAGCACTCGAGGACGATCCCCAGCAGGGACTCATCCGCGGCGAGGCGCTCCCGATCGGCTCGCAGCAGGTGCGCGAGCAGGGCGGAGTCGGAGACGAGGAGCTTCGGCGCTTTCGTGATCTGCTTGACGCGATTCGTGTGCCAAGCCGGCAGGCGGCGGACGAGGAAGACGTGCTCGAGCAGCGTCAGGTATCGATCCAGCGACGTCCTCGGGATCCCCACGGCGCTGCTCACGTTCGACTTGTTCAAAGGAGCGCGGACGCGCGCCGCGAGCGAGGCGAGCACCGCCGGCACCTCTCCAAGGCGCTCGATGTTCGCGAGGTCTCGGAGGTCGCGTTGCACGATCGCGGTGAGGTACGCCGCAAGCCACTCTTCGCGGCGCTCCGCATCGCGCCTGACCGCCTCGGGGAAGCCGCCTCGGAGGAGGCGCCCGATCAGCTCCTGGCGCGGCGCGGCTGGGGCTGCAGCTGGGGGGGAGTCCCCGAGCAGCCGCTCGATCGCGTCGCCTGCGACTCCCTCGATCTCAGCCTGGGAGAACGGCCACAGCGTGTGGATCTCGACCCGTCCGGCGAGGGACTCGGAGACTTTCGGCAGCAGCATCACCTGCGCCGAGCCGGTGAGGATGAATCGTCCGGGGCGCCGGTCGCGGTCGATTGCGGCCTTGATCGGGAGGAGCAGCTCGGGTGCGCGCTGGATCTCGTCGATCACGAGGGGATCTCCGGCGCCGTCGATCAGGCCAACCGGATCGCGCCGCGCCGCTTCGAGGGTGCGCAGGTCGTCGAGGGTTATGTAGCGCGCGGGGTGCGGTCCCGCGGCCAGCCCCTGCACCAACGTGCTCTTACCGGCCTGGCGCGGCCCGACGAGCATCACCGCGGGCGTATCGCCGAGGGCGACGAGGAGGCGGGGCTCGATAGCGCGCTTGACGGTCTGCGTATCCACTACATGGGCATTATATGACCACTGAGTGGACGATTTATGCATGTCGCCCTGCACCGTGCATGTACAGTTTCTCGGCGGGGAAGGACGAGCCGGCTCTTACCGGCTCACCGGAGTGTTTATGCGCATCAAGTCGATGAAAACCACGACACTCGCCCTCCTGCTTGTGCTGGCCATGCCGTTTTCCGCGAGCGCCGCGGTCCGCGTCGTGGCGCCGCCGGGCAACTCCGAGGCCGACCAGTACTACCAGACGCTGCCCGGCGCGACGGGCCCGCGGGCTCCCGATGCGACGAAGGAGACGCGCGACGCGGTGCGCGACGGGGCGCTGAGCGAGGCCACCGAACGTGCCCTGCGCGAGCGCGGGCCGGAGGGCCTCGCGGTGGCGACCGTGGTCGCCAAAACGGCTCCATCCGGGGTGCTCGGTGCCGGCGCGGAGCGGGGTGGCTCGCCACCCGCCTCGTCGGTGCGGGTACTCGACGACCAGGGGCTGGGCGACCTCTTCCCGCTCGCGCTGGCGCTCACGGCCGCCGCCGCGATCGCCTTCGCCGCCGCCAGGCGGCGCGGCCTCGTGACGCGGTGAAGCGGGCCGCCGTCCTCGCCTTCGTGGCGCTGGCGCTCGCCGCTCAGGCGCCGGGAGCCGCCGCGGCGCCGCGCGGCCTCGAGCTCGGCCTCGCCGACACGGCTTTCAACGACGCCGACGCGGCGCTCCGCGACGAGTGGATGACCAGGGCGCGGGAGGCGCGAGCCGACCTGGCGATGCTGGGTGTCCCCTGGGCGGGAATCGCGCCAAAAATCCCGCCGGCTGGCTTCGACCCCGCCAACCCCGCCGACCCGGCGTACGACTGGGAGGCCCTCGACGGCGCCGTCCGCGCCGCCGCCGCGCACGGCCTCGAGCCGGTGCTCGACGTCAACGTCGCCCCCCGCTGGGCGGAGGGCCCGAACCGGCCGAGCACGACCGAGGCTCCGGCCGGGACTTGGCTGCCACAGCCGGCCGAGCTGGGAAGCTTCTCCCGCGCGCTCGCCGCGCGTTACACGGGCGGCTTCACCGACCCCGCCAACCCGGGCGCCGGCCCGCTCCCTCGCGTCCGCTATTTCCAGGTCTGGGCCGAGCAGAACCTCTCGGTCCACCTCAACCCGCTATGGGAAGGCGGCAAGCTGGTCGCCCCGCAGCACTACCGGGTGATGCTGAACGCCGCCTACGCCGCGGTCCACGCCGCCAACCCCGGGGCCAGCGTCATCGTCGGCGGCCTGGCGCCCTACGGGGACGCGACGGTGGGGGGGAGCCGAGTCCCGCCGGTCTGGTTCTGGCGCTCCCTGCTCTGCCTGCGAGGGCCGCAGCTGCGGCCACTCGCCTGTCCCGAACCCGCCCGCTTCGACATCGCCGCCCACAACCCGATAAACGTCTGGGCGCCCAGCCGCGGCGCCGTCAGCCCGCTCGACGTCTCGACCCCGGACATCGGCCGCCTCACCTCGATCGTGCGCAGGGGGGTTGCGACCGGGCGCCTGCTCCCGGCCGGGCCCAAGCCCTTCTGGGCGACGGAGATCTGGATCGACTCGAATCCGCCCGACCCCGAAGGCGTGCCGCTGCGCCGCCACGCACGCTTCCTCTCCGAATCGCTCTTCGAACTGTGGCGCCAGGGCGTCGGCGCTGTCGTCTGGTGGTACCTGCGCGACCGTCCTCCCGGCGCGGCCGGGTTCGGCGCCACCCAGCAGAGCGGCCTCTTCTTCCACGAGGGCGGGGCGAAGCCGGCCCACCGCGCCTTCGGCTTCCCCTTCGTCGCCCGCCGCGGCCGCGGCGACGTGCTCCTCTGGGGAAAGGCGCCCGCGCCGGGCCGGCTCGTCCTCGAGCGCCGCACCCGGCACGGCTGGGCGCCGCTCGCCCGCGTGGCGGCCGGGCCGCGCCGGGTCTTTCTCGCCCGGGTCGACGCCCCCGAGGGCGCCTTCCGGGTGCGGGCCAGGCAGGGCCGGCTTGCCTGCCTGCCTGCTAGGGTTGCTGCGGGAAAGGGAGGTCCGTAGTAGTGAGAAACAGACTGCTTCTTCTGTTTGCAGGGGCGCTTGCCGTCATCGCGCTTGCGCTGCCCGCCGCCTCCTCTGCCGCCGGATGCCCCAAAGGGCAGACCGGCACGCCGCCCTACTGCACCCCTCTGCCGTCCAACAAGTTCAACCTGGGCAAGGTCAAGCACCCCTCGACCGGCGTCGTCACGATCAGGGTCAGGGTCTCCAGCGGCGGCCTCTTCACCGCCACCGCCGACCTGATGAAAACGGCCAAAGCGACGGGCAAATCCGCCGGCAGCTTCACGCTCAAACTCGAGCTCAACGCCAAAGGCATGGCCGAGCTCAAAAAAGCCAAAGGCCGCCAGCTGCGGATCAAAGTCAAATTCACCTTCTCGCCCACCGGTGGCGAACCCCGCACCAAGCACAAGAAGATCATCTTCCGGGTCGTCAAGCCCTAGCTTCGCCCCGGCCTTCCTCCTGCATTTCTCCCATGACGAAATGGCTTCGGCATGCCGAGGCGAGGAACTTTCGCGGCATTAGTGAGAAACCCGAGCTTGCAATTTCGGTACGACACGGTATTCTGCCTTCGTCGTGCCCTCACTGGGCATGTACGGGAGAACCCACAGGGAAAACCGAGTCGCCGAGGCCGCTGGGAGCGGCCGGCAGGGGCTCAGGGACAAGGAGAGAGCAAGTGAGAGGCACGTCGAAGCAGGCACCGGAAGCCAGGGCCAGGTCGAAACCGATGAATCTCAAACGGCTGCGCACGCGAATCGGCGTCCCCGTGGCCCTGATCGCGGTGCTGGTCTTGGCCCTGCCGGGCAGCGCCTCGGCGTTGGGTCTCGGCGAACAAGAAGAATTCTTCGCACCGACGCAGCCGACGCAGCCGCTCACGCTCACCAAAGGCCCCGACGGCAACGTCTGGTACACCAACGACGGCTCGACCAAAATCGGCAAAGTCACTCCCGCGGGCGTTGTGACCGAGTACAGTCCCGGCCTCGCCGGCAACGCGTTCTCGATCACAGCCGGCCCCGACGGCAACATCTGGTTCACCGAGACCGGCTCCGAAAAAGTCGGTTACATCGATCCCGCTGCACCGACGACCAGCCTCCAGGAGTTCACAGTGCCCGGCATGTCGACGCTGGCCACCGAGGCCAGCTTCATAACGGCCGGCCCCGACGGCAACCTCTGGCTCACGCTGGGCCTCAACGGAATCGCTCGCGTCACCCCCGCCGGCGTCGTGACCGAATTCACCGCCGGCCTCAACACCGAAGCCGAACCCTGTTCGATCATCCCCGGCCCCGACGGCAACGTCTGGTTCGGCGACTGTGCCACGGAAACTGGAAATGAGGCGATCGGCAAGATCACGCCCGCCGGGGCGATAACCGAGTTCCCGGTTCTCGGCAACAGCACGAACCGCCCCAGCTCGATCACCTTCGGCTCCGACGGAAGAATCTGGTTCGCCGCGGCGGCCACCGGACCAGCAAGACAGGTCGGCGCCATCACCACCGCAGGCGTTGTGACCTACTACGCGGCAGGGACGGTCTTCCTGACCGGGTTCGTCACCGGCGCCGACGGCAACGTCTGGGCCAAGGAAGCGACCGGCAAAAACGAGAGGCAGACGCTCACGATCAAAGTCAACCCCACCAGTGAAAATAATCTCGGTGGCACCTTCAAACTCAGCTGCCCTGGCGGGGGTGAAGAAACCGAACCGATTGCCTACAACGCTTCCGAAGCAACCGTCGAAGAAAAACTGGGAGCCCTAACGTGTATCGGCGGCGTCGCAAACGTCAAAGGCCTCCCAGGCGGCACCACTAGTCTCTCCACAACCACACGAACGATAGAATTCGAAGGCAAATTCGCCCGCACCGACGTGGCGATGCTCGGCTGTAACCCCAGCGGGCTCACCGGTACCGCACCGACCTGCGTGATCACGCAGGCCATTGCAGCGTTGCCCGTGAGGCTCTTTCGTATCGAACCATCAGGCACATCCACCAGCTTCCCGCTGGCGCCGAAAACGCTGACGCCGACGCCGATATCGACCGGCAAGGGGGGCACTGTTGCGCGCGGCCCCGACAGCAGCCTCTGGTTCACGGTTGCGGGTGACCCGCTCTTCCCCTCGACCCCGGCGATCGGCAAGTTCGGCCTCGGGATCGAAAGCGCCGAGCTCACGGTGACTAAAACGGAAGGCAACGGTGACGGCACGGTCGTCTCGAGCCCCGCGGGGATCGAATGCGGCGGCACCTGCTCAGCCGAGTTCATCAAAAACACCCAAGTCACCCTGACCGCCTCCCCCGACTCCGAATCCCTCTTCGTCAGCTGGAAAGGCTGCGAATCGGGCGGGGCCCAGGGGCGCCAGTGCAAAGTGACGATGGACGCCGCCAAGACGGTCAAAGCCAAGTTCGAACCGGCCAACGACGTAACCGTGGAAAAGGCGGGCGACGGCACCGGCTCGATCAGCGGCGTCACCTGCGGCAATACCTGCACCGAGGCCACCGCCGCCTTCCTGGCGTCCAAAACGGTGACCCTCAAAGCCAAGCCGTATGTGAAGAACTCCGAATTCGTCGGCTGGAGCGCCAGCCCGGCCAGCTGCACGCTCCCCGAAGGCCCCAAAGGGCCGTGCACGCTGTCGGGTCTGACCGAAGACCAGACGGTCGAGGCCGAGTTCGCCGAACTCGATAGAGAAACGCTCACCGTGGCCAAGTCCGGCAACGGCCAGGGCACCGTGAAGAGCAGCCCGGCGGGGATCAACTGCAGCTACACCTGCAGCTCCAACTCCGCCTACTTCTACAAAGGCACCACGGTCACCCTGACTGCCACCGTGCAGGCGGGCAAAGGCTCGACCCTCGGCAACTGGGGCGGAGCCTGCTCCGGCACCGCGGCGACGCCCTGCGTCGTGACCATGAGCGAAGCCAAAGAAGTCACGGTCGGATTCAACTAGGGGGCGATAGCTACTAACGCCACCTAGAAGCAAGGCCAAAGCCCCGGGAGCCAACCGGCTCCCGGGGCAGCGGCCTCCAAGGGCACCAAGACACACAGGGACTACAGGGGGGAACGAGAGAGATGGGACGAAGCAAAGGCCACCGAAGAAGCGCAAAGGCAGCGCTCCTCGCCCTCGCCCTCGCCACCGCCCTCCTCGCCCTCGCCCCCTCCGCCTTCGCCGCCCCCGCCCATCTCCCCACCCCCGACCTCGACGTCGAGGGCCTCAACCACGCCTGCGGCGCCGCCGTCGACTCCGAGGGCAACGTCTACGCCTCCAGCGCCGGAGAGGGCAAGATCAAGGTCTACGCCCCCGGCGACCACGACACCCCGATCGCCGAGATCGCCAACGCCAACGAGCCCTGCGGCCTCGCCGTCAACTCCAAAGGCATCCTCCTGGTCTCCGAGCGCGCCACCGGCAACGTGGTCGCCTACGGCCCGGACGCCTTCCCCCTCTCGGGCACCCCCACCTTCAGCCCCGCAGCGACGATCGACGCCGGCGGCGACGCCGAGGGCATCGCGATCGACCGCAGCGACGACCGCCTCTTCGTCGCCGAGGGCGACCACGTCGCCGTCTACCGCAGCGAGGCCCAGCAGGTGAGCGTCTCCGGTGCCACCGGCGGCACCTACAAACTCAAATTCGAAGGCCAGGAGACAGCCCCGATCCCCTTCAACGCCACGGCGGCCGAAGTCAAGGCCGCGCTGGAAGCGCTGAGCACGATCGGCCCCGGCGAGATCTCGATCTCCAACTCGAAGCGAGTCACCTTCGTAGGCACACTCGGCTACACCGACGTGGCGCAGCTCGAAGCCATCTCCTCGCTGCAGGGCAACGAGATCCAGAAAGTCACCGTCAACGCAACCACCGGCACCTACAAACTCAAATTCGAAGGCGAAGAAACCGCCGCGATCGCCTTCAATGCCCCCGCCAGCGCCCCCGGCGGTCCGGTAGACAGCGTTCAGGAGGCGCTCGAGGCCCTCGCCAACATCGCCCCCGGCGACGTCTCGGTGGTGGGCGGACCGGGCGACACCGGCGGGACGAAACCCTACCTCGTCACCTTCGAAGGCGCCTACGCGGCCACCAACGTCGGGACGATGTCGAGCATCGCCGGCGGGCTGGCCGGCGGCAGCGCCGCCGTGGCAAGCGCCTCGCAGTTCCAGACGCTCACCGTCTCGGCCACCGGCGGCACCTACAAACTCAAATTCGAAGGCCAGGAAACCGCCCCGATCCCCTTCAACGCCACGGCGGCCGAACTGAAAGCTGCGCTCGAAGCCCTCGCCAACATCGCCCCCGGCGACGTCTCGGTAGTGGGCGGACCGGGCGACGCCGAAGGAACGAGGCCCTACCTCGTCCACTTCGAAGGCGCCTACGCGACCACCGACGTCCCGGTGATGACCAGGGACGTCTCGGCCCTCACCGGGACCGCCAGCGTAAGCCGCATCACCAGCGGCGCCGGCCTCGGCACGTCGACCCCGACCTCGGGCGGGGTCGGCACCGGCGAGACCCAGGGGGTCAATGTCACCAACGCGCTCTCGGGCACCTACAAACTCAAATTCGGAGGCGAAGAAACCGCCCCGATCGCCTTCAACGCCAAAGCCAGCGAACCCGGCGGCCCGGTGGACAGCGTTCAGGAGGCCCTCGAGGCCCTCGCCAACATCGCCCCCGGCGACGTCTCGGTCTTCTTCAACGGCACGCCGACCTTCGCTTCGCGCAGCTATGCCGTCGGCTTCGGCGGCGCCTACGCCGCCACCGACGTCCCCCAGATCGAAGCGATCTCCTCGCTTGGGCCCGGCGGGGCCGCCGTGACGGCCTCGACCACGGCCGCGGGCTGGAGCGGCCGCGCCCTCGAAGGCCAGCTCACAGAAGCCACCGGCGTAGCCGCCTACACCAACGCCAACTCCCTGGTGGGCAACCTGCGGCTCAACCTCGCCGTCGCCGTGGGCGCCGGCGACGAGGTCGAGCTCTACAGCGGCCCGGCGAGCGCGACCGCCCTCAAACTGCGCAAGACGATCACCGGGGTCGACCACGACGGCAACCCCGGCACCGCCGAGCAGGAATTCAGCTTCGGCGCGGCCGGCGCCTACCTCGCCGCCGACCCCGGCAACGAAGACACCCCCAGCAAAGGCTGCATCCAGGTCCAGGTCGGTGGGCTGGACCAGGCCTGCACCCAGGGGCACCTCTTCCTCCACGACGCCGGCAACGACGCCATCTACGAGTTCGACACCACCGGCGAGCTCTTCGCCCAGATCACCGCCGCGGGCCTCTCCGAGGACGGCGAGCCGACCCAGGTCGCGGTCGAGCGCTCCGGCGGCGCCAACGACGGCACCCTCTACGTGAGCACGGGCAAAGAAGCTGGCGCCGCGCTCCTCGCCTTCGCCCCCGTGCTCGAGCCCTCCCGCCCACCGTTGATCGAGCCGTTCTCCAAGGTCCTGTCGGACGCCAGGGCGGTGGCCACCGACTGCGAGGGCTACGTCTACGTCGCCGCCCAGTCCTCGGTCCGCGTCTACTCCCCCGCCGGGAGCGAAGTGACCAGCTTCACCGAGGCCAACGCCCCCCTCGACCTGGCTGTCGACTGCAGCGGGCACGTCTACGTGGTGGACACCACCGGAACGCCGCAGATGACCTACTACTCCCCCTCCTCCTACCCGCCCACCGGAGCTACCACCTACGGCCGCCAGGCACCGTCGCTCCTCACCGCTGCGGGGCTGCAGGGGGTGGCGGTCAACCCCGCCAACGACCACGTCTTCGTCCTCGGCAACAGCTCCTTCGTCCCGGTCATCCGCGAGTTCGGCCCGCCCTCGGGGGGCTCGACAGCGGTAGGGGAATGCGGCTCCGGCCTCGGCCTCGAAACCGGCCGGCTCGACATCGACGTCTATGGCAAGAACGGCAACGTCTACGTCTCGGCTGGCCCCGAACGCGTCTACGTCCTCAAGTGCGGCACAGTACCCCTGGACGCAGAGCTGATCCGCGAAGTCAAAGGCGGCGGCGGCTGTCCCAGCGGCGACTGGGGCGGCAGCCCGAGGATCGCCGTCGACCAGTCCAACGGCCACTTCATCGAGTACGCCAACAACCAGCCCGGCGCCGCGGCTCGCGAGCACGACGCCGCCGGAGCCTGCCTGGCGGAGTTCGGCACCTTCTCCTTCGACAGCGGCGGCTACCGGCTCGCGATCGACAACAGCTGCGCCCTGCACGACCTGACCGAATCCACGACGCCCACCTGCGCGGACACCTATCCCTCCAACGGCATCGCCTACGTCGCCTGGGACGGCCCCGACGACGTGGTGCAGCCCTATGACGTGAGCGCGTTTGGGCCGCTGGAGTATCCCGAGGTCGAGGGACCCGAAGAATCCACCCTCAAAGTCAACCTCGCAGGCTCAGGCACCGGCACCGTCACCAGCTCCCCCTCGGGCATCAGCTGCGGGGCAACCTGCGAAGCCGACTTCGAGGAAGGCACCCCGGTAACCCTGACGGGATCCCCGGGCGCCAACAGCAAACCCGTCGTCTGGAGCGGCTGTGACTCCGTCGACGGCGAAAACAAATGCCTCGTCTCGATGGACGAAGCCAAGGAAGTCACCGCCACCTTCGACCTCGAACAACATCTGCTCTCGGTATCGAAAACCGGCTCGGGCACCGGCAAAGTGACCAGCTCCCCACCGGGGATCGACTGCGGCTCGGAATGCGACGAGCTCTATGACCACAACACCGTGGTCACGCTCAGCCCAGACCCAGACCCAGGCTCTGAGTTCACCGGCTTCTCCGGTGCCTGCACAGGCACCGGCACCTGCGAAGTGACGATGAGCACAGCCAAATCGGTCACCGCCAACTTCGACCCCGAATCAACCACCCCCGAATTCCTCCTCTCGGTCGACGTCGAAGGCACCGGCTCGGGCACGGTAACCGCCGACCAAGGCCTGATCGCCTGCGACCCGGTCTGCACAGAGCAATACCCCGAAGGCACCGTCGTCGTCTTGACCGCCACCGCCGACCCCGGCTCGATCTTCTACAGCTGGAAAGGCTGCGACTCGGGCGGCGTCCACGGCCGCCAGTGCACGCTGACGATGAGCGAAGCAAAGACGGTCAAAGCCACCTTCACGACCACCCACGCCCTTGAGGTATCAAAGGCCCCCGGATCGGGCCTGGGCAAGGTGCAGAGCTCCCCGGGAGGGGTCCTCTGCCTCAATAACTGCTCAGAGACCTCCGCCTCCTTCAAAGAGGGCACCCAGGTCACGCTCAAGCAGACCCCGGCCAAGCACTTCCACTTCGTCGAATGGCTCGGCGACTGCAGCGGCACCGACCCCTGCGAACCGACGATGGGCGAAGACCATGAGGTCTCCGCCAAATTCGCCGAAGACGCCAAGCACCTGCTGACGATCACCAAGACAGGTGGCGGTCAGGGCACGGTCAAGGCCAAACAGGCCGGGATCAACTGCGGTGCCACCTGCTCGACCCAGGCAGCCGCCTACTACCAGGGCGAAGTGATCGAACTGCTCGTCCCGACCCCCGGCAAAGGCTCGACCTTTGGCGGTTGGAGCGGCTGCGACTCAGAACCCGAAGGCAAGTGCCTGGTGACGATGTCGGGGGCAAAGGGAGTGGTGGCGGAGTTCGAGTAGGCGCCGGGATGGCCCCCCAGCTACGGCCCGGCATGCGAGAATCCCCGTCCGTGACCGCGAACGGGCAGCCAACCGAGCATCTCGACGTGCTGATCGTCGGTGCCGGGCTTTCCGGCATCGGCGCTGCGCATCACCTCCAGGAGGCCTTCCCCGGCCGCAGCTACGCGATCTTCGAGGCGCGCGAGGACCTGGGGGGGACCTGGGACCTGTTCCGCTATCCCGGGATCCGCTCGGACTCCGACATGCACACGCTTGGCTATCGCTTCCGGCCGTGGACGCACGCGAAGACGATCACCGACGGCGAGTCGATCCTCGAGTACGTGCGCCAGACGGCGCAGGAGGTCGGGATCGATCGCAGGATCCGCTTCAGCCACCGGGTCGTCCGTGCCGAGTGGTCGAGCGAGGAAGCGTGCTGGGCCGTCGAGGCCGAGCGGACCGACAGCGGCGAGACCGTGCGGGTGACCTGCGGCTACCTGTGGATGTGCCCCGGCTACTACCGCTACGACGAAGGGTTCACCCCCGGAGTTCGAGGGGACCGAGCGCTTCGGCGGGCCGATCGTCCACCCCCAGCACTGGCCCGAGGACCTCGACTATGCCGGCAAGCGAGTGGTCGTGATCGGCAGCGGCGCCACCGCGGTCACCTTGGTGCCGGCGATGGCGGAGAAGGCGGCGCATGTGACGATGCTGCAGCGCTCGCCCACCTACATCGCCTCGCTGCCGGCGGAAGACCCGGTCGCCAAGGGCCTGCGCCGGGTGCTCCCCGACAAGGCGGTCTACGCGACCGTGCGCTGGAAGAACGTCCTCCTGCAGACCTTCTTCTACCAGCTCAGCCGCCGCCGCCCGCAGGCGGTGAAGAGGTTCATCCGCAAGGGGGTGGAGGCGGCGCTGCCCGACGGATATGACGTCGACAAGCACTTCACCCCCCGCTACGACCCCTGGGACCAGCGTATGTGCCTGGTGCCCAACGGCGACCTCTTCAAGGCGATTCGCGAGGGGAGGGCCTCGGTCGTCACCGACACGATCGAGACCTTCACCGAGAAGGGGATCGCGCTCGACTCGGGCGAGGAGCTCGAGGCCGACGTGATCGTCACCGCCACCGGCCTCAACCTGCTCTTCCTCGGTGGCATGGAGCTGGTGGTCGACGGTGAGCCGGTCGACGTTCCGAAGAAGATGACCTACAAGGGAATGATGCTGAGCGGCGTTCCCAACTGCACCTTCACCGTCGGCTACACCAACGCCTCCTGGACCCTGAAGGCCGACCTCACCTCCGAGTACGTATGCCGCCTGCTCGCCCACATGGACGCACACGGATATGTCAAGAGCGTTCCGGAGATCACCGACCCGACCGTGACCGAGGCACCGCTGCTCGACTTCACCTCGGGCTACGTCCTGCGCTCGCTCGACCAGTTCCCCAAACAGGGCTCGAAGGAGCCATGGAAGCTGCGCCAGAACTACGTCTTCGACCTGCGCTCGATCCGTCGCGGCCCGATCGACGACGGCGCGATGCAGTTCTCGCGCCCGGCGGTGCGGGCCGACCGCTCGCAGGAGAAGATCGCGGGCTGAGGTGGCCGACTACTCCGACCTGCGCGCCCTCTTCGTCAACTGCACGCTGAAGCGCAGCCCCGAGGGTCCAACACCCAGGGGCTGATGGACCTCTCTATCGAGATCATGCGGCGCAACGGCGTCGAGGTCGAGTGCATCCGCGCGGTCGACCACGAGATCGCCACCGGCGTTTGGCCCGACATGACCGAGCACGGCTGGGAGCGCGACGAGTGGCCCGGGATCTTCGAGAAGGTGATGGCCGCCGACATCCTCGTCCTCGGCATGCCGATCTGGCTCGGCGAGAAGTCCTCGGTGGCGACACAGGTGATCGAGCGGCTCTACGGCAACTCGCACCTGCTCAACGACGCCGGTCAGTACGCCTACTACGGCCGCGTCGGCGGCTGCCTCGTCACCGGCAACGAGGACGGGGTCAAGCACTGCGCGATGAACGTCCTCTACTCGCTGCAGCACCTCGGCTACACGATCCCGCCGCAGGCAGACGCCGGCTGGATCGGCGAGGCCGGCCCTGGCCCCTCCTACCTCGACGAGGGCTCGGGTGGCCCCGAGAACGACTTCACCAACCGCAACACCACCTTCGCCGCCTGGAACCTGCTCCACCTGGCGCGGATGCTGAAGGACGCCGGCGGCATCCCCGCCCACGGCAACCAGCGCACCGAGTGGGATGCCGGCTGCCGTTTCGACTTCCCCAATCCCGACTACCGCTGAGCTTCGAGCCGCTCGGCCAGGCGGTTCATGCCGCGCTCGCGGGCCGCGGCCGCGGCGCCGGCCCAGTCCGTCTCGCGGTCCGGGGGCGGCTCGACCCCGGCGTCGCGCAGCGTCGCGATGTCCTTGAAGGCGCGCAGGTCCTCGGCCGCGTCGAGCAGGGCACCGCGCAGGGCCGGGCGGCGCTCGCGGATCGCGTTGTCGAGCACCGTCTCCAGTGAGCCGTGGCGGCGCAGCAGCTCGGCCGCGGTCTTCGGCCCGACGCCCTTGGCGCCCGGCAGGCCGTCGGAGGGGTCGCCGCGCAGGGCGATGAAGTCGGGCACCAGCTCCGGGCCGACGCCGTAGCGGCGCTCGACCTCCTCCGGCGTAACCTCCTCGGACCCTTTGGTCCCCGTTTTCACGTATAGGACCGTGACCCGCTCGCCCGCGCACTGGTACATGTCGCGGTCTCCCGTCAGCAGCAGAGCCCGCCCGCCCGCCTCGGCCTCGCCGCGCGCGTAGGTGCCGAGCAGGTCGTCGGCCTCGAGATCGTCGCTCCTCGCCACCGTCCAGCCGAACGCACCGAAGAACTCGTGGGCGGCGGCGAACTGGGGCGCCAGGTCGTCGGGCATCGCCGCCTCGCGCTCGGCGTGGTAGGCGGGGTAGAGCTCGGTGCGGTAGGAGGCCGCGTCCGGCCCGAAGCAGAGGACGACGGCGCGCGGCTCGCGCAGTTCGACCTCGCGCAGGACGAGGTTGGCGGTCCCGAGCAGCGCGTTGACGGGCCTCCCGTCCGGCCCCACGATCGAGTCGGGCAGCGCGTAGAAGGCGCGGAACAGCATCGAGGGCGCGTCGACTGCGAGCAGCGGCTGGGGCACGTCCTCAGACTACGGTTTGGCGGCGCACCGCGGTCTCGAATACGGTCCCGTCCATGGGTGTCAGGGACCTGAGTGGAAAACGCTGCCTGATAACGGGCGCGGCAAGCGGGATCGGCAGGGCGACGGCGCTGGCCTGCGCCCGTCGCGGAGCGGAGCTCTTTCTCACCGATCGCAACGGGGACGGGCTCGAGGGCGTCGCCGCCGAGATCCGTGGAGCGGGGGGGACCGTCTCCCACTTCGGAACCGCCGACGTCTCCGACCACGATGCGGTGGTCGCGCTGGCGGGGGAAGTGCACGCGCTCGCTCCCAGCGTGGACGTCGTCATGAACATCGCCGGGATCTCGACCTGGGGCAAGATCGAGCAGCTCGAGCACGACCACTGGCGGCGCACCATCGAGATCAACCTGATGGGGCCGATCAGCGTCCTCGAGTGCTTCGTGCCGCCGATGATCGAGGCTGGGAGAGGTGGGCACGTCGTCAACGTCTCCTCTGTGGCGGGCCTCTTCGGGCTGCCCTGGCACGCCCCCTACAGCGCCAGCAAGTTCGGCCTGCGCGGGGTCTCCGAGGTGCTGCGCTTCGACCTGCGCAAACACGGGATCGGCGTCAGCCTGGTCTGCCCGGGCGCGGTGAAGACGCCGCTGGTCGACAGCGTGGAGATCGTCGGGGTGGACCGCGAGAGCCCGAGGATCCGCAAGCTCGTAGGGCTCTTCGAGAAGCGCGCGGTCCCTGCGGAGAAGGTGGCCGAGCGGATCGTCGCGGCGATCGAGCGAAACCGCTACATGGTCTTCACCTCCGCCGACGGTCGCATCCTCCACTGGGTTCAGCGCAAGTTCTCCCCTCCTTACGAGATGGCGATGAAGGTGATGAACCGCGAACTCGACAGGGCGGCCGGATAGTCGAAGCCGGGCGTCCTCTAGGTTTGTCGCCGTGCCCGAGGCCGCCCTTCACATCGAGGACCTGTTCAAGCGCTACCCGACCGGGGTCGAGGCGCTGCGCGGGGTCTCGCTCGACATCGCGCCGGGGGAGCTCTTCGGGCTGCTCGGGCCCAACGGGGCGGGGAAGTCGACCCTGATCCACTGCACGACCGGGCTGGCGCAGCCGACCGGCGGCGCGATCCGGGTCCTCGGCCACGACGCGATCGACGACTACGGCGACGCCCGCCAGGCGGTCGGGCTTGCGCCCCAGGAGCCCAACCTCGACTGGTTCCTCACCGTCGAGGAGACGCTCGACTACCACGCCGGGTACTTCGGCATGCCCAAGCGCGAGCGGCGGGAGCGGACCCGGGAGCTGCTCGAGACCTTCTCGCTGACCGAGAAGAGCGACGAACGCACCCGCACCCTCTCCGGCGGGATGAAACGGCGGCTGATCCTTGCGCGGGCGATGATGCACCGGCCGCGCCTGCTGATCCTCGACGAGCCCACCGCCGGCGTCGACGTCGAGCTGCGGCTCGAGCTCTGGCACTACGTGCAGCGGATCAACCAGGAGGGGACGACGATCCTGCTCACCACGCACTACATCGAGGAGGCCGAACAGCTCTGCGACCGCATCGCCTTCATCAACGAGGGCAAGATCGTCGGCGAGGGGACGAGCGAGGAGCTGGCCGCCCGCTACGGCGTCGACAGCCTCGAGGACGCCTACCTGGCGCTGGTCGGCCGCAAGGAGCTCTCGCGCTCCCACATCGAGGTGAGCGCATCGTGAGCGCCGCCCAGATCCGCTTCGCGACGCTCTGGCGCCGCGAGGTCAACCGCTTCATGAAGATCAAGAAGCAGACGCTCGGCGCCCCGCTGCTGGAAACCTTCCTCTACATCACCGTCTTCGGCGCCGCCCTCGGCTCGCGGATCAAGCAGCTGCACGGGATCGACTACGTCGTCTTCGTCATCCCCGGCCTGATCATGATGGCCTTCTCGATCAACGCCTTCGCCAACAACTCCTCCTCGATCCTCCAGCAGAAGTTCCAGGGCGCGATCCAGGACCAGCTCTCCTCGCCCGCCTCGCCGCTGGAGCTGCTGCTGGCCTTCTCGCTCGGCGGCTTCATGCGCGGGTTCCTGGTTGCACTGCTGACCTTCATTGCCGCCTCGCTGCTGGTCGACCTCCCGGTCGACCACGTTCTCGTGCTGATCCCCTCGCTCTTCCTGGTCGGCTTCTTCTTCTCCCAGCTCGGCGTCCTGACCGGGGTGCGCGCGGAGCAGTTCGACGACGTCGCCTTCGTCCAGACCTTCGTCCTGACGCCGCTGATCTTCCTCGGCGGCGTCTTCTACTCGGCGGAGCTGCTGCCGCAGCCCTTCGAGACGATCACCCTCTTCAACCCGGTCTACTACATGATCAACCTGGTCCGCTACGGCTTCGTCGGCTTCACCGAAGTCAGCATCGCCCTCTCGCTCCTCGCCCTCACGGCGGCGACCGCGGCGCTCTTCTTCGTCAACCTGCGCCTCTTCTCCAAGGGCTACAGGCTCCGCGCGTAGCGCCGGGCGCCGACGGGCTACGCGTCGGCGAGCGGCAGCCGCTCGGCCAGCCCGGTCAGCTCCAGCACCCGCGTCACGGCAGGAGCGGTGCTCGGGATGAACCGTACCCTCGCCTCTTCGTCGCCGCGGCCAAGTGCCGCCACCAGCAGCGCGATCCCGGTCGAGTCGATGAACTCCAGCTCGCGCATGTCGACGACGACCTGTGCGCCTTCGTCCAGCAGCTCCTCGAGGGCGGCCTCGGCCGTGCTCGCGTTGGCGAGGTCCAGCTCGCCGCAGAGCGCGATCGTGTGGATCTCGTCGTTCTTCGCGGTGCGCACCACGAGGGTGCCGTCGGCGATGTCCTGCTGCTCGCTTGTCATATTCGGTGCCTCCCTGGACAGAGGGGTCTGACCCTAGGTGCCTATGGTAATCGCGATTGTCGTCCGCGCGCTCCGGGTATCCGATCTGCACCCCCGCAGTCGAGCGAAAGGAGCGCAGAGATGGAGACCAGCGTCAGCCCCAGCAAGGGAATCTTCGACGGCGCCAACGCAGAGGCACGCCAGCACGTCGTCGACCTGCTCACCAGGGCCTACTGGATGGAGATCGAGACGGTGACGAGCTACCTCGCCGCCGCGGTCAACCTCGACGGGGTGAGGGCGCAGGAGATCAAGGAGTCGCTGGAGGCCGAGGTCGAGGAGGAGCTCGGGCATGCCAAGCAGTTCGCCGAGCGGATCAAGGAGCTCTACGGCGTGGTCCCGGGGTCGGAGGGCTTCACCGCCGAGCAGTCCTACCTGCAGCCCCCGGAGGAGCAGACCGACGTCGTGCACGTGATCCGCGGCGTGATCAAGGCCGAGACCGGGGCGATCGAGCACTACACGCGCATCGTCGCCGAGACCGACCAGATCGACCCGGTAACCCAGGACATGGCGACCGCGATCCTCCACGACGAGCAGGGGCACCGCCGCCACTTCGAGGGCTTCCTGCGCGAGTACGAGTTCGAGGGCCTCGCCTGAGCTTCTACCAGGCGTCGACGAAGCGCCGCGCGCCGGCGTCGCGCTGCGGCGGTCCGGCCGCGGCGAGGGTGGAGGCGATCAGGGCGCGGGTCTCGGCCGGGTCGATCACGTCGTCGATCTCGAAGAGGGCGGCGGCGTTGAGCGCCTTCGCGTTCTCCTCGGCGGCTGCGGTCAGCTCGCGGACGCGGCGCTCGCGCTCGTCCTCGTCGGCGATCGCCTCCAGCTCCTTGCGCAGGGCGAGCTTGACCGCGCCCTCGAGGCCCATCGGCCCAAGGTGCGCGGAGGGCCAGGCGACGGTGAGCAGCGGCTCGTGCATGCTGCCGCCGACCATCGCCTGGGCGCCGAGGCCGTAACCGCGGCGCAGGATCACGGCGATCAGCGGCACCCGCAGGGCGGCGCCGGCCAGCAGCAGGCGCGAGGTGTGCCGCACCAGGCCGGTCGCCTCGGCCTCGGGGCCGACCATCATCCCCGGCGTGTCGACCAGCGAGACGACCGGCAGGTCGAAGGCGTCGCAGAGCTGCAGGAAGCGCGCCGCCTTGTCGGCCGCGTCGCTGGTGATCGCGCCGGCGGTGTGCTGGGTGTCGTTGGCGATCACGCCGACCGACCGCCCCTCGATCCGGGCGAGTGCGGTGAGCATCTCGGGCGCGAAGCGCTCGCGCAGGAACGTCGCCGAGCCCTCGTCGGCCAGCGTCTCCACGATCGGCTTCACCGCGTAGGCGCGGCGCCGGCGCTCGGGTACGGCGTCGCGCAGCGCCGCCTGGTCCGGCTCCGGGCCGGCCGGCACCGGCCCCTGGAAGTAGGCGAGCAGGCGCTTGGTCGCCGCGGTGGCGGCAGCCTCGTCGGGGACGACGAGGTCGACGACGCCGTTGGCGGCCTGCACCTCGACCGGGCCCACCGCGTCGGGATCGACCCTGCCCAGGCCGCCACCCTCGATCATCGCCGGCCCGCCCATGCCGAGTGAGGCGTTCTCGGTCGCGACGATCAGGTCCGAGCAGCCGGCGATCGTGGCGTTGCCGGCGAAGCAGCGCCCTGCGACGACGGCGATCCGCGGCACCATGCCCGAGAGCTTCGCCCAGAGCGCGAAGGCGCGGGTGTCGAGGGCGGAGACGACCGGATAGTCGGTGTCGCCCGGGCGCCCGCCGCCGCCCTCGGCGAAGAAGACCGTCGGCAGGCGCATGCGCTCGATCAGCTCGAAGAGGCGGTCCTTCTTGCGGTGGCCGAGGGCGCCCTGGGTGCCGGCGAGGACCGTGTAGTCGTAGGAGAGCACCGCGCAGGCGCTGTTCTCGCCGAAGAGGTCGCCGTTGATGCGGGCGGTGCCTGCCACGAGGCCGTCGGCGGGTGTGCGCGCGATCAGCTCTTCGACCTCGCGCCGCCCGCGCTGGGCGGCGATCGCGAAGCGCCCGTACTCGACGAAGGAGCCGGGGTCGACCAGGTCGGCGACGTTCTCGCGCGCGGTGCGGCCGCCGGCGCCGTGGCGGCGCTCGACCGCGTCCGGGCGGGCCGCGTCCTCGGTCAGGGCCCGTCGCCTCAGCACCTCGGCGAGGTCCTCGCGCTCCCCTGCGTCGCCGGTCTGGTCCCCGTCAGGCACGCGCGGGATGTTCCCAGACAGCAGCTCGCCCCGGAACCCTTGATCGGACTTGGCGTTAGGTATAGCTTCTTACATCCAATCGGCCGAGCCACCCGGCGCCGGCCGCACGCCAAAGGAGAGCAAGTTGATGCAGCGTCGTCTTCCGATTGCACTTGCGGCCGCCATCCTGGCTGTCGCCGCAGCGATTCCCGCCCTGGCCGCCGCCATGCCCGGAGAAACCTCCGCAACGGCTGCCAACACCATCTTCATGAAGGGCGGCAAAGGGGGGCTGCGCTTCGAGGGGCCGAAGACGATCGTGGCCGGCGAAGACCTCAAGATCCTCAACAAGACCAACCCGCGCCAGGTCGGTCCCCACACCTTCTCGCTGGTGACACAGGGTTCGCTGCCGAAGACGCCGAAAGCGCGGCAGCTCTGCTTCACGCCCAAACACATCTGCATGTCGATCGCCAAGTGGCATGGCGTCAAAGGCAACGGGCCGGTCAAAGTCAACCCGGTCGAGACCGGCGTCGCCGGCTGGGACACGCTCGGCAACCTGAGCAAGACCGGCGACTCCTGGTTCACCGGCGAAGCGAAAGCCGGGACGTCGATCACCCAGCCGGTCAGCGTCGACACCTCGGCCGGGCCATCGAGGATCTACTTCCTCTGCGCGATCCACCCCGAAATGCAGGGGTCGATCAACGTTCTCCCCGGCGGCTAGCCACCACGGCTGGAAGGCCCTCAGAATCCCCGCCTCGGGCGCCGAGCATTCCTCGGCGCCCTGGGCGGCGGTGCCCTCGCCACGGCCCTGCCACTGGGCTGGCGCCCCGGGGCGCTGCTGCCTGGGAGCGAGTCGCGGGCACGGGCCGCTGCGCCGGCGCCGTTTCGCTCGCCCCTGCCGACCCCGCGGGTGCTCGGCGACGCCAGGCTGACGATCCCGATCCGCGAGGCCGAGGTCCAGATCCTTCCCGGCCCCCCGACCAGGATGTGGACCTACGACGGCACCTTCCCGGGCCCGACGATCAGAAGGCCCGCCGGCCACCGAACCGAGGTGACCTTCCTCCATGAGCTGCCACGTTCCGCCGGCGAGCTGACCGTGCACCTGCACGGCGGCCACAACCGCTCCCGGTTCGACGGCCAGCCCGGCGGGCAGACGCCCTCGCACCCGCGCTCCTCCTACTGCCGCATTCCCAGCGGGCTCTCGCCGCGCAGCTCGGGCAATGACCAGCTGATCGGGCCGGGGGGGAGGCGCACCTACGTCTACGACCTCCTCGAGGACGGCCGGCCCGAGCGCGCCGCCTTCCAGTGGTACCACGACCATCGCCTCGACCACACCTCACGGAACGTCTGGCGTGGGCTGGCCGGGATGTGGATCCTCGACGACCGCTTCGACGAGAGCCTGCCTCTGCCGAGCGGCGAGCGCGACCTGGCGCTGATGATCGCCGACCGCTCCTTCGACCGCCACAACCAGCTCACCGACCCCTTCACCGGCCTGCGGCCGCCCACCGACGGCGTCAACGGCCACTACGTGCTCGTCAACGGCGCCTACATGCCCCACCACCGGGTGAAGGCCCAGCGCTACCGCCTGCGCATCCTCAACGCCTCGCAGTTCCGCCCCTACAACCTCTGCCTCTCCAACGGCGCCCACTTCCTCCAGATCGGCAGCGACAGCGGCCTGATGCCGCGGCCGGTGCGGCGGAGAGAGGCGATGATCGGCCCCGGCGAGCGGCTCGAGCTGGTGGTCGACTTCGCCGCCGCGAGAGGGGAGAGGGTCGAGCTGCGCAGCGGCCCCCGCCATGGTGCCAGGCAGTCGCCCGGCGCCCGGCCCTACGCCGGCGCCCTGATGCAGTTCCGGGTCGACTCGCGCCGCCTCCCCGACCGTACCCGGGTGCCGCGCAAGCTGCGGCCGCTGCCCGGCTGGGCCGAGCGGGCCTCGAGGACGCCGCAGCGCAGCTGGGAGATCTCGATCGGCGGCCTCTTCAAGACCACCTGGCTGCTGAACGGGCGGACCTTCAACCCCGCCCGCGCCGACGCCCGCCCGCTTCTCGGCACGACCGAGACCTGGGAGATCGTCAACCGCACCGGCGTCGCCCACGTGATGCACATGCACCTGACCGACTGGTACCTGCTCTCCCGCAACGGCAAGCCCCCGCCCCCCTGGGAAGACTGCCTCAAGGATTCCTTCCTCGTCTACCCGGGCGAACGCATCCACCTCGCCGGCCGCTTCGTCGACTACACCGGCAAGTTCGTCATCCACTGTCACATGCTCGACCACGAGGACCACGGCCTGATGGGCCAGTTCGAGGTCGTGAAGCGAACTTAAGAAGCTGGTGCTCGCCAGGGGGGCGTGGAGGGTCATCGGGGTCTCTCCCCAGGCCGCTTCGCGGGAGTTCCTGGGGAGAGACCCCGATGACCCTCCTGGTCTATCGCCTAGCGAGCGGCGGCTAGGCGGTCGCGCTCTTCTTCTATCGAGGAGAGGGTGGTGATCGCGCCGGTTTCTTCGGTGACGGCTGTTGCTTCGTCCAGGGCCTCGCGGGCGCCGGGCGCGCCGGCGGCGGCGCGGGCGCGGCCGAGCGCCAGCAGCGCCAGCGGCAACGACCAGAGCAGTTCGCGTTCGCGGGCCACCTCCGCGGCCCAGGCTGCGAGCTCGATCGCCTCATGGGTGCGGCCGACGCCCGTCAGGGCCTCGGCGCGCACCGCACCGCGCCACGCCTCCTGCTCGTCGCCGCCGTCCATCGCCTCGCGGTGGAGGCGTTCCGCCTCGTCGAACGATTCGAGCGCCCCTTCGTAGTCCTCCGCTGCCAGCTGTGCCGCCCCGAGGTTGCCCAGCGCGAGGCTGCGCGAGAAGACGTCCCCCAGGCGATCGGTCAGTTCGCAATTGCGCCGGCCGATGGCAACCCCTGCCTCCGGCTCGCCGCGCATCGTCAGCAACATCGCCTTCGTGCCCCGGTCCCAGCTGGCGGTCTCGGGGTCACCGTGATCCTTGGCGAGCTGCAGGCTCTCCTCCAGCAGCCGCTCGCACTCGTCCAGCTCCCCGCGCTCGCGACGAACGAGCGCCTTCGCCCCAACCGCCCAGGCGACCGGGCAGCCGATGATGATCCCGGCGCCGATCGCGGGGTCGCCATCGGCGAGCTCCAGCACTTCGTCGGCGGTGCGGTCGAGCCGCTGGAAGTCGGCCGCGCACAGGTGCGCGTACGCGCCGGCTGCCCTGATCGCCACCCGCAGGTGGAGGTCGCCCGACTCGTCGGCCAGCCGGCTCGCCTCCGTGACCCCGGCGATCCAGTCCGCGGTCGTCTGCTCGAGCCCCGGCCGTCCCGAGAGCAGCATCCGCAGCAGGGCCAGCGAGCGTAGGTCGCCGATCCGGGTGGCGATCTCCTCGGCCTCGGCCTCGAGGCGCGCCACCCGCTCGTTCTCCATTCCGAGCCGCCACGCGTAGTCGAGCTGCTGCAGGCGGGAGGCGACCGCGAGGCCGGTTGTCTCCTCGTTCTCCTCCAACCCGTCGACCAGCCGCGTCACCGTGTCCCAGAGTCGCAGCGCATCGTGGGGCTGGCTGTGCCCGGCCCAGTGTGCTGCCCGCGCCGCCCAGCGGGCGGCTTCGAGCGGTTCCTGCCCGGACTCCATGTGGCTGGCGACGAGCGCGGCCAGCTCGTCGAGGCGCTCGGGCTCACGCTCGATCATCGCCCGCGCGGCGGCTACGTGGGTTGCGGCGCGGCGCTCGCCGAGCTGCGTCCCGTAGGCGACCTCGCGCGTCAGCGGGTGGCGGAAGGCCAGCACCCTTTCTGGGTAGAGCTCGGCTTCGTAGAGGAAGCCGCCGTCGACCAGCTCGCACAGCGCCGGGTTCAGCTCCCCCTCGTCCAGCCCGGCGGTCAGCCCCAGCGTCCGCGCCCCGACCTCCCGGCCGATCACCGAGGCGACCTGGAGCAGGTCCTTCGCGGTCGGCCCGAGGCGGTCGATGCGGGCGGCGAGGACGGCCTGCACGGTGGCCGGCACCCCCGCCTCCTCCACCGGCCGCACCAGGCGGTAGGCACCGCGCTCGCCCTCGAAGTGACCGGCCTCGACCAGCTCGCGGACTATCTCCTCGACGAAGAACGGGTTGCCGCCGGTGCGCTCGTGGACCTGACGGTCAAGGCCGTCGAGGGACGGGTCCTCGCCGGCGAGGTCGCGCAGCAGCTCGGCCGTGTCCGCCTGCCCCAGCGGCTCCAGCGAGAGCCCGCGATAGATCGGCGAGCCGACCCAGGCGTTCGGGTATTCGGGGCGGAAGTTGACGACCGCCAGGGTGTTGGTCCCGGCGACCGACTCGACCAGCTCCGCCAGCATCGCGTTGCTCGCCTCGTCCAGCCAGTGCAGGTCCTCGACCACCAGCACCACCGTATGGCGACGCTGGGGTGCGTTGATCAGCCGGCAGACGATCCGGCCCAGGGCGCGCCGGCGCGCCTCGGGGCTCATCTGTGCCACCGGCCGGTCGGGGTCGGGCACGCCGAGGAAGTCGAAGACGAGCGGCAGCTCCTCTGCGAACTCGGGGTCGAGCAGCAGCGCCCTGCCGGCGATCTTCTCGCGGGCGATGCGCTCGGGGTCGCGGTCGCCGATGCCGAAGTAGGCGCGCAGCATCTGCAGGACCGGCATCAGCGGGATCGAGCGGCCGTGCGACTGTCCCTGCGCCTCGAAGACCTCGATCCCGCGCCCGCGACAGCGTTCGGAGAACTCGTGGGAGATGCGGCTCTTGCCGACCCCCGCCTCGGCGACGATGCCGACCACGGCGCCCACGGCAGCCTCCGCTTGCCCGAGCGCCTCCTCCAGGGCTGCCATCTCCTCGTCGCGGCCGACGAAGCGCGTGAAGCCGCGTTCGCGGGAGAGGTCGAGCCGCGAGCGCGCCGTGCCGACGCCGGCAAGCTCGAAGACCTCGACCGGCCTGCTCGCGCCCTTGATCTCGAACGCGCCCAGCTCCCTCAGCTCGAGGAAGCCCGCAGCGAGTGCGGCCGTGCTCTCTGTCACGTACGCGGTGCCGGGCTCGGCCAGCGCCTCCATCCGCTGAGCGAGCCCTACTGTGTGACCGATCGCCGTGTACTCGCCCTCGCCGTCGCTGCCGATCGCCCCCGCTACCACCTCGCCCGAGTTGATCCCGATCCGGGTCGAGAAGTTGAGCCCGGGCCCGCGCCGCAGCTCCGCCGCGTACTCGGCGACGTCGTCGAGCATCTGCAGGGCGGCGTAGCAAGCGCGGCGCGCGTGGTCCTCGTGGGCGACCGGGGCCCCGAACACGGCCATGATCCCGTCGCCGGTGAACTTGTCGACGGTTCCCTCGAAGCGCTCGACGGCGGCGGCGAGGATGGCGAAGAAGCGCTGCATGATCTTGCGCCACTCCTCCGGGTCCCGCCCCTCGGCCAAGTCCATCGAGCCGCTCACGTCGGCGAAGAGGACCGTGACCTGCTTGCGCTCCCCGTCATCCATGCCGGTCTGCACCACAGCACCAAAGGTTACGCCCCCCAAATCCGCTGACTTCGTCTTTATGGGTCCATATGCACCCATAAAGACGAAGTCAGCGTGGGGCGCACTTATACTGACTAGACCGATTGACTGGTCAGTCAACCAGCGACCAGGGGGGACGCTTGCGCGCAGCGGTAGTACAGCTCAACTCCAACGACGACAAGGCCCACAACCTCGCCGCGGCCGAGGAGCTCGTGCGCGACGCGGCCGCCGACGGCGCCGAGCTGGTCGCCCTGCCGGAGAAGTGGAACCTGCTGGCCGGCGGGCAGGAGCTGCTCGCCGGCGCTGAGACGCTCGACGGCCCCAGCCTCAACGCAGCCCGCAGCTGGGCGCGGGAACTCGGCGTCCACCTGCTCGCCGGCAGCATCTCCGAGCTTGGCCCGCGCGGCAGGGCGTTCAACACATCGGTCCTGATCGGCCCGGTCGGCGACGACCTCGCCGTCTATCGCAAGATCCACATGTTCGACGTCGACGTCGGCGGCGTCTCCTACCGCGAGTCCGAATGCGAGCAGCCGGGCGAGGAGATCGTCACCGCTCCCTGCCTGGGTACGACCGTCGGCCTCAGCGTCTGTTACGACCTGCGCTTCCCCGAGCTCTACCGGATCCTCGCCGTGCGCGGCGCCCGCATCGTCACCGTTCCCTCCGCGTTCACGCTCGCGACCGGGCGCGACCACTGGGAGGTCCTGCTGCGGGCGCGGGCGATCGAGGACCAGGTCTTCGCTCTCGCGCCGAACCAGGTCGGCAAGGCGTCGCCCCACTTCGACTCCTACGGGCGCTCGGCGATCGTCGATCCCTGGGGCGTGGTCCTCGCGACCGCCCCGGACGAGGAGTGCTTCGTCGCGGCCGACCTCGACCTCGGCGCCCAGCAGCGCATCCGCAAGTCGCTGCCCTCGCTCGCCAACCGCCGCCCGCAGGCCTACGCCTGGCCCCAGTTGACGGAGGCGCGCGCCTGATGGCGTCAAAGGCCCCCGCTCCCGCCGTCGACAAGCGGCGCCAGATCCTCGACGCGGCGATCCGCGTCTTCGCCCGCCAGGGCTTCCACTCGACCCGCGTCTCCGACATCGCCGACGAAGCCGGCGTCGCCTACGGGCTCGTCTACCACTACTTCAAGTCGAAGGACGAGGTGCTGAACGAGCTCTTCGCCGAGCGCTGGTCGCTGCTGCTGGCGGCGATCGAGGAGGCCGATCGCGCGGGCGCCTCACCGCGCCAGAAGCTCGAGGCGGTGGCCGGCTTCATCGTCGGCTCCTACCGTCACGACCCGGAGCTGATGAAGGTGATCATCGTCGAGGTCACCCGCGCCGCCAACTCCTTCGGCCGCACCCACCTGCCCGAGATCCGCCGCGCCTACGACTCGATCGCCAAAATCGTCGCCGAGGGCCAGGAGTCCGGCGAGTTCCGCCGCGACATCGACCCGACCTTCGCCTCGATGTCTTTCTACGGCGCGATCGAGCAACTGCTCACCGGCTGGATCTTCGAGGTGATCCCCGCCTCCGACGGCGATTTCGACCAGGCAAAGAGCCTTGTCGTCGCGACGATCTGCGACGGCCTCGAGCCGCGATAGGTAAGGTCGGGCCGGTATGGAGAACGAGATCGTCAAACGCCTCGCCTGGAGCGGCATGCTCGCCGGGGCCGGGGCGCTGGCCAGCATCGTCGCCACGCGAATCGCCGCCATCGCCTACCGCCGTCTCTTCGATGAGGACCCGCCGGAGTAGCGTGCCCGACGGTGCCGGAACACCACCGCCGCAGGACGAGCGCTCGGTCAGCGAGCTGGTCTTCGACGTCGCCGAGAAGAGCTCCTCGCTGGTCCGCGAGGAGATCGAGCTGGCCAAGGCCGAGGTCTCCGACAAGGTCGGCAAGATCCTGCGCGGTTCCGTCGTCGGCATCGCCGCCGGCACCTTCGCCTTCCTGGCGCTGATCCTGGTCATGGAGGGGGTTGCCTGGCTGCTGGCCGAAGAGGTCTTCGACGGCAACGCCTGGCCCGGCTTCTTCGTCGAGGCCGCGGTCTTCCTGCTGATCGCCGCCGCCGCCGGGTTCTTCGCCTACCGCTCGGTCCAGGCCGGCGCGCCGCCGGTCCCCGAGCAGGCGATCGAGGAGGCGAAGCTGACCAAGGCGACGCTGGAATCCGGAGCGAAAGCGGGAAGCGAATGAGCACCCAGCCCGAGCCCGTCCGCCCCCCGACCGCCGGCATGCCCGGCCGCTCCCCGGCCGAGATCCGCCGCGACATCGATCTCCAGCGCCGCGACCTGGGCCGCTCGGTCGAGCAGCTCCGCGGCCGGGTCGCCGAGCTGACCGACTGGCGCCGCCAGGTTTACGAGCACCGCTCCCAGCTGATCGTCGGCGCCGCCGTCGCCGGCTTTGCGCTCGGCGGCCTGATGATGCTGCGCCGCCGCCGCTAGTAACCGAGTTCGTGGCCGACTTGGCGGAGATCCAGCGGATGATCGAGGCGGCCCTGCCCGGTGCCGCGGTCGAGGTCGTCGACGAGACCGGCACAGGCGACCACCTGCGGGCGACCGTGATGGCCTCCCAGTTCGAGGGTCTCTCGCGACTGGACCAGCACCGCCTGGTCAAGGCCGCGGTCAAGGCTCGCTTCGACGACGGGACGATCCACGCCCTTTCCTTGAAAACCGCGGTGCTTGACGGTCGGCTGAACGATTGACCACCGCATAGGTGGGTCAATCGTTCAGCCACGGTCTCTACAATCGTCACATGGCCGACGCCGAGCTGAAGCAGAAGGTCGAAGAGCTGATCGCCGCCAACCCGGTGCTGCTCTTCATGAAGGGCACCCCCGATATGCCGCGCTGCGGCTTCTCGATGCGGGTCGTGCAGGTGCTCGACTCGATCGACGTCGAGTACGGGGCGATCGACGTGCTGCCGGCGCTGCAGCCGCTGCGTGAAGTCACCGCCGAGATCTCCGACTGGCAGACCTTCCCCCAGCTCTATGTCAACGGCGAGCTGATCGGCGGTGCCGACATCGTCGAGGAGATGCTCGAGTCGGGCGAGCTGGCCGAGGCGCTCGGGGTCGAGCAGCCTGACGCCCCTGCGCCCGCAGCCGCGCAGGCCACACCTGCGCAGTCGCCTCCTCTGCAGATCGAATAGCGCTCAGACTGCGGCGGTCTCGGCCGTGTCTTCCTTCACCTGGAAGGACGACCCGCAGCCACAAGCAGCGACGACGTTCGGGTTGTTGACCTGGAAGCCCGCGCCCTGCAGGCCTTCCACGTAGTCGACCTCGGAGCCGAAGACGAACTGCATGCTGACCTTGTCGACGATCACCGAGACGCCGTCGACCTCGAAGACGTGGTCGTCGTCCTTGACGCGGTCGAAGGCGAGGGCGTACTGGAAGCCCGAGCAGCCGCCGCCGCGAACGGCGACGCGAAGCGCCTGGCCCTCGGCGTCCTCCTGAGAGCCGAGCAGCTCGCCGATCTTGCCGGCCGCCTTCTCGGTGAGGGCGATTGCTACCTGTGGAGTCTCAGTCTGGGAGTCGGTCACTTCACAAAGTGTAGCGAGAGGTCTGAGAGAATCGCTTATCTTGAGCTCCAACCCCGACACCGCGGTCGTCTGCGACACAACGGCCTACCTGCCCACCGAGCTGGTCGCGGCGCGTGGGATCAAGGTCGTCAGCCTCTACGTGGCCGTCGACGGGGAGCAGAAGCCGGAGTCCGAGATAGCGGACTACGCCGCCTTCTACGAGCGCCTTCGGGCCTCCGAGGAAGGCGCAACGACATCGCAGCCCTCCGTGGGGGACTTCGTCTCGGTCTACGAACCGCTGCTCGACGAAGGCCGCGAGGTCGTCTCGATCCACATCTCCTCTGGCATCTCGGGCACCTTCGAGGCGGCCGGGCAGGCGCGCGACCGGCTCGTCGCCGAGGGCAAGGGCGGGGAGCGGATCCACCTCTTCGACTCCCGCTCGGCCTGCGGCGGGATGGCCTACTCGGTGCTCGCGGCCGCCGCCGCTGCTCAGGCCGGCGGCAACGGCGAGGCGGTCGTTGCCCGCGCCGCACAGGCGCGCGAGGAGCTGAAGATGTGGTTCGCGATCGACACGCTCGAGTACCTGCGGCGCGGCGGCCGCATCGGCGGTGCCCGCGCCTGGATCGGCTCGGCGCTGAAGATAAAGCCGATCCTCACCCTGGAGGAGGAGATCACCCCGGTCGAGCGCGTCCGCACCCGCGCCCGCTCGATCGAGCGCCTGCGCGACTACGCCCGCCGGCGCCACGAGTCCGGCCTCGACGCCTGGGTCATCCAGCACATCCAGGACCTGGAGACGGCCGGCGCCCTTGCCGACGACTGCCGCGAGATCTTCGGCTGCGAGCCCGTCTACATCTCCGAGATCGGGCCCGTAATCGGCGCCCACGTCGGCCCCGGCCTGATCGGGGTCGGCAGCGTCAGCAACGAGGTTCTCAGCTAACTAAGAGCCCTCAGGCTCAGACCCGCTC